>PLNK01000164.1:24486-24945 GCA_003142755.1 Chloroflexota bacterium | reverse complement strand
TTCGCCGAGGTCTTCGGGAATGGCGACTGGAGGGTCATCCTTATCGTGTTCGCAGTCTTTGGCTGGCAGGGCATCGCCCGTCTGGTTCGGAGCCTGTTCCTCACCCTTCGGACCGAGGTGTTCGTCGATGCCGCGCGGGCTGTTGGCGTCAGCGACTTGCGAATCATCTTCCGGCACATCCTGCCCAATGCCGTGAGTCCGATCATCGTCTCGACAACGCTGTCGGTTGCAGGCGTGATCATCGGCGAGGCGTTCGTCAGCTTTATCGGGTACGGCGTGAACCCGGCCCTCACCCCGACGTGGGGCAATGAGCTGACTGCCGCTCAGGACTTCATCTCCCAGGGCAACTGGTGGTGGCCGCTCTTCCCCGGCCTCGCCATCGTCTTGACCGTTCTTGGAATCAACTTCATGGGTGATGGCCTTCGTGACGCCCTCGACCCCAGGAGCCGCGAGTGAGCA
>PLNK01000164.1:12292-24463 GCA_003142755.1 Chloroflexota bacterium | reverse complement strand
GGCCTCGTCGGCGAGTCCGGTTGTGGCAAGAGCGTGACGGCGCACTCGATCATGCGCCTCATAGACATCCCGCCCGGCGAGATTGCCGGCGGCGAGGTCATCTTCGACGGTGTGGACCTCCTCAAGCTGTCCACGGATCGGATGCGCCGCGTTCGAGGCGGGGAGATCGCGATGATCTTCCAGGAGCCGATGACCAGCCTCAACCCGGTCTTCACGATCGGCGATCAGATCTCCGAGGCGGTGATGCTTCACACGCAGCCGAAGCCGAGCCACAAGGAGGTGCTGAACCGGACGATCGAATCCCTTCGTCTGGTTGGCGTCTCGGCCCCGGAACGCCGCGTCAAGCAGTACCCCCATGAGCTGTCGGGGGGCATGAGACAGCGAGCCATGATCGCCATGGCCCTGTCGTGCAACCCCAAGCTGCTGATCGCCGACGAGCCCACCACCGCTCTCGACGTGACCATCCAGGCCCAGATCCTCGAGCTCATCAAGGAGCTTCAGGCCCGGACCGGTACCGCGCTGCTGCTGATCACACACGACCTCGCGGTCGTGGCCGAGACCGTCCAGACGATTGCCGTCATGTATGCGGGTCGGATCGTCGAGACAGGAACGGTCGACCAGGTACTTCTCAGTCCGCAGCATCCATACACTCAGGGCCTGCTGAGCTCTATCCCGGGCGTGAAGAAGCGTGGCGAGGCGCTGTCGGTCATCAAGGGTGTCGTTCCCAACCCGTTCCGGATGCCGCCTGGCTGTAAATTCCAGCCGCGTTGTCCGTTCGCCTGGGATCGCTGTTCCGAGGACGAGCCGTCTTTGCTGACAGCTGCCAGTGGAGCCACCTCGCGTTGCTTCCTGCACGCACCTGAGGGGGCCAGCCGGAGAGCGGCCTTCGAGAGCGTCGTGGCTGGGACAGTGGAAAGCGTGGCCCGCTGAGAATGAGCGATATGTCTGATCCGACTGTGCAAGCGGCCGACCAGGTTGCCGCTGTGCCCCAAACGCCGGGCGAGGTCCTGCTCGATGCCGGCCACGTCAAGAAGTACTTCCCGATAATGGGCGGTCTGCTCCGCCACCAGATCGGCCAGGTGTATGCGGTCGACGACGTCAGCCTGCAGATCTATCGCGGCGAGAAGTTCGGCCTGGTAGGGGAGTCAGGCTGCGGCAAGACCACTTTCGGGCGGACAATTCTGCGGCTCGAGACTGCCACGGGCGGCACCGTCTCGATGGACGGCCAGAATGTCCTGGCCCTTAAGGGCAACGACCTGAAGAAGATGCGACGCCGCATGCAGATCATCTTCCAGGATCCGTACGGATCGCTGAACCCACGAATGCCGATCAGTGACATCATCGGCGAAGGCCTCCTGGCCCAGGGCGACAAGGCCAACGGCTGGGGTAAGCGGTCGATTCGCGACCAGCGCGTCGGCGACTACCTGGAGGCCGTCGGTCTCAGGCGCGACTACTCGCGGCGCTATCCGCATGAGTTCTCCGGTGGTCAGAGGCAGCGCATCGGCATCGCCCGCGCCCTTGCTCTGGACCCCGAATTCATCGTGTGCGACGAGCCCGTCTCGGCGCTGGACGTCTCCATCCAGTCCCAGATCCTCAATCTGCTCTCGGATCTGCGAACCCAGTTCAACCTGACCTACCTGTTCATTGCGCACAACCTGTCCGTGGTGCAGTACTTCTGCGATCGGATCGGGGTGATGTACCTCGGCAAGCTCGTCGAGGTTGCCCCCGTCGACGTCTTGTACGCCAACCCTCAGCATCCCTACTCGGTGGCGCTGCTGTCGGCCATTCCGGTGCCCGATCCTCGAGTGCGCAAGAAGAGGCTGGTGCTGAAGGGCGACGTTCCGTCTCCGGCCAACCCGCCCACCGGCTGCAGGTTTCACACGCGCTGCTGGCTGCGCGAGCGGCTCGGCAAGCCGGCCGAATGCTCCACTGTGGAGCCTGAGCTGAGGACCATCGCCGGCGGTCATCAGGTTGCCTGCCACTTCGCCGATCAGGTCACTGAGCAAGCGGTCCAGGAGTCGGCGGCTACACAATCGGTCATCGACACCGCGGTCGCAGCGGACTGACGCGAAATCCCACGGTTTGCGGACCGGGGCGTCCCCATTTCCACGTCGGCCAGTATCCGCTGTGGATACGCCGTATGCAGATCACGCAGGTTTGATATAGGGTGACACTGCGTCTCGGCGCCCTAGACGAGGTGTGCCGTCTTCGCAGCCATGACGGAGGAACCCATCGCGCCGCAGGGCGCGGTTGCTGCCGGTTCCCTGGTTGGTGACAAAGGGAAGGGAATGGAGATGAAGCGTTTAGCGTCTTTTCTGGCCGTGGCGGCCCTGATAGCCACGGCCTGTAGCAGCAGTTCGACCACGTCGGCCCCGGCCACGACCGGGCCCGCCGGCGCGGCCACCCCAACTACGGCACCCGTTGCAACCCCGACGCCCGGATCGACGGCGGTCGAGGGCGGCAACATGATCGTCGCGCTCGACGGCGACATGGTCTTTGCCGACCCGTCACTCGTCAGCGATGGCAACTCGCTCTACGTGGCGGCCCAGGTAGTCCAGAACCTGGTCCAGCTGCAGCCCGGCACGATCAGCACCGTTATCCCGGTCCTGGCCGCGGCCCTGCCCACCGCGAGCTCCGACGGCCTGACCTATACGTTCAAGCTCCGGACCGGCATCAAGTTCCACGACGGCACGGACTTCAACGCGGACGCCGTCGTCTACAACTACACCCGCTGGCAGGCGTACGGCAAGGGCGATCTCCAGGACAACGCCTATTACTACGGCGCCGTCTTCGGCGGGTTCGGGACCTCCTCGAACATCGCCTCCGTGACGGCTTCGGATGCGAGCACGGTGGTCTTCACCCTGAAGACCCCGCAGTCGAACTTCCTGCTCGCCTCGACCCTCGCGGTCTTCGGCATCCAGAGCCCGACCGCGCTCAAGGCCGCCACCGCGGACTCGACGCCGCTCTCGAAGAACAAGTACGCCGAAGGCCTGCTGCCGCAGGGCCAGGACATGGTCGGCACGGGCCCCTTCATATTCAAGGAGTGGGTCGCGGGTGACCACATCACCCTCGTCAAGAACCCCAACTACTGGGATACCGCCAACGCGGCCCATCTCGACCAGATCACGTTCAAGGGCATCGGCGACTCCACTGCCAAGCTGCAAGCCCTGCAGTCCGGCGGCGTGGACCTCGCCTTCTCGATCTCGCCCCTCGACGTGAAGACCGCCCAGAGCTCNNGCCAACAAGAGCGTCCGCACGGCCGTCGCCGAGGCGGTGAACAAGCAGAGCTACGTGGACGCGTTCTACTCGGGCCTGGGCCAGGTTCCGACGGGCTTCATGCCGCCGGCCACGCAAGGCTTCAAGGCCGAGACCCTGCCTGCCTTTGACGCCACCAAGGCCAAGGCCGACCTGCAGGCCGCCGGCCTCACGGCCGACCAGCTCAAGATCGATCTCGAGTACCCGTCCAACGTGGTGCGCCCCTACATGCCCGATCCGAAGGGCATCGCCACGGCCATCGCGCAGGATCTGCAGACTGCAGGCTTCACGGTGACCCTCAAGACCGAGGACTGGCACGGCGGCTACGTCAGTGACGCGACCGGTGGCAAGTTCTCGATGTACCTCTTCGGCTGGACCTGCGACTGGGCCGGCGCCGACAACTTCCTCTACACGGCCTGGTTCGGGTATCAGGACGGCAAGCCGAACCTTCAGTTCGGTTGGAAGAACGACGCGGCCAACGCGCTGATGCTCAAGGCTCTCCAGGAGCCGACCGTCGACGCGGCCAACGCCGACTGGGGCCAGGTTCAAGACGCCCTCACGACCGACATGCCGGCCGTGCCGATCGTCAACTCCACCCCACCCGGATCCATGACCACCAAGGTCCACGGCTTCGTGGGCGCCAGCAACGGGATTGAGTACTTCAACACCGTCTGGCTCTCCAAGTAGCCGGCGAGCGGCTTTGCCCGCTCGATAGCGCACGGACAGCGCGGCTGCGCCGCACGGTTCGGCTGTAACATTCGGTAGTTCGAGCCCCCCGGGGTCGACCAAGACTCCGGGGGGCCATTTTCAACGGAGGGATCACCTCACAGCGTGGCAAGGTTCATCATCCGCCGCCTGCTCGTGGCGATTCCCGTCCTGTTCGGCCTGTCGGTGATTCTGTTCCTGTTCCTGCGCCTCTTGCCCGGCGGGGGACCGGCGGAAGCCATCCTCGGGCAGCACGCGACGCCACAACTCGTCGCCCAGATCAGCGCGACCGAGGGTTTCGACAAGCCCCTCTACGAGCAGTACCTGACATACATCGGCCGGCTGCTGCACGGCGACATGGGGTCCAGCTTCATCGATGGCCGCCAGGTCGCGGACACCTTCCTCATCCGCTTCCCGGGCACGCTCGAGTTGACGATGGGCGCCATGATCTTCGCGATCGGCCTGGGGATCCCACTCGGTCGGCTGGCCGCCCGGCACCCAAACAGCTGGATCGACGCCGTGGTGACCGTGATCTCCCTGTTCGGGATCTCGATCCCGGTCTTTGTCCTGGGCTACACGCTCGCCTTCGTGTTCGGAGTCCAGCTCCACTGGCTGCCCACCTTCGGCCAGCTCGATCCGCGCCTCGACGTGGATCCGGTGACCCACTTCGCGATCATCGACGCCTTACTGGCCGGCCACTGGTACGTCATCGACGCGGTCTCCCACCTCATTCTGCCGTCGATCGCGCTCGGCTCGATCCCGCTGGCCGTGTTCACCCGCATCACCCGAGCCTCGGTCATCGACGTCAGCAACGAGGACTACGTCCGGACCGCCCGGGCCAAGGGCCTGACCGACCGGCGTGTCAACGACCGCCACATCATGCGCAACGCCTGGCTGCCGCTGACCACCGTTATCGGCCTCGAGACGGGGGCGCTGCTCGCCGGTGCCGTGCTGACCGAAACGGTCTTCACCTGGAACGGCGTGGGCTCATGGGTGGTCACTTCGATTCAGAACCACGACTTCATCGTCGTCCAGTCGCTTGTCCTGATCTTCGCCGTGATCTTCATGACGGTGAACCTGATCGTGGACGTCGGGTACGCGTTCTTGAACCCACGGATCAGGTACAGCTGAGATGACGACCCCTACGGCCGTAGCCATCGCCCCGACCGCGCGGGCCAGTCGTGGCCTGTGGCACGACGCCCTGCGGCGCCTGCTGCGCAATGGGCCGGCTCTCATCGGCCTGTTCTTCATCACGGTCTTCGTCCTTGGAGCCCTCCTGGCGCCGTACCTATCCCCGTACGACCCGACGATCGGCGTGCTCTCGGATCATCTACAGGGGCCCAGCCTCACACACCTCATGGGCACGGACAAGCAAGGGATGGACGAGTTCAGCCGCGTCCTATACGGCGCCCGGATCAGCCTTACGGTCGGTGTTGTCGCCGTTATGTTCGGGCTGATCGGTGGCACCATCGTGGGGGCTCTCGCGGGCGGCGCGGGCGGGGTCGTGGACGGCGTCCTCATGCGTGTGATCGACGTCCTGCTGGCCGTGCCCGGAATACTGCTGGCCATAGGCCTCGTGGCCTGGCTGGGCCACGGCGAGATCCAGATCATGCTGGCCGTGGGCATCTCCTACTCGCCCATGTTTGCTCGCCTCTTGCGGGGCAGTCTGCTTGCTATTCGAGAGTCGGACTACGTGATTGCCGCCCGTTCCATGGGCGCCTCGCCGATCCGGATTCTGACCCGCCACATGCTGCCGAACGCGTTGACGCCGCTTATCGTGCAGGCGACCCTGGCTGCGGCCACGGCCATCATCGACGTGGCGGGGCTGGGCTTCCTGGGGCTTGGCCCGGGCGACCCCAGGATCGCCGAGTGGGGCGAGATGCTCACCGACTCGCGCAGCTTCCTGCAGTCCGCTCCGTACCTCATCTTCTTCCCGGGCGTGGTCATCGTGCTCAGCGCCGTCGGGTTCAACCTCCTGGGCGACGGTTTGCGCGAGGCTCTCGACCCTCGCCTGAAGAGGTAGCGGCATGGCTCTTCTATCGGTGCGCGACCTGGTTGTCCGGTTCCGCACCCACGACGGCACGGTCCACGCGGTGAACGGAGTCTCGTTCGACCTCGACGCGGGGGAGACGCTCGGGCTGGTCGGCGAATCCGGCTGCGGCAAGAGCGTCACGAACCTGGCCGTCATGCGCCTGCTGCCGGCGCCCGCTGGGCGAATCGAGGGCGGCCAGGTCTTGTTCGAGGGCGAGGACCTGTTGCGTCTCGACGAGGCCGGCATGCGGGCGCTTCGGGGCAAGGAGATCGCCATGATCTTCCAGGACCCGATGACCAGCCTGAACCCCGTGCTGACCATCCAGGAGCAGATGGTCGAGACCATCAAGGCTCACAAGAAGGTAACGAACAAGCAAGCCCGCGCGCAGGCCGTCGACCTCCTTACGATGGTCGGGATGTCCGAGCCGGATCGACGTCTGCGCGACTACCCGCACCAGTTCAGCGGCGGCATGCGCCAGCGCGTGATGATCGCCATGGCCCTGGCTCTGCAGCCCAAGCTACTGATCGCCGACGAGCCGACGACCGCCCTGGACGTCACGATCCAGGCCCAGGTTCTCGAGCTGCTGAGTCGCCTGACCTCCGAACACAAGACGGCCGTGATCCTGATCACCCACGATCTGGGTGTCGTGGCCGGTCTGACCCGCCGCATCAACGTCATGTACGCCGGCTTCGTCGTCGAGAGCGCGAACACCGCCGACCTGTTCGCCGGGCCCGCTCATCCGTACACGGTGGGGCTGCTGCACTCGATGCCCCGCCTCGATGCCCAGCCCGGCGAGCCGCTCATCCCGATCGAGGGGACGCCGCCCGATCTGCGCCACGCCCCGGTGGGTTGCCCGTTCGCCCCGCGCTGCGCCTGGCGGGTGGAGAGCTGCTGGCGCGAGATGCCGCCACTCGAGCCCGTCCGGGAGACGGCGGAGGTGCAGACCACCGGACCGCTTGCCACGCATCGCTCGGCCTGCTGGAACCGCCCGACGGCCGAAGAGGCGATCGCCGGCCGACCGCTGCGGGTCGATTTCGTGCCCGCACCCGAGCCGGTCGAGGTGTCTCGATGACGTTCTCCGCGACGCCCGAGGCGGGCCCCGTCAATCCCCAGGCCACGACTCCGGCCGAGGCCGCGAACCGGCCGTTGATGCAGATCGACGGGCTCAAGATGTACTTCGAGATTACGAGCGGCATTCTGATGAGCCGCCATGTGGGCGACGTGCGGGCCGTCGATGGCGTCTCGCTGTCGATCCGGAAGGGCGAGACCGTCGGCCTGGTCGGCGAGTCGGGCTGCGGCAAGAGCACCGTTGGCCGCACGATCCTGCGGCTGTATCGCCCGACGGCCGGCCGGATCGTCTTCGACGGCCAGGACATCACCCGGGTCGAGGGCTCGAGCCTGCGGGCCGTGCGCCGGCGTATGCAGATGATCTTCCAGGACCCGTATGCCAGCCTGAACCCGCGCATGACCGCCGCCGGGATCATCTCGGAGCCGCTCGAGATCCACGGCGTGAGCTCCGGCCGTGAACGGCGGGACAGGGTCCGCGACCTGCTGGCGACCGTCGGTTTGGACCCGGACTACGGCGACCGCTACCCCCACGAGTTCAGCGGCGGGCAGCGCCAGCGCATCGGCGTCGCCCGCGCCCTGGCCCTGCATCCGGACTTGATCGTGGCCGATGAACCCATCAGCGCCCTCGACGTCTCGATCCAGGCCCAGATCATCAACCTGCTGGAGCATCTCCAGGATGAATTCGGGCTGACCTACCTCTTCATCGCCCACGATCTGTCGGTGGTCCGGCACATCAGCGACCGGATCGCGGTGATGTATCTGGGCAAGATCGTCGAGGTGACCGGGTCGCGTGACCTGTATGAGCGGCCGCTACACCCGTATTCGGTGGCCCTTCTTTCCGCCGTACCCATCCCAGACCCCGCGGTCGAGACGCGCCGTCGCCGGATCATCCTGACCGGCGACGTGCCGAGCCCATCGAACCCGCCGTCGGGCTGCCGGTTCCACACCCGCTGCTGGCTGCGCGAGCGGCTGGGCAACCCGGAACGCTGCGTCGAAGAGGAACCGGTCCTGAGGGAAATGGCGACCGGCCACCAGGTGGCTTGCCACTTCGCCGAAGAAGTGGACGGAACTGCGGAGCAGGTCCAGGTGACCGGGCGGCCGGGGAGGGGAGCCCCAGTCGGCTCCGCTGGCGCAGCGGCCGGCGTGGCGGGCGGCGTGGTTGCACCGACCGCTCCAGAAGGTCCTCAGCCGCGGCCACGCCCACGGGGCTAGCCGGCTGGCAGGGACGCGCCCGGCTCGCTAAGGTTGTATCCGGGCGATAGCCCCTCGATGGGGACGGCGCCGCGGGTTCCGGCGCGCCGGGCCAGCGATGGCATAACAGGGCCAGCGATGGCATGAGCAGTGATCAGGAAGGATTGGCGACGTGAAGCGTTGGGCGTCGATGCTGGCGGTGTTGGCCTTTGTTGCCGCGGGCTGTAGCGGCTCCGGCGCCACGGCTTCGCCCGGCGGCCCCAAGACCGGCGGGGCTCTCACGGTGGCCCTGAGCAGTGACATCCATTACGCCGATCCGTCGCTCGTGAGCGACGCCGAGTCCCTGTACGTCGCCAACCAGGTCGTGGAAGGGCTCGTTGGCGTGGCGCCTGGCAGTCTCAGCGACATCATCCCCGTCCTCGCCTCCGCGTTGCCCACGGTGAGTCCCGACGGCCTCAGCTACACCTTCAAGCTCCGCTCCGGGATCAAGTTCCACGATGGAACGGATCTCAACGCCGCCGCGGTCAAGTTCAACTACGACCGCTGGAACGCGTATCCGAAGGGCGATCTCCAGACCAACGCCACTTACTTTGCCGCGGCCTTCGGCGGCTTCGGCGACGCGTCCAACCTGGCCTCGGTCGACGCCCCTGACCCGTCGACGGTGGTGATCCACCTCCGCCACCCGCAGAGCAACTTCCTGATCAGCCAGACGGTTGCCCCCTTCGGCATCCAGAGCCCGACCGCCATCGGCGCCAACGACGGTAACAACGCCACGCTGACGAGCAACCCGTACGCGCTCGGCACGAACGGCAAGGGCAAGGCCATGGTTGGCACCGGGCCGTTCATGTTCAACGACTGGACGCCCGGTGACCACGTCACTCTCGTCAGGAACGCCGGCTACTGGGACCCGCGAGCGCGGCCCTATCTCGACCGGATCGTGTTCAAGCCGTTCGCCGACATTGCCTCGGAGCTCAAAGCCCTGCAATCCGGCGCGGTGGACTTCGTCCAGGCGCTGGATCCTGCGAGCGTGAAGGCCACCACCGGTGACGCGAACCTCGTGCTGCTCGATCGCGGCTCGGGCTGCAACGTCACCCAGCTGGCGATGAACGACGCCGATACTGTCGGGGGGGCCCCCAACCTGCTCGCGAACAAAGGCGTGCGGCTCGCGATCGCGGCGGCCGTCAACGAGCCCGCCTACATCGCCGGCTTCTACGGGGGCGAGGCCAGCGTCGCCGACAACTGGGTTCCGTCCGGGGCCCAGTACTACACACGCGAGTACCTGCCGACCTACAACGTCACCGGCTCGAGAGGCTACCTGGCCAAGGCCGGAGTCCCGACGACCGGTCTGGCATTGGAGCTGTGGTACCCGACGGGCGCCCCGGCGTCGGTCCTCCCGGACGCCAAGGGCCTGGCTTCGGCCATTGCCCTGGACCTGCAGGCCGCCGGCTTCACCGTGACGCTCAAGTCCGAGGCCTATGCGCCCAACTACCTGGCCGACGAGGCCGCCGGCAAGCTTTCGATGTGGCTGCAGAGCCAGACGTGCCGATGGGCGGGCGCTGACGACTTCCTCTACTCGGCGTTCTTCCACTACACCAACGCTGCGCCGTCGGCGATGTTCGGCTACAAGAACGACGACTTCAACACGGCCATGACCACGGCCCTTTCGGACACTACTGCCGCGGCAGCGAAGGCCGATTGGCAGAAGGCTCAGGATCTGGTGGCGGCCGACATGCCGACCGTGCCGCTGCTGAATGCCAAGCCGCCTGCCGGCGCGCGGAACTACGTGAAGGGCTTCGTCGGTGCTGGGAACCAGATCGAGATCCTCAGCTCCGTCTGGCTCAACAAGTAGTCGGCCGGCTCCGCAGACACGACGCCCTTTAGTGTCGCTCCGGTCGGTGCACGGCTAGACTTCGGACATGCAGCCCCTCCGCATCGCACTCGCACAACTGGCCCCTCGACTGGGCGTTCTCGAAGACAACCTGGCCAGCCACCGTCAGGTCATCGAGGCGGCCCGAAAGGGCGGCGCCGGTCTGCTCGTCTTTCCTGAACTCGGCCTGACGGGCTATCAACTGCAAGACCTCGCGGCCGAGGTCGCGATGCGGGCGGACGACCCACGCCTGCTCGGGCTCGCCGCCGACGCCGCGGACATGTCGGTCGTCGTCTCCTTCGTGGAAGAGGCCGCCGACCACAGGCTCTTCATCAGCGCGGCCCTGCTCGAGGACGGCGCGGTCCGATTCATCCACCGCAAGCTGTTCCTGCCCACCTACGGTCTGTTCGATGAACGGCGGTTCTTTGGCCCGGGCGATCTGCTCCGAGCCGTGGATTCGCGGCTGGGCGTCAGGCTGGGCTTGGCCGTGTGCGAGGACTTCTGGCACCTGGCCGTGCCCGAGACGCTGGCCCTCGACGGCGCGCAGATCCTCATCAACGTGTCGTCGTCGCCGGGCCGCGACTTGGCTGCCATCCATGAAGTCGGGTTGGGCACGGCCGCGTCCTGGCGGACGTTGATGCGAACCTACGCCCAGCTCACGACGAGCTTCGTAGTCTTCTGCAATCGCGTCGGGATGGACGAGACGATCAGCTTCTGGGGCGGATCAGAGGTGATCTCGCCGAGCGGCGAAGCAGTCTTCACGGCACCCCTCTTTGACGAGGGCCTCTATTTCGTGGACATCGAGCTTGGCGATGTGCGGCGCGAGCGCATCGGCCTGCCGCTGCTGCGCGACGAACGACCCGAGCTTCATCTGCGCGAACTGCGCCGGATCCTCGCCGAGCGGACCGAGATGGCGATCGACGAGGCCAGCGAGGCGCCGGCGGAAACCGAGCCGAGCTGATGGTGCGCGGCGCCCGTCCCGAGTCAGACGAGAGCGGCGAGCGGAAGGATCAGCTTTTCGAGTTGCCGCCCGAGCTGGCCATCGACACCGACGTCGCCCGGCGGGTGATGGTCGGCTTCATTCGTAACCAGCTTCGACAGGCGGGCTTCGGTCGAGCCCTGCTCGGACTCTCCGGCGGCATCGACTCCGCGCTCGTCGCCTACCTGGTGGCCGAGGCGATCGGGCCCGAGAGCATGCTGTGTCTGCTCCTGCCGTACCGGACCTCCTCGCGCGAGTCGGTCGAACACGCCCGATTGGTGGTCGACAACCTCGCCTGTGCCAGCGACATCGTGGACATCAGCCAGATCGTCGACGGCTACTTCGGCCGTGATCGCGAGCTCGGCGCCGGCGGGGCGGCCGTGCGCGAGGCGCCCCCGCTGCGGCGCGGCAACTTCATGGCCCGGGCCAGGATGTCGGTTCTGTATGACGTCTCGGTCGTCTGGGGCGGGCTGGTCGTCGGTACCGGCAACAAGACCGAGTCGTTGATCGGCTACTCGACCCTTTTCGGCGACTCCGCCTGCGCCTTCAATCCGATCGGCGATCTGTACAAGAGCCAGGTCCGCCAGGTGGCGGCGGCAATCGGCGTGCCCGAGGAGATCATTCGCAAGGCGCCCTCGGCGGATCTGTGGCCCGGCCAGACCGACGAGGTCGAGGCCGGGTTCACCTATCCGGAGCTGGATCGACTGCTGTTCTGGATGATCGACAAGCGTCGCACCGACGACGAGTTGCTGAGCATGGGCTTCGCCCCGGCTGCCATCGCCCGGGTGAAGAACATGGTCGCGGTCTCCGAGTTCAAGCGGCAGGTTCCGCCAGTGGCCAAGCTCGGGCCGCGGACGACGGGCGTGGACTACCTGTACCCGCGACGACGGCCCGGTTCCGCGCGCCCATGACCGTCGCCGGGGGTGGCGCTCGCGCCGAGGGACAACCCGCGGCCGGCGGGCGGCTCTTCGTCGTGGCCACGCCGATCGGCAACCTGGGCGATGTCACCTACCGCGCGATCGAAGTGCTGCGGACCGTGCCGCTCGTGGCCGCCGAGGACACTCGCCTCACGCG
>PLNK01000164.1:0-12233 GCA_003142755.1 Chloroflexota bacterium | reverse complement strand
GCGCTCGTGGCGAGCGGCCTCTCCGCGGCCCGCTGGACGTTCGAGGGGTTCCTGCCACGCAGCGGCAAGGAGCGGCGCACTCGGCTGGCGCGAGTCGCGGCGGACGAGCGGGCGAGTGTCATCTACGAGGCCCCGTCCCGCGTGCCGGCGACGCTCGCCGATCTGGCGGCCACTGCCGGGGGCGACAGACGCGCCGCCATCTGCCGCGAGATGACGAAGATCCACGAGGAAGTCGTGCGTGGGCCGCTGGCGGAGTTGGCCGCCCGCGCCGCGGCCGGCGAGCTGACTCTGCGCGGCGAATTCGCGATCGTCCTCGAGGCAGTCGCAGGTGGCGCTGCCGCGAAGCAGGCCGCCGGCGAGCCGGCCTCCATGGATGACGCCCGTGCGGAAGTGGCCAGACTCGTGGCCGGCGGAGCTAGGCGCTCCGACGCCGCCCGCCAGGTCGCGGCCGCAACGGGTGTGGATCGACGCGAGTTGTACCGCCCCGAGTAGAGTCCTGAACGCGTCTAGACCTCGCCTCGCAAACAGACGTGGGAGTCGTGGGGGAGCGAATGGGAACGAAGTCAGGTCGAGAGCACGCCAGGGGCGCGTTTCGCACCGCAGCCGCAATCCTGGCAGTCGCCTCTATCGCCAGCTGCGGCGGCTCCGTGTCGAGTGCCCAGCAGACCGAAGCTGGGCCGAGCGGACCGGCTCCCAGTCTCAGCTCGAGGCCGACCCTCGATCTCAAGTGGCCGCCCACGGCGCCGCCGGCGAGTCAGACGCCGCCACCACTCGCCAGCCTGTCGCCCCTTCCATCCGGCTCGTGGACGGGGCTGCGCTGGGTCGCAAGCCCTCAGACGATCGACGTGCCGTCAGCGAGTCCCAGCACATCCCCGCTGGGCACGATGGCTTCCTTCACCGTGTTCGGCTGGAGCGGCGGATACTCCGGCCTGTGGTTCCCCATGGTCGGGTCGGCAGTGCCGTGGGTGTCGTCCGACGGACTCAGCTGGACGCAGGCCCCGGCCGTCGACACGGCTGGCACTCCCACGGTGGGCTCCGGGAGCATGGTCGAGTTCGAGGGGCCGGCCGGGTTGCTGGCCGTCTTCGGGCCGGGTGCCTATATGTGCGAGTGCTACGTCGCCGGTTCGATCAACGGGTTATGGACGTCTGCGGACGGCGCCTCCTGGAAACCGGAGGATCCGAAGGCGGCTTTCGGCTCGGATGTCGTGGTAGGAGTTGCGGCCCGGCCATCCGGCTACGTGGCCGTCGGTAGGACCGAGGCGGGCAGCCCGGCGATCTGGCGGTCGAGCGACGCACGGACCTGGGACGCGGTGGACTTGCCGACCTCGATCTTCGAGAACGCGTACTTCCAGCGGGTCGGCGCGTTTGCGGGCGGTTTTGTCGCGTCTGGCAGTATCGGCGTTCCCGACGGCCAGCTCGGCGATTTCCGGGTCATCACGCCGGCGATGTGGTGGTCCGCGGACGGGTCGAGCTGGACGCGGGTGACCGTCCCAGGGGCCGTGGCCGGGCCGGCAACGTCGGCGTATGTTGCCAGCGGTGGCGGCAGCGAGCCCCTCATCACGGCCTGGATCAGGGGGTCAGGGTCCGACGCGACCCGGTGGATCTCGCGCGACGGCCAGGCCTGGAGGATGACCGTGGCGCCAGCCATCGTTGGGGACCAGCCGTACGACTTCGGTGAGCGGATGCTGCTGGTCGCGCGGCCGCCGAGCTCCCCGGGCGAACCAGAGATATCGGTTCTGGCTGCCGACTCGAGCATCAAGCCGCTCGCCCAGACAGGCGACGTGCCGGCCGATGCCTGGTCCGGGTATCCGACCGTGACGCTGGGCCCGACGGGCCTGCTCGTCTGCGACGGCATGACGACTCGGACAGTCGCCGGATCGGACGGGCCTCAGATGAGCCTGCAGCCGATCCGCTGCTGGTTGGCTGTGCCGACTGCGGCGTAGTGCCGGGTTGGCCGGGGCGCCGCGCGGGGGGAGTGCGCAGCGCCCCGGGGGTGCGATCTACGCCAGGACGAGCACCTCGTCATCGGAGGTCGCGGCATCGCCTGAGTCGGCGACCGTCACGACGCCGATCTCGGCCGCTTCGTTCGACGAGATGTCGTTGGGATCCGTGGTGTCGCCGGCCGCCTGGGCGGCGAGCGAGTCGGCCTCGTAGTCGCGCTTGCGCCGACCCGACAGCATCTCCACGGACGTGGCCACGACCTCTGTCTTCCAGTGGCGCGTGCCGCGGTCGTCGTCCCACTGGCGGGTCTGCAGCCGGCCTTCGATGGCCACCTGCTGACCCTTGCCGAGGTACTGGCCGCAGACCTGGGCGAGCCGGTCCCAGACGACGACGTTGTGATACTCGGCGCGCTCTTTGCCGTTGCCGCGGAATTCGTTGGTGGCGACCGCAAAGGTCGCCACACTTGATCCGCTGGCCAGCGATCGCAGCTCCGGATCGCGGGTCAGTCGGCCGGTCAGAAGGACCTTGTTCACGGTCCCAATCTCCTCTTCCGGCGCCGCTCTCTCACGGCGCCCTGCATGGCGGCGGGTGAGAGAACCGTATCGGGTGGCGATTGGCCGCGGCTCAACTGCCGCTTATCGGCTGGCAGCGCCCCGCCGGCCCACTCAGCGGCACGGCGCTGCGTCAACGGGTCGTTGTTCGGGCGCCACGCACCGGCCGGCGCGGCATGTCGGGCGACAGCGCTATGCTGGCCCCAGGCGACCAGCCGCGAGTCCGGTGCCGCGGGAAAGGCCGCCAGGGAGGAGTCGACATGACAGCGAGGAGTCGAGCCATTGCTAGAGTCGGTCGCTTCCTCGTAGCGGGGACGGTCATCGCGATCGTGGCTGCCTGCGGCGGCTCGAGTGCCACCTCCGCCCCGGGTTCGGTGCAACCGTCCGGCTCGCTCGCGACTCAGACGCAGAGCTTCACATCGATCCCGTCGTGCGGCTGCTCCTTCGGCGCCTCCGCCGCGGCCTCAGCCCCGGCATCTGCCGCGGCGTCGGCTCCGGCGGCCGCCACGACTGCCGCGAAGACCGCCGCCACGAACGCCGCCACGAACGCCGCCACGAACGCCCCGACGGCCGGCGCGCCCGCCGCCACGCCCGCCCCGACGGCCGGCGCGCCCGCGACAACCCGAACAGGCCAGAGCGGCACCGTCGTTGCCTGGGGCGACAACAGCTCGGACCAGACCACCGTTCCGTCGGGTTTGACCGGCGTGGTGGCCGTGGCCGCGGGCGACGAGTTCAGCCTCGCCCTCAAGTCGGATGGGACGGTCGTGGCCTGGGGCGCGAACGACATCGGCGAAACGCAGATCCCAGCCGGCGTGACGAATATCAAGGCGATCTCGGCGGGCAGCACCTTTGGCCTCGCCCTCAAGTCGGACGGCACGGTGGTTGGCTGGGGCGACAGCACCTATGGCCAGACGACCCCGCCTTCGGGCCTCATGAACGTCGTCGAGATATCGGCCGCCGGCGTCCACGCCCTCGCCCTTGAGTCCGATGGAACCGTGGTCGCCTGGGGCGGCGACGACAACGGCGAGACCGACGTGCCGGCCGGCCTGAAGAACGTGGCCCACGTCTCTGCCGGCTACGACTTCAGCCTGGCTCTTCTCAAGGATGGAACCGTGGTCGCCTGGGGCGACAAGAACCCGACCGACACGACTCTCGGCGTGGCCAAGGTTCCGGCCGGCCTCAGCGGAGTCACTGGTATCTCGGCCGGCTACTACCACAGCCTGGCCCTCAAGTCGGACGGTACGGTCGTCGGCTGGGGAGCCAACGACGTCGGCCAGATCACCACGCCGGCCGGCCTCAATGCCGTTGCCGTCGCGGCCGGCGGCAACGTCAGCGTGGCGATCAAGTCGGACGGAACCGTCGCGGCCTGGGGCGGCAACGAATCCGGTCAGGCGACCGTGCCGGCCGGGCTGTCGCACGTCATCGCGATCGACGCCGGCGGCAGCCACGTTCTGGCCGTCGTCGCATCCGGCTCATAGGAGGAACGTGTTGAGACAGCCACTCAAGGCACGGCTTGCCAATCGCGCGCCACTGGATCTGGCCTTGCTCGACGAGAAGGCCCTGATGGCCTGCATCGACCACTCGCTGCTGAGGCCCGAGCTGACTCGCGCCGAGGTCGAGGCCGGCTGCGATCTGGCGGTCGAATGGGAGACGGCGACCGTCTGCTGTCGGCCGGCGGATCTGCAGTTCGTCGTGAACCGGCTGCGCCGATCCGTCGTCGGCCCCACCACCGTCGTGGGCTTCCCGCATGGCGCCCACATGTCGCAGATAAAGGAGCGCGAGGCTCTGGTCGCGGTCGATCAGGGCGCCGTAGAGCTCGACGTCGTGGTCAATATCGGCGCACTCCGGGCGGGCGATCTGGGTTACGTGCGCGACGAGCTCGCCGGCCTGGTCTACGCCGTGGCTCCGACGCCGGTGAAGGTGATCCTCGAGACCGCCTATCTCACTCCGGAACAGGTCGAGGCCGGCTGCCGCGTGGCCGTCGAGTCCCGCGCCGCCTTCGTCAAGAACGGAACCGGCTACTCGCCGCGCGGCGCCGAGGTGGGCGAGATCGCGCTGATGCGCCGCGTCGTGGGCAACAACGTCGGAGTCAAGGCCGCGGGTGGCGTTCGCACGCTGGACGCGCTGCTGGCGATGCTCGCCGCGGGAGCCTGCCGCTGCGGTGCAACCGCCACGGCCGCGATCGGCACGGAATGGCGGGCCCGCGGCCCCGAAGTGGTACAGACGGTTCTGGCGGGCACGGCGAAGGCGCCGGTCTCGTCCGAGGAGTAGCCACCTTTCCGCGTCGGCGCGGCGCGCAGCGCGGCGCTGCGAGTTCGGTCGTGCTCATCTGGAGGTACATGTCGGACGGGTCCGACTTCGGCTCGGCCGTCGTCCGGTCGGCCGTGCTCATCTGAAGCTACATCCGCGACCGATTCCGACCCGTGAGTGCCGTCGCTCCGGCTTCTCCGGTCAGAGCTGCCCAGCTACGGATATACAGGCGACCAACCGGAACTCGCTCGACGCTCAGTTAGTCCGACATGTATTCGGAAATGAGCAGCCGACCGCTGGATCAGCCGCCCGGGTCGAATGTGCGCGCCTGGACGCACCAAGGCGACCCCGCGGCGCCGCTCACCGGGTGACTTCGAAGTCCGCCTGTAGCGAGGCCGTCACGTCGCTGAACACCTTGTTCATGTCCAGGCCCGGCGTCGTGGCCAGCGTAGAGAAGGCCTTGCCGTAGTCGGCCGTGGCTCTCGCGTCGTTCGGCAACTCGGCCGCCTGGTTCGGGACTGCGGCGTAGCTCTCCATGTCCAGTGCCACCTGCCAGTCGATTGAATTGCCGGGGAACGCTTTAGCGAGGGGCGGATCCACATACTGGCGGTAGAAGGCGAGCCGATCGCCGGCGGCGGGCACACTACCACAGGCCGCGAGCAGGTCGAGCCGGCTCATGATGTAGGCCATGGCTTCGAACGCTCTGTCCGGGACGGCCGAGTTCAGGTCGATCGCGAATGTCTCGATGTCGGCGGGGGCTGTTGTCTCGCCTGCGGCATTCGCCGGAAGAACGGCGATGTCCCAGCGCTTCAGAGCGTTGGACTGAGTGGCGTCGGGCGTGGCGCAGCAACCCGAAACAAGGCCCATCGCCGTGCGCCCCGACGACAGCATGTCGCCGGCGGCTTGTACGTTCGCCCGACGCACGCCGTCGTTGGCGATGAAGTGGTCGCGCCAGATTCCGTTGTAGTACCAGCTCCAGCCGGTCCTCCAGGCGTCGGGGAACTGGGCCCTGCCGTCCGGGCCGACAAACGAGCCGGAGCCGAAAGCGGACGCCAGGCGGCGACCTTCGGCCGACTGGAGTTCGAACCCGAACTGAACCTGATTCGCGGGTGCGAAGCCGGGCTCGGTCGCGTTGCGTCCGCTCGTGTCCAGTGACAGCGTCATCGCGATGTTGCGGACGGTGTCCCAATTCCAGGGCACGCTTGCTCCGTCGGGCATCACGTATCGGTTTCCGACCCTGGCCGGCGGGTACTTCAGCCCGGCGGCGTCGAAGAGGTCCTTGTTATAGAAGATGTAGGACGGGGAGACCGCGTACGGCAGGCCGACCAGAGCGCCCGCACGGCCGACCCTCATCGTGTCGAGCAGGGCCTGTGGGTAATTCCCGCGAACGGCGAATTCGGATCCGCCCTTGAGCCGCGTCAGGTCCATAAACTCGCCGTCGAAGGCGGCCAGGCCGTCGAGTCCGACCGGCCCGATGAGGTCGGGTGCGTTGCAGGCCTGGATCTCCTGCTCGAGGATGCTCGTCGCCGTGTTGTTCTGGACGATCTCGAGCGAGAGCAGGATCGGCTCGACGCCGTCGGTTCGCTGGTCCTGGAGCGCGTTGAAATCGGTGACGACGGTCTGCTGCAGAGTGATCTGGGCAGGCGTGGTGCCCGGGCCGAGGCCGACGAACCAGCGGACGAGAATGTGCTTCACGCCGTTGACGGTGATCGGGCGGGACTGGCCTCGAGTGGGGGGTTCAGTCGGTCGGACGCAAGGCGTCGCCGGCGAGGTCATCGTCGCGGTCGCTGCCGGAGTGGCCGATGGAGCAGTGGACGGGCCCACGCTCGGGGCAGGCGTGATGTTGCCGTTGCCGCAGGCCGCGACCGCCAGCGCCGCTACGGACGCCAGCGTCGCGAGCGCCCTAACGCGCCGCCAGTTATGGCGCCGCCAGCTATGGCGCCGCATCGAAGTCGGCTTGCAGTTCGACTGTCACGGCTGAAAAGAGCATGTCCATGTTCAGGCCCTCGGTGGTCGCCAGGGTCGAGAAGACCCGGCTGTAGTCGTCTCTGGCCCTGGCGTAGTTCGGGATGTCGGTGGCGTGGTTGTCGATGTCGGCGAATCGTTCCATGTCGATCGCGACCTGCCAGTTGACCTTGTTGCCGGGGGGCTGCTGCGCCAGCTGCGGATCGACGTTGGCGTGATAGAAGGCGATCTGGTCGCCGCTGTAGGGCGAGGCGCCGAACATCGCAAGCAGGTCGGATCTCGTCATCACGTAAGTCATTGCCTCGAAAGCGCGCTGGGCGACCGTCGTGTTCCTATCGATAGCGAAGGTCTCGATGTCGAGCGGCGCGTTGATCACGCCCTGTGCGTTCGCCGGCATGACCGCGATGTCCCAGCGCTTGAGCTTGTCGTTGGCAGCATGAGCGCCGGACCAGTGGCAGCAGAACATGACGGGGTCGCTGCCGCCCGGGGCGACCGAGCCGAGTTCGCTGTCGCTGGCGATGAAGTGGTCGTTCCAGATGCCGTCGTAGTACCAGGTCCAGGCTGCCTTCCAGGCGTCGGGGAACTGGGCGGTCTTGCCGTCCGAGCCAAGGAACGAACCGCTGCCGAACGCCTTGGCGACCGCCAGCCCGTCCGCGGCCTGGAACTCGAACCCGAACTGCGCCTGCTTGGTCGGATCGAAGCCGGCTTGCGTGGCGTTCTTGCCGTTCGTGTCGAGCGACAGCTTCATGGCGACGGCGCGGACGGTGTCCCAGTTCCACGGAACCTTCGAGCCGTCGGGCATCGTGTAAGGGTCGCCAGCCTTCTGTGGTGGGTACTTCAGGCCGGCCCGGTCGAAGAGGTCCTTGTTGTAGAAGATGACCGACGGGATGACCCCGTACGGAAGCCCGAGCAGGGCGCCTGTTCGGCCGTCCTTCATCGCGTCCAGGAGGTTGGCCGGGTACTGAGACAGGCCGAAGCCGGCAGCGGCGATCAACGGCGTCAGGTCCACGAACTCGCCGGGGAACCCGGCGCGCGCGCCGATGTCCATGGGGCCGATCAGGTCGGGCGCGTTGCAGGTCCCGATCTCATTCCGGAGGATGTCGACGGCGGTGTCGTGCTGAACGATCTCGAGCGACAGCAGGATCGGCTCGACGCCGTCGGTCCGTTTGTCCTGCAGCGCGTTGAAGTTGCTCACCACTGTCTGCAGCAGCGCGATCTGTGGCGGGTCTTCACCCGGGCCCAGGCCCACGAACCAGCGGACCAGGGTATGGGGTTTCTCTCCGACTTGGATAATGCGGCCGCTGCTGGACTTGCCGCCTGGAGTTGGTTGGAGTCCGGGGGTACACGGGTCGGCAGTCGGCGAAGCGGACGGAGCCGCCGTGGGAGAAGCCGACGGCAGCGTGGTCGGAGCCACGCTTGGGGCAGGCGTGATGTTGCCGTTGCCGCAAGCGGCTATCGCCAGCGCCGCAACGGATGCCAGAGCTGCGAGTCGCGGGAGTCCTCGCCTGCTCATCCTGCCCCTTCCTGAGTCTTCGGACTCCTCGACCTGTCGTGAGCTGTCGACCGCCCTCTGGTCGACTGCCTGTAGTGCGTTTCAGTCGGCACTGCGGATCAGGCCGGCCGCCCCTCCGCGCCTGCTATACTTTGAGCCGCCCGCGGGGCGTCGCGGGTTCCAGAGATACCATTGCCAAGGAGTGCACGTTGCCTCAGGAAGGCGTGCCGTTCGCCCCGTGAGACGAACCACCACCTTCGCTCCCCCGGGAGCTAGTGCGGTTCCAACAGAGGGGCAGTCTACCCAGGTCCCCGGCCAGCCGGCCGAGGGCTTTTTAGTTTCCCGGGGTTCCGTCGAGGACGACCGCCGGGGCGAGCACAGGGCAGCTCCCAAGCTGCCCCTAGGGGAGTAGAAGATGCCCGCCACCGTGATCGTCGGCCTGCAGTGGGGCGACGAAGGCAAAGGCAAGACCACCGACGCGCTGGCCGGGGACGTCACCACCGTCATCCGCTACCAGGGTGGCGACAACGCCGGCCACACGATCATGCTCGGCGAAGAGGTCTTCAAGCTCCACCTCGTGCCCTCGGGCGTTCTGTATCCCCACATTGCCCCGATCATCGGCAACGGTGTCGTGGTCAACCCGGCCACGCTCATCGCCGAGCTGGAGATGCTCGCGGCTCGCGGCATCGAGGTGGATCGGGTCCGCGTCAGCAAGCACGCCCACGTGATCATGCCGTACCACATCGCCCTCGACGGCGCGATGGAGGCGAGGCTGGCCAAGGCGGCCGTCGGCACCACGCGGCGCGGCATCGGGCCCGCCTACGCCGACCGAGCCTGGCGCATCGGCATCCGGATGGAGGACCTGCTCGACGGGCCGGCTCTGCGCAGCAAGCTCGCCCGCATCCTGCCCGAGAAGAACGCCACCCTCCAGCGCCAGCACCGCGTCGATGGCTTCGACCTCGACGAACTGGTCGCCCAGGCCACCGAATGGGGCCGCCGCCTCGAGCCGCATCTGGCCGACACCACAAAGCTTGTCCAGGAAGCACTCGCCCGAGGCGAGCACATCCTGTTCGAAGGCGCGCAGGGAGCGTTGCTCGACCTCGATCACGGCAGCTATCCGTTCGTGACCTCATCGAACCCGATCGCCGGCGGCGCCTGCACGGGCGGCGGCATCGGGCCGCTCCAGGTCGACGAGGTGATAGGCGTCATGAAGGCCTACGCCACGCGCGTCGGCGCCGGGCCGTTCCCGACCGAGCTGACCGACGACATCGGCGAAGGGATCATCGACCGAGGGCGCGAGTTCGGCACGACGACAGGTCGCCGGCGCCGGGTCGGCTGGTTCGATGCCGTGCCGCTGCGCTATGCCGCCGCCGTCAACAGCGTCAGCTCGATCATGCTCAACAAGATCGACATCCTGTCGGGCCTGGACGAGGTCTTGATCTGCATGGCCTACGAGGTCGACGGCAAGCGCGTCGACTGGTGGCCGTCGGACGCCGACATCCTGGCCAGGGCGAAGCCGATCTACGAGCGCTTCCCCGGCTGGGCCGAACCGATCCACGACTGCCGCTCGATGAGCGAGCTGCCCGAGAACGCCCGCCTCTACGTGGATGCGGTGGAGCGGCTCTCCGGCGCCCCGATCTGCTTCGTGTCGGTGGGGCCGGAACGGCACCAGACGATCGAGCGCATGGCGCGGCCGCAGCGGCCGCGGCCGGTTTCGCCGGCGCCGTCGCCGGCAGTCGACTGATGCACCCCGGCGCCGCATCGAGCCCTGAGCCAAGCGGCCCGGCCCGCATTCTGGTGCTGGGCGGCGGCGCTCGCGAACACGCCCTCGTCTGGAGCCTGGCTCGCGAAGCCGCGGTCGAGGCCGTCCTGGCCGCGCCGGGCAGTGACGCCATCGGCGACGAACCGAAGGTCCGCTGCTTCCCGAACGTCTCGGCCACCGATGCGGCCGCGGTCGTCGAGCTCGCCACGCGCGAGAACGTCGATCTCGTGGTCGTGGGTCCGGAGGCGGTGCTCGCCGCCGGGGTCGTGGACGCGCTCACGGATGCGGGCGTGCCCGCGTTCGGGCCCACGAAGGCCGCGGCCCAGATCGAGTCGAGCAAGGCCTATTGCCGTTCCGTGGCGGAGGCGGCCGGCGTGAGGGTCGCTCGCGGCGGTGCCTTCTCGGCGCTGGAACCCGCGCTGAGCTTCGCCCGCGAGCTGACTGATGCCCCCGGGTCGTCCGGCGTGGTCATCAAGGCCGACGGCCTGATGGCCGGCAAGGGCGTCACCGTCTGCGACGACTACGCCACGGCCGAGGCCGCGTTGCGGGCTCTGGCGGGCGGCGCTGCGGCCGGTGGCCCGTGGGTGGTCGTGGAGGAACGCCTGATGGGGGTCGAGGCAAGCCTCATCGCCCTGTGTGACGACCACGGTGCGATCGCCTTGCCGCCGGCCCGCGACCACAAGCGGCTTCTCGACGGGGACAAGGGGCCCAACACCGGTGGCATGGGCGCATACAGCCCCGTGCCCGATCTGCCCGAGAGCCTCTGCGCCACGCTCGTCGACGTCATCCACCTCCCGATCCTGGCGGAGCTGGCCCGCCGCGGCAACCCGTTCCGTGGCGCGCTCTACGCCGGGCTGATGCTGACGCCCGAGGGGCCGGTCCTGCTGGAGTGCAACGCCCGCTTCGGCGATCCCGAGATACAGGCCCTGCTGCCGCGGCTGGCCGTGCCGTTGGGGCCGCTGCTCTACGGCGCCGCGCAGGGCGACCTGGCCGGTGCCGCGGCCGCGCTGCAGCTCAACGGGCGCATGCTGCCGACGACCGACGACGCGGCGGTGGCCATCGTCCTGGCTGCGGCCAACTACCCGGAGACGCCGCGCAAGGGCGACGTCATCTCGGGGCTCGAGGAGGCCGCGGTGACCGGTGCCACGGTCTTCCACGCGGGCACGGTCCGGGGCCCGGACGGCCAGTTCCGCACCGCCGGCGGCCGCGTCATGTCCGTCGTCGGCCTGGGTCGCACGATCGAGTCGGCCCGGGCCAACGCCGAGCGCGCCGCCACGGCGATCGCGTGGGACGGGATGCAGCGTCGCCACGACATCGCCGCGGTGCTTCCGCCCGTCGGCGCCGGCGCGCGGCCGGGCGCCTCGCCCGACCCCGTGTCCGAGTCGGCCTGGACTCGAGGAGGCGCCGCGTGATTCCGCGATACACGCTGCCCGAGATGGGTGCGGTCTGGACCGAGCAGGCTCATTTCGAGGGCATGCTCCGCGTCGAGATCGCAGTGGCTCGTGCGGAGGTCAGCCGCGGCATGGTGCCGGCCGAGGCGGTTCGCGCGATCGAGACCCGCGCCAGAGTCGATGTCGATCGCATCGCCGAGATCGAGAAGACGACCGACCACGACGTCATCGCCTTCGTCAGCCAGGTTGCCGAGACGGTAGGGGAGGAGGGGCGGTATCTCCACCTCGGCCTGACCAGCAGCGACGTCGTCGACACGGCGCTTGGGCTGCAGCTCCAGGCCGCGGGAGCCCGCCTGATCGCCGACTGCGATGTCCTGATCGCGACCCTCGTCGCCCGGGCTCGGGCCGAGGCCAACACCGTGATGATGGGCCGCACCCACTCCGTCCACGCCGAGCCGACCACGATGGGCATGAAGATCGCCGGCTGGGCCTTCGAGATCGCGCGCGACAGAACGCGTCTCATCGCTGCCGTCGACGACGCCGCCACCGGCAAGATCTCCGGGCCGGTCGGGACGTACAGCCACCTCGAGCCGGACCTGGAAGAAGAGGTGCTCGCGGAGTTGGGACTGCACCGAGACCCGATCTCGACGCAAATCGTCCAGCGCGACCGCCACGCCGCGCTGATCGCCGCGATCGCCATCACCGGCGGCTCGCTGGAGCGCATCGCAACCGAAGTTCGCAACCTCCAGCACACCGAGATCGGTGAGCTGATGGAGCCGTTCCGGGCCGGCCAGAAGGGCAGCTCGGCTATGCCCCACAAGCGCAACCCGATCCTGTCCGAGCGGATCGCCGGCATGGCCCGGCTGCTGCGTGGCTATGCC
>PLNK01000044.1 GCA_003142755.1 Chloroflexota bacterium | reverse complement strand
TCCCTCCGGGCGCGCCACTCTTTCCAGTGGGTTGCCTGAGCCCGATCCTCGCCGAGGCGTCAAACGCCTCCTTTTCCTGAGTGGCGTCGCCGGCGACAGCCGATGTGTCAGATGCCCAGTCCGTCGGCCAGGATAGTCAGATGCCCGCCCCGACCAACTGATGACTCTCAGTTGCCCACGGCCCCGCGCTGGTTCTATCGGCCCCGCGCTAGTTCTGTGAGATTCCTCGTGCCCCGGCGTCAGCCACCGCCGCCTGGCGAGCATGTGAGGAGTAGATCTGAGTGTCGATGCGCGACGTGGGATCCTGGTGACATGCGGGGTGGGAATCGCGAAGTGGGCAAACGCGGCTGAGTCACAAGCGGTCCGCCGGACGGTTGACGACTATGTCGGATCGGACATATAGTACCGGCCGTGAGCACGAGCGAGAGGCCGCTGGTCTGGCTGCACGGCGAGGTGAGAACCCCTCCACTGTCTCAGCAGGCACGCATCGAGACTGGCGTGCTGCTGCGGCGGATACAGCAGGGCGAGTCGCTCGGGATGCCTGTCTCACGGCCCATGCCCTCGATCGGGAAGCGGTGCCACGAACTGCGAATCGTGGACGAGGACGCCACCTGGCGGGTCGTCTATCGGATCGATGACGACGCGATCGTAGTCGCGGAAGTGTTCAAGAAGAAGACGCAGGCGACGCCCAAAGAGGTGATCGAAGCATGCCAACGGCGACTCCGCCTATACGACGATATCGTCGGCGGAAGGGAGTGAACTGAAGATGGATCAGAACAAGAAGGATCGCCTCGAAGGTGCTGGATGGCGCGTCGGGACCGCCGAAGACTTCCTTGAGCTCACCCGGGAGGAGGCGGCGTTCGTCGAGCTCAAGCTTGCCCTCGCCCACTTCCTGCGCGACGTGCGCGTCCGGCAGGGGTGGACACAGGCGCAGACGGCGAAGCGCCTCGGGTCGAGCCAATCCCGATTTGCCAAGATGGAGGCGGCGGATGCGTCCGTCTCGCTCGATCTGCTCGTCAAGTCGCTCCTGGGACTCGGAGCGACCCGTGAGCAGGTTGGCCAGGTAATCGCACGAGCGGCATAACGCTGGGCCCTGGCCAGTACACGTCGGGGTGAGCCGATCCGCTGGGCACAGACCGGCATGTGCCTAGACGCACCGTCCAATGGCGGCAAGTCATGTACGTGCCGTATCGGCTCTGGTACCTTCTAGCCACTCGAACGGGTGGCTGTCGTCCGTCCCCTCAGCCTCCGACCGAGAGAGGGACCGGCCGCGTCCTGTCATCGCGGCCTACGGTGCGGGGTAGCCTGCGGCGGGGGTAGTGCCGCAGCGGGGTAGCCCGCGTGGGAGAGGATCTCCATGTCGAAGATCTCAGTTTGGGCGCTGGGCCGCCGACACTTGACCACCCCGATCGTCGTGCTGGCCATGCTCGCGGCGAGCCTGACGCCACCGATGGTTGCCTCAGTTGCTGCGGCGAGTCCCCCAAGCGCTCCGACTGGCGTCTACGTTGTGTTCATGTCCCCGGGCGTGGTGACCGTCAGTTGGACCCCCCCAGCAAGTAACGGTGGCGCGTCCATCGTCGAATACGAGATCGCGTCCTTGGGGACGGGCAACGCCGGCTACACCGGCGGCACCACCACCGCCTACACCTTCACGAATCTCCCCAACGGCTACAACACCTCGTTCGAGGTTTGGGCCGAAAACGCCTACGGCTACTGGGGACCGGGGTCGGCTGCGTCGGGCTCGGTCTACACCTACAACGTGCCCAGTGCCCCCCAGAATGTCTACGCATATGCGCAAAACGGCGCGGCAACGGTGACCTGGTCGCCACCCTCTGACTCCGGCGGCTACGGCATCAGCTACTACTCGGTCCGGTTCCCGAATGGCAATCAAGTGTGCTCGACCAGCGGCACCGGCTGCACCATCAACGGGCTGAACAATGGTCAGTCCTACACTTTCATCGTGTACGCCTATAACCAGTACGGCCCTAGTCCGGCGTCCTTGCCGTCATGGCCCGTTACGCCCGGGACCGTGCCCGATGCCTCCCCGTGGGTCTGGGGCACAACCGGCAACGGCTACGTAGACCTCTTCTGGTACGTGCCCTACAACAACGGCGGCGCCCCGATTTCCTACTACCACGTCGTCGCGTCTAACGGGCTGACCTGCGATACGAGCTACACCGAATGCGGTTTCAGCCTCACCAATGGCCAGTCCTACACGTTCACGGTCTACGCGATCAACATGTGGGGTTGGGGACCGGGCTACACGACGGGCTCGTTCACTCCGGTAGGCCCCCCGGGAGCACCCAGTATGTCCAGCCTCTCTCCGGGCAACGGCTCGATGACGGTGTACTGGAACCCGCCGGCGGACACCGGTGGTTCACCGATCACGAGCTACACGGTCGCCGTTTGGGGAATGCCACAGGGATGCACCACGACTGGCAATAGCTGCACCGTGTCCGGGCTCGGCAACGGCTTGTTCTACTGGTTCAGCGTTACCGCCGCAAACAGCGCTGGGACCGGGCCAAACTCAGGCTGGTACAACGCCGGCACCGGCACGACACCCGGAGCTCCCACCGGGGTCTCCGCCTCTGCCGGCAACGGCTCGGCTTTCGTGTCCTGGAACGCGCCGGGGGACGGCAGCGGCTACAGCGGCGGCTGGTTAATTTACGACTACAGCGTCACGTCTTCACCGGGCGGGAACACCTGCTGGAGTGGCGGCGCCACCAGTTGCACCGTGTATGGGCTTACGAATGGCCAGGACTACACGTTCACTGTCGTGGCCTACAACACCTTCGGCGGGGGACCGAACTCGCTACCGTCTACGCCCGTCACCCCGTCGACAGTCCCCGGAGCGCCTACCGGCGTCTCGGCCGTAGCCGGCCTCGGCTCCGCAACGATCAGTTGGTCCGTCCCGGTCAACAACGGCGGCGCGCCCATCACCGGCTATACAGCGACTGCCTTGCCGGGAGGCAAGTCCTGCTCGACCAGCGGCACGAGCTGCACCGTCCAGGGGCTCACCCCGGGCCAGGTCTACAAATTCACGGTTACGGCCACGAATGGCACCGGCACCGGGCCGGCCTCCGATCCGCCGGCATCCGTAACTCCGTTCGGCCCCCTCGCTCATCTGCTGTTGAGCCCTGCCAACTCGACAATCGCCGCCGGCGGTAGCCAGGCTTACACTGCGACCGGCTTCGATGCCGAAGGCGACTTCCTCGGCGACGTCACGACCGCCACTATCTTCACGATCGATCGGACGGGCTCGTGCACTGGGGCCACTTGCACTTCAATCGCGGCGGTCTCGCACACGGTCACGGGCATCGATGGCACGGCCACAGGCACCGCCATGCTGCAGGTCACCCAGGCCACCCCGATCATCACGTGGGCAAACCCTGCCGCGATCACTTACGGCACCCCACTCGACGGCACGCAACTCAACGCCAGGGCTAATGTCCCCGGCACGTTCACGTACACCCCGGGTCGAGGGGCCGTTCTTGACGCAGGAAGCGGACAGACTTTGAGCGTCCAGTTCACACCGGACGACACCGCCGACTACGCCTCGGTTCACGCGACCGTCAGCCTCGACGTCCTGCCCGCTCCCATCACCGTCACGGCCTACGCCGCCCAGACCAAGGTCTATGGCGACGCGGATCCGGGCTTCACCTACACGATCACGGCCGGATCGCTTCTGACAGGTGACTCGCTGAGCGGCGCCCTTGACCGCGCCAGCGGCGAGAACGTGGGCGCTTACGCGATCGGCCAGGGCAGCCTGGTCAACGCCAACTACACGATCACCTTCGTTCCAAACGACTTCACGATCACGGCCCGTCCGATCACCGTCACCGCCGTGACCGACACGAAGGTCTATGACGGCACGACCGACTCAACGGGCGTCCCGACGATAACTTCGGGCAGCCTGGCCTTCAGTGACAGCGCGACCTGGACCCAGACGTTCGATAGCCCGAGCGTCGGGAGCGCCAAGACCCTCACCCCGGCCGGCACCGTCAGCGACGGCAACGGCGGGGCGAACTACGAGGTCACCTTCGTCCCGGATCTGACCGCCAGCATTACCCCGCTCGGTCTGACCGTCAGCGGCATCACCGCGGCCGACAAGCCCTACGACGGAACCACGAGCGCCACCCTCGACACCACCGCCGCGGCCCTTGTCGGTGTCGTCGGGACCGATGACGTCAGCCTCGATACCGCCGCCGCCGGCGTCTTCGCCGACGCTAACGTCGGCACGGCCAAGACCGTGACCGTCTCCGGGCTCTCACTCGGTGGTGCCGACGCTCCCAACTACGCCCTCACCCAGCCGACGACGACCGCCAGCATTACCCGGCTCCCGATCAGCGGCAGCTTTACCGCCTCCGACAAGGTCTACGACGGCGGCACGAGCGCGACGATCGCCACCCGCTCGCTCTCGGGCGTCCTCGGCGGCGATAGCGTGACCCTGACTGGCGGGACGGCGAGCTTCGCCGACGCCAACGTCGGCACCGCCAAGACAGTCACTGGCAGCGGCTTCAGCCTTAGCGGCGCGCAGGCCGGCAACTACTCCCTGGGCTCGGTCGGCACGACGACCGCCAGCATTACCAAGGCCGACGCCTCGGTAACCCCAGACCCGGCCAGCAAGGTCTACGGCAGCGCCGACCCGGCCTTGAGCGGCACCCTCACGGGCTTCCTGCCTGCCGACGGCGTGACCGCCACCTACACCCGGACGGCCGGTGAGACCATAGCCGGCAGCCCCTACACGATCAGCGCGACGCTCGCTCCGGCTGGCGTTCTGGCGAACTACTCGATCACATACAACACCGCGGCCTTCACGATCACTGCCGGCCCCCTCGATCATCTGGTCCTAAGCCCCTCCACGACTAGCGTCAACCCCGGAGTCGGGCAAACCTACACGGCCACAGGCTACGACGCCTCGAACAACAGTTTGGGCGACGTCACCTCCGCTACAACCTTTGCCATCGCCGACGGAACATGCACAGGCACCTCCTGCACCTCGACGATCGTCGGCGACCACTCGGTGACCGGCACCGACGGCACTGCGACGGGCACCGCGGTCCTTCACGTCAACCCCGGTGCCCTCGATCATCTGGTCATCAGTCCGTCGGGCGTCACCATCAGCGCGGGCGCCAGCCAGGCCTACACAGCGGAGGGCTACGACTCGTCGGGCAACGATCTGGGCTCGGTGACGTCCGCTACGGTCTTCACTATCGACTCGGGTACAGCCTGCCCGTCGCACTCCTGTAGCTCGACGGTGGCAGGTGACCACACGATCACCGGCACCGACGGCAGCGCCACAGGCAGCGCGGTCCTGCACGTCAACCCAGGCTCTCTGGACCATCTGGCCATCAGTCCGTCGAGCGCCACGGTCGACCCAGGCGTGGGCCAGGCCTATACCGCGACGGGCCTTGACGCCGCAAACAACAGCCTCGGCGATGTCACGTCCGCTACGGTCTTCACGATCGCCGACGGCTCCTGCACTGGGTCCTCCTGCACGTCGACTGTCGCAGGTGACCACACAGTCACCGGCACCGATGGCAGCGCCACCGGAACAGCCACGCTGGAAGTCACGGGCGTTCTCGGTGTCGTGTCCGGCGCCACATACCACAGCGTCGGCCCGGTCCGGATCCTCGACTCCCGCTCGAGTCTCGGCGACACCAC
>PLNK01000184.1 GCA_003142755.1 Chloroflexota bacterium | reverse complement strand
GGGTTCGCCCCGGGCGGCCGAACCGATTCCGGCCCGTGAACACATCGGCCGTTGACGACTGGCTCACATGCCGCTCGACCCGGCGCCGCTGGCGAGCCTGCAGAACATGGTCGACCGTGGCGTCTACATCACGCCGACATTCACCGTGTTGCGCAACTACGGCGCCTCGCTCGGGACCGCCGAAAGCAACCTGACCCAGTTCGTGAAGCTCGGCGGCAAGGTCGCCCTCGGCAACGACTACGGCGGCGGTCCCGGCGACTTCCAGCTCGGCATCCCGATGTTCGAGATCGCGGAGACGTCGCGGGCGGGCGTGACGCCGGTGCAGATCATTGTGGCCTCGACGTCGAACCCGGCGCACGTGATCCGCATGGCGGACTCCCTCGGGACGCTGGCTGCGGGCAAGATCGCGGATGTCCTGGTCGTGAACGGCGATCCGCTCCAGGATCTCTCGGCGCTAAGGGACGTCCGTTGCGTCGTCCACGGCGGGACGGTGATCCGGGGCGGGTGCACGCCGAGCGTCATCTCGCAGGATTTCGGTGCCACCGAAAGGAATCTGTGCTGTCGGGTGTTTCGGCGTCATCAACTGCGCCGGCGGTGGCTTCGGAGCGACCAAAGACCTCTGCAGGAACCCTCGGACGCCATTCTCGAGCGCGATCCGGCGGAGTGTTGGCCTAGGCCAGGACTTGGGAAGCGTCGGATCCGGCGCGGGCGCCGTTTCTTTTCGGTGCAGCCGAAAATGCGCGCGATCGCCTGGTTCACGGGCCGTCCCACGCCCGACGCCTACATGAATGCGCGGCGTGGACCACGGCGTCGAGCGGCTTGCGGCCGGCGGTGCGCCTGGCCCAGGTCAGGGCCTCGGGCTTCTCGGGGTAGCCGAACCACGGCATGATGTGCGTACCAGAATGCGGCGAGGAGGTCGCCCGGCTCTGGCCGCTGTCGTCTATCTGATTGACCTCGGTCGAGACCCTCGCTAGGGTCAGCTGGTGGCCCGCGTCCCAAGGGCTTTGTCTGCCGCAGCCGGCACCGAGACGGACATCGCTTCCCGACGGGGGCGACAAGGAGGAAGGGGAACCAAGATGGTCTCGCGATCGCTGGAACGAGCCGGCCTGCTGGCAGCGGCTTTGGCCATGAGCCTGGTCTTCGGAGCGTGTCAGAGCTCCACTCCCACAATGGCGCCCGCTCAGCCGACGCCGACAGCCGCGCCGACAGGGGCGCCGACAGCCACACCCGCGCCCACGCCGACGGCTGCGCCGACAGCTACGACAGCTACGCCCACAGATACGACCGCCGTGCCGTCAGCTACGGCCGCCGCGCCCACAGACACCCCCGCGCCTACAGACACCCCCGCGCCAACGGCACCTCCGACGCCGACCCCCGCGCCCACACTGCTGGCTTCTGCCGTGCCCTGCACAGGAAGCGACGCGGTGAAGCAGTCGTTCGCGGACCAGGTGCCGCTTCTGAGCTTCGACTTGTACTGCGCGGTCCTGCCGGCTGGCTGGGGCGTGGTGCAGGTTCAGGCGGACTACAACAAGGGCGGCCTGGTGGCTCAGTACAAGAACGCGGTCGGCAACACGGTCGACGTCTACGAAGGCAGTTTCTGTTCAATGAGCCCGAACCCCTGCAGCGGGAACTGGACGCCCGTCGTGGGTCCCGCCCAGTTCGGACCCCTTACCGGGGAGCTGGACGGGGCCAGCGGAAGTTGGTCGGTCGTCGTCCACACCTCCAACCCCAAGGTCATGTACACGATGGTCGGCTCAGGTATGGACCAGGCCGCGATCAAGTCCTACGCCGCGGCCATGCACAAGGTCAGCTGAGCCCGAGCCTCGGCCGCTCGGACGCCTTCCGGCGGGGCCGGGAGACAGGTCGCCGACGATCTCCACCTGTGTCGCGTAGTCGAACCGGAAGCGGAACGGCAAAGTGCCAATGACAGGCCAGGGGATGGGCCAACTCCGGCGTCGCCTGCGCGACCGACCCGAGTCGGGCCGTCACGTAGAGTGTCTCGATTGCCGAGGAGGAGTGATGGCGAAATACGACGACTTCGACTACCACGTCGGCGACGCGGTCAAGCGAGGAATGCCCGAGGACAGCGCTTTCACGCACATCGGCTTCATGCTGGCGTGGTTGGTGGTCCACGACCTGGCCGACCCGGAGTTCCTTTCGGCGGAGATCGTCCGACAGTTGCGGGAGCGCGAGTTGTTCCCCAACGACCTCAGCGATTTCACCGACGGCAAACTCATGAGCGACATGCTGGTGCCGGAGGGATCAGCGTTCCTGGACGCCTACTACAGCTCGTACCTCGCCGACTACGCCTCGGAGTTCGCCGACCTGCCGCAATATGGCGTCCCCGATGATGCCGAGCACCAAGCCAGGATCGACAAACGGATCGATGGGGCCTACAGCCGCTGGATTGATGCCGGCCGGCCAGGCGGAGCGCCTGACCCTCACGCCGCATCGAACGTCGAGACTCTCGCGGCGCAGATGGCAGCGTCGATGACTGGCCACATTGTCCTTGAGTACTCGGGCCCGCCCGATCTACTCGACCTTAGCAAGCTACCGCCCGGCATTGAGGTGAAACGCGTCGAGCCGAAGCGCTACCACGTCGATCCCGAGTTGGAGAGGCGAGTGACGGACGCAATCGCGAAACCGATGGACCTCGACAGTCTGCCAGCGTCTAGATGGGGCTCAGCAACGCTGAGCCGGGCTCTCCGGAACCTTGGAGCGGACCCCAGGAAGTCAGTGATGGTCGCCGGGATGGGCGACCAAGCGGAGCCGGTGGTCGAGGTTCATTGCCTTCCGGGGATCACCACAGACCAGCTCCAGCCTCACTTCCGGCGCTACTACGAGAACCGCGTCGGCGGGCGATGGCGTGACAGTCAGGTCGGGGCGTTGTCTGCTCGAGTGTCAGTCCAAGTCTTTGTGGACAAGCCTCACGTGCTCGTCTGGTTTGCCGTCGACGGCTATGCCGCGTACCTCGGCAGTCGGTTGCCGGAGTCGGAGGTGCTCGCTCTGGCCGAACGCTTACAGGAGGCGCTCGGCCCGTAGGCCGGTAACGTTGGTCCCAGGCCTACCACCTCTCCTGACGGACCACAGCCTCGAGCGGCTTACGCCCCCCCGCCCGCTTCGCCCAGGTGAGGGCCTCAGGGTCCAGTGGGTAGCCGAACGAGAGCATGAACTCGCACCAGCGGTCGGCCGGGTAGCCGAGCAGCTGCCGAGCGAGGGGCTGGTCGTAGACCGTGGCGGGGACGCTGCCGATGCCGAGTTCCCAGGCGGCGAGGGTCATGTTCTGGGCGGCGCGGCCCAGGTCCCACATGATCGAGTACGGGGCGTCGTGGGAGGCCGGATCCGGTACCACTAGGGCCACCGCCGCGGCCGCGCCGGCGAGGTGCCCGGCGAACGGTCCCACCAGGGCCAGCTCCGCGAGATGGGCGCGGTCGGTGCAGACGATGAAGTCCCAGTTCTGCTGGTTCTTCGAGCTGCCCGACCGGCGGCCGGCGTTGAGGATGCGGAGCAGGTGCTCGGGCTCGAGCGGTCGGTCGGTGAACTTGCGGATGACGCGCGTGGTGTCGATTGCCTGCCAGGTGTCCATTTGTGTCTCCCGTTGGGCGCCGCGGCGCGGGTCAGTTGAGGTTGAGGGCTCGATCGCCGGGGGGCGTCTTGCCGGCCAGCGCACCGAAGCCGTAGACGGGATCGGCCGGGCGTTCGACCACACAGGCGGCGGCAAGCTCGCCGGCGTTTTCGGGCGAGATCGGTGAGTGCAGCCACCTCGCGAAGAACGCGGCGGTCTTGCGCCGGCAGCCCGCGTCTTCGTAGAGCCAGCGGTGACCGAACTCGGGCAGGACGAGCGTCTCGACCGGCGCGTCGCCGACGGTACGGTGCTTCGCGGCCGCTCGGCCTATCAGCTCCAGGTGCTCCACCGGAACGCCGTGGTCGTGCGCGCCGTGGATCAGCAGCAGCGGGCCGCGGTATCGGGCCGCCGCCGACGTGGCGCTCGCCTCCTCGACTGAGTGGCGGCGCGGCACCAGCAGAATCGCCGCCGTGAACCAGGCCAGGGGAGTGGCGATCGACTCGGGGATGTTCATGCCGGCCATCTCGAAGGTCTTGCGAGTGATGCGGACCAGATCGGCCGGGGCGGAGGCACTGACAACGGCCTCGATCTTGGGCTCGCGGGTGGCGGCGACGATTGCGCCCGCGGCGCCCATCGAGTGGCCAAGGACGCCGACGGCCGACACTTCGGGTCGGGCGGCGAGCCAGCGTGCGGCGGCGGCGATGTCGTCGGCGAACTCGGGCACGTTCATAGCCACGGTCTCGGGCGGGTTGTCGCCGTGGCCGCGCACGTCGAAGACGAGGCAGTGGAAGCCGGCGGCGTGGAGGTAGCGGGCGTGGGCAAAGGTTCGCCCGCGGTTCGACTCCCAGCCATGGACGATGGCGATGGCGGGCCTGCGCTCGGGCTCCGGCATGGTGGCCGGCTCGGCCGACGCCGCGGCCGCGGCTCGACGGCGCGGCCTGGCAGCCTCGGCAGCAGCGGGCACGAACCAGCCGGCGAGCCGGTGGTCGCCCGCGGGGATCTCGACCTCCGAGAAGTCGAGGCCGAAGTCGGCCGGCGACGAGTCGACCGGGCTGGGGGTAGGGAGGCCCACCCGCTCTCGATAGCGGAGCGCAAACCTGTAGGCAGCGGCGAACCCGGCGACGGATCCGACGATCAGGGCCAGACGAAGCCGGCGGAGTCCCTTGGAGCGTTTGGGTCGTGGCATGTTGGTAGGGGACGCCACCGGGGCCGGCCTGTCAAGAGCGGGGCCGGCTCGGTTTGACGGACCGACGGGCTTCCGTCTGGACCGGACGACCCTTCCGGCGTCGGCGGCCTCGACGGGTAGACTGATGGGATGCCGCGGAACCCCTTCATCGTGCTCGGGCTGCCCCTCGACGCCACCGCCGACGCCATCAAGGCGGCGTGGCGGCACCTTGCCCGTCAGCATCATCCCGACATCGCGAGCAGCGATCCCGGGGTCGAGCGGCAGGCGAACCGGACGATGGCCGAGATCAACGCCGCTTACCAGGAGTTGCGTGACCCCGACCGCCGGCGGGCCCACCGCGACTCCGCGGCGCGGGCCGCCAGGGCGGCGAGTGGCTCGACAGATGGCGCAGCCGCCTCCGACTATGGCCCCGGCGCTCACCCGGGCTGGGCTCCGCGGTCGCACTCGGGTCGGCCGGTGACCGCCCGCATCGACACCAGCGCCCTGCTGAGGCCCCGCAACTCCACCCTTCGGCCGCTGGACCACAGCCCGCTCCCCGGCTTGCCGCCCCGGCCGCGTCCCGTTGAGGGGCGCGAACCGCCGCGAGCCTCGACCCCCACCGGACCCACCGACAGGCGCCGCGGCCCGACGCTCGAGGCCGACCTGCCGTCGCTGATCGAGGCGCTCGACACGCGGCTCCGATTCGGCAAGTTCGCGGGGTTCACCCTGGGCGAGGTCGCGACGATGGAGCCGTCGTACGTGGAGTGGATAGTCCGCACGATCAACAGCGATCCGGAGATCAGCCTGGCGGCACGGGTGGTGCTGCGCTACCTGGGCACGGGCCCGGTCAGACGCCCTCGCCTCGACACGTTCGTCTCGCGCGGCTGAAGCTTCGGCGCCGCTCCAGGCCGCGCCGGGCCAAACGGAACGGCCCGCCCGAATAGCCGGACGAGCCGTTCCACCCTCGACGGGAGATGAGAGCGAGCCGCCGACGGGAGGCCCGTCATGGCCGACTACCTTGGTTGCTCGGGTCGTGGTCGGGTCTGGCGGCCTCCTCGTACGAACGCCCGCTCGTCTCAAATGCGGAGGTCGCGATTGATCCGGCCCGTGTCCGACGCCCTTGGTACCTCCTAGTACAAGTTGTCGGCGGCCAACTGCCACGCTATCGCGGGCGGGGGCCGAACCGCAATGGCCCGTCGGCCGGTCCGGGACAGCCCCTAAGTCCGGCGCGTCCTGGCACCACCTCGGCACAACGTCGGCGCCATGTGGGCCGCGCCGTCTCGGCCGTGCCGCGATACCATCGGCGCATGTACGCAGATGGCCTTTCCTTCCTGGACGAAGAGCGCGATGCCTGGCGGCCATTCGAGGCCCTCCTCGAACTGACCGACGAACAACTCGAGCAGCCCCTCGACGGGGCTCATGGCTGGACCGGCCGCGATCTGATGGCCCACCTCGGCGTCTGGCTCGGGTGGTGGCTCGACATCGCCCGCGAGCTGGCGGTCGGGCCAAACAGCACCGCCTTCGACACGATGACCGCCATCGGCAAGAACTGGGACGCGGAGGGCGATCTCATCAATGCCCGCTTCCAGGCCGAGTGGGCCGCACTGCCGTTGGCCGAGGTCCGACGCCGCTTCTCGACGATGCCGGGTGAGCTGCGGGGCTACCTGACGGTGATTCCGGAAGCTCGCTGGCTCAAGGACTCGGATCACCTGAAGTCGCTTCTCGGTAACACCACCGAGCACTACGCCGATCACGAGGCCGACCTGAGGGCCGTGCTCGCCGCCGCCGGACGCTGAGCTCGTGACGGGCCCCACGCTGGTCACCGAACGGCTGCTTCTGCGGCGCTGGCCGCCGCAGGGCCGAGAGGAGTCCGTCCGATGATCGACATGCCCGAAGGCCCTACGGAGGCGATCGACCGATTGGCCGGCGAGCTCGATGACGTCCGGCGGCGCGAGGCCGGGGTGGCGGTCCGATACGATCGCGGCGGCACGGTCTTCGCGGTCCGGGAACCTGGGCGTCTGAGCTTCAAGCTGCGGGCCGACATCGTGGCCGCGGCGCTAGGAACGCCAGGAACCGTGAGATCCGGCCGCGGCGTCGATTGGGTGGAGCTGACCACGGCGGTAGCGGACTCGTTCGTCGTCGACCGGGCCACGGCCTGGTTCGAGACCGCGTGGCGTTTCGCCGGGGAACCGTCCGAGCCGAGCGCCGCGCCCCACTGAAGCCGCCGACTGGACTCCTCAGACAAAGCACGACCCCGGCCTGAGGGGGTAGGCCGGGGTCGTAAGGACGGGGCCGAGGGGGGAGGCCCCGTTGTTTATTCGCTTGAATACCGGGTGTTCGGGGACTCAGCTCGTCTTGGCGGTAGCGTACTGCGAAAGGCCGAATCGCGCCTCAAACTGCTCGGCTGGCATCGCTCCCACGACCGCCATCGGAGGCTGTCCGGGGCGGAAGAAGGCGATGGTCGGCAGGGTCATTATCTGGAGTGCCTGCGAGACCGCCGGGTTGGCGTCGACGTCCATCTTCACGACGTCGATGGCGCCCGCGTACTTCTGCGCGATCCGTTCGAGCTCGGGGGCAACCATCCGACACGGACCACACCAGGATGCCCAGAAGTCGACGATGATCGGCTTCTCAGCGTTGAGGACGACCTGCTCGAAGGTCTCGTCCGTTACTGCTTTTACTTCGGCCACCTGACGATGGTCCTTTCTACCTGACGGTCTTGGCCGGACTCGAGTCTCAGCCGGCGATTGACTGGAGCAACCGACACGCTTCGAGGATTCGCAAATCCGCGATGCGATAGTAGATCGCGTTGCCGTCACGGCGAGTCAGGACGAGTCCCGAGTTTCGCAGAACGGCGAGATGTTGGCTCATGTTGGGAACGTGGCAGCCGACCCGGTCGGACAGCTCGCGAACCGAAAGCTCTCCGTCGGCGAGCGACTGCAGGACGCATAGACGCTTCGGGTCGGCAAGGGCTCTCGCCACCGCCGCGCTCCGCTGCCGCGCAGTCTCGAGATCTTCGACTTCGAGCATGTCGACACTCTACAACAGCTTGCGCAAAGACGCAAGCAGATGGCCGTCGGCATGCCGAGCCGACCCGCCGAGCGTGCCCATAGTGGGTACGATGACGGCATGGACGATATGCGTGATCCCAGAGCTGCCGGCGCGGCCGGCGGCGGCTTCGACCCGAGTCAGCTGCAGGGACTCGCGAGTGCTCTGGGCATGGGCGGGATGCCGGGCCGCGATGCCCGCGACCCTCGCGGTACGCGGCCCGACGGACGCGATGCGCGCGACGTCCGTACCCAGCCGGCAGCCGCTCGTGACGGCGGCGCCAAGCTCGAAACGATCGAGATCCGTGGCGAGGGAAGGCTGGCGGGTCCCGGTCAGGCGTCCGCAGACACCGTGGTCGGCATCGACTCGACCGGAGTGTCTCTGCAGATCGGCTCCGGGCGACCGATCCGGGCCGGTTTCCGCGACATCAGCATGATCGCGATCCAGCAGTCCACCGTGCTCCTGGTCCTCGGCGATGGCCCCGACGCGATGCGGTTCATGCTCGACAAGTTCGGCGACCGACTCGGGCCGATGGTTCGGCTGCTGCGCGAGCTTCGACTCAAGCAGCGCCTGACCGACGGCCTGGTGCAAGTGCCTGCCGACCCGGCCGAGCTGGTCGAGTTCGCCTGGACGCCCACCGCCAGCCCGCTCGGGCCGGGACCCGATGGACCGGCCACGGCGATCAGTGGCGTCGGCCAGTTCGTGATCCAGCCGTGGGGCTTCGTGGTCTGCCCGCTCGATGAGCGCGTGACGTGGATCCATTTCCGGCGGGCATCGATCTCGACGGTCAACACGAGCCCCGGCGAGGTCGTGGTCGACGGCGGGCCCGGCACGTTGACGCTGCGCGGCCTCGGCACCGCCTCGACTCGTCTCCACGACACGCTCGAGAAGCTGCGCGACGGCGCTTTCGCCGACGCCGCGGCCTTCGTGGAGCAGCTGATGCCGGACGCGCCATTCGGCGTTCGTCAGAAGGCCTCGGACCTGCTCGTCGACGGCCGCCCGACGCGACCCGACGCATTCGGGGATACAGGCTGGCCGGTCGTCGAGACCGCGGTTCTGGGCGAGCCGACCTTCGCCGAGAGCTATCAGTCGTTGTGCTCGACCGCCGGTTCGAGCGCGCCGCGCTGGGTCGCCATGTCGCCGGTCGATCCGGGCGGCACGGAACCCAAGATCTGGTTCCTGGTCGCGATGCCCGGCAACCTTGTGGCTCTCGAGCTGGTCACCGCCGGAGCCCACGCCACCTACTTCTACCGGGTCATGCCGCGGGCGCAGTACAAGGGCGAGCCGCCCGAGAAGCTGGGCATCGCCGCCGAGCAGGCCGTCCGAGACATCAGCGAGGCGCTGGTCGACTGCCGCTTCCTGCGAGAGCCGATGGCACTCCCGGACGATCAGCTGCGACTGCCGAAGTACCTGCGCTACCGGATGGCTCTGGCGGTGTTGCCGAGCCTGGCCTGGGCGCGGGGTCGGTTCGTCGCTCGGATCGTGCATCGCAGCCCCGCCACCTGGTCGGCGGCCGTGGCGGACCTGATCCACTGGCACTCCACCGCCGCGGACGAGGCGGCGGAGTGGCCCGGTCGCAAGGCCCAGGAGTCGGCCATATCCAGTGCCGGCGGCGATGGCGGAGACGACGACGCGGATTCGGCCGCGGATTCGGCCGCGGATTCGGGCGACGACACCGGCACCGATGCCACCGACGAAGCGGCCGATGCGGCCTCGGCCGCGCCCACGAACGACAAGCCTTCGGGCACTGCAGGCTAGAGGAGCGGACCATGCCGACGTTCAAGCACCCGTGCCCCTATTGCGACAAGTTCATCGACCGCGCCGTTGCCGCGTGCCCCTTCTGCGGTCAGCAGGACCCGTTCGCGCCGAAGCGCTGCCAGAACTGCCGCAAGATCATCGAAGACCCGGCCTGGGTGGTCTGCCCCGGTTGCGGCCAGTCGCTGCTGGGTCCGATGGTCGTGAACGCAGTCCCCGGTGCCGCCGCCGGTGCGCCCGCGACGCCGGCCGCCTCGCCGGCCACGGCCTCGTCCGGCGGCCCCGCTTCGGGCGTGACCGTCCAGCCCGCTCCGCCGCCGCGCCCGCCGCTCTCCGCCGACGCCGCCGCTCCGGTACTCAAATCGGCCGGGGCCTGCAGCGGCTGCGGCGCCCCGCTCCCCGCCGGCGCCCGCTTCTGCACGATCTGCGGAACCGTGGCGGGATAGGCCCGCCACGCAGCCTCTACGGAGCAGCTCTGTCCGGAGGCTAGATGGACAACTNNATGATCGTGTTCCTGGTTCTGTGCCCACTTCCGACAACGTTGGTATTGCTGGAGCTCATGATCGTTGCCGCGGGCTTCATGCGCGATCCGGAGGACCGTTGGGAGCTCCCGTGGTGGACGCTCGGCGTCTTCTTCAAGCTTGCACTGGCGATCCCGGGTCCATTGCCGGAGGGCTTCAGCTTCAAGGCCGCTGTTCTCTCGGTGCTGGGTCTCACCTTCTTCAACGCGGTTCCTTTCCTGGCCTTCTTCCAGGACCCTGTCCCTTCGTACAGGCCGATCGCCTTCGGCTACTTCGTAGTCGTCGCCCTCTGGCTCATCTACGTCCTCCATTGCATCCTGGTCACCATCCCGAACCGACGCGCTGCAGACTTTGATGATCAGCTGAGCCGTCCGGTGGAGCGCAGGGGCAGGCGTCCCGCCCGCCATGCGGCACGCAATGCACGGAGAACCAAGTAGGCGACCGGGGACCCGCGTAACTGATCTTCTGGCAAAGGCACGGGCTCGCCTCATCGGCGAGCCCGTGCTATGTGATCGTGGCGAAGGGACTTGCGGTCCCGCCAGCTAGGCGGTCTTGTTGCCGCAGTTGCCGCAGAAGCGCGTGTCGGCCGCCAGCTCGGCTCCGCACTTGGAGCACTTGGCGGTGCCGAGCGGGGTGCCGCAGTTGCCGCAGAACTTTTCGCTGCCGACCGGCTTGCCGCAGCTCGGGCATTCGGTGGCCCGGGCGCTGACGTCACCGGAGAAGATCTTCTGGGTGCCCATCGCCTCGCGCATCTGGTTCAACTCGACGGACGAACGCTCGGCTTCCATCTCGGTGGCCAGGTTCGGGGCGCAGTTGACGCACAGGCCGCGCTGCTTGTTGAAGCAGGTCTCGTCCACCCAGTTGTTGCACTTAACGCAGCGGTGGAAGAGCGGCATGATCTCGTTGGAGGCCTTTTCCAGGGCCTTGTCGCGGGCGTCGCGGTCGGTGATGTTCTGGGCCGCGTTGGCGGCGTTGGAGGCGCCCCAGAACCGGCCCCCCAGAACGCTGCTGGCGCCGCTGAGGATGGACCCGCCCATGCCCAGCAGGTTCTTCTGCCACTCGCTTCGGTAGCCGCTGCCGCAGACGTCGCAGCGGAACTCGAACTGGTAGCCCTGGTTGTTGGAGAGATCCTGGTAGTTGCTCGAGAACGGGGTGAAGCCCGGCATTCGACCCACTCCTGTGGCGGCCGCGTGGCGGCCTCGGCTGCGTGACGGTGACTGCCCGAATGGTACGCCTCCGGCCACGCGCCGGGAACGGGTCTGCGCTGCCTAAGGGAGTGTGGCCGGCTCGAGCCGAGCCAGGATTGCGACCCGGGCCGAGCATGATCCATATGACGCGAGTGGTTGCCCGTTGCAGGCCTTGGCGTCCCATGCGGTCTGGACCAGAAAGAGGGCGTGGAGCCCAGGCCCACCGCCAACCGGTCCGGAACCAAACTCGTGATAGGCCCCCAGTTGGGCACTCAGCTGCTCGCTTTGGGCGTTCAGCTGCGCGACGCCCTCGCCGGTCGCAAGCCACGAAACCTCTAAGCATGCCAGCCCGGGGGCGTCGCAGGAATCCATGGCAGCGCCGAAGATCGAGGCGTCGAGGATGTAGAGCGCCCCGGCATGGTTGGTAAAGCCGGCATCGAGGATCTGGGGCACCGTCCAGACGAGTCCGCCGTCCGGCCGCAACTCGACGGGCCCCACCAGGCCGATTGCTCCGCTCGGCTGGATCAAATCGGCGACTGCATGCGGCGCGACTCCGCTGCAGTCTGTACCGTCGCAGGTCACCCTCTCGTTGATCATGTACCGGCCGACGAGGAGGCTCGGGTCCGCGGCGATCAGGGCGGACGTCTCGGCCGCGGTGAAGGCCACACCGCCGGAACCGATGAGGCCGGTCGGCGCGACGGGGAGGGACGTCGAGGGAGAGACGACCGGCGTTTGCGGTGCCGCACTCGTGGCACTGGCAGCCGTCGACGGTGTCGGGCTCGGTCGACTGAGCGGGACGGATACGTCGCGGAGAAGCGCCAGCACGCGCCAGGTGGCGCAGCCGCGCGAGGAAGTCATGAGATCGCCTGGGCAAGGCCCGACGACCGACCGGACCACGAAGACGCCGGCGACGAGTCCATCGCTTGGGATCGAGTCGATGACTCGAGCGCCGTACACATCGACGAACTCGCCGTGAGTCCTAGGCAACGGGTTGTCGCCGGGCCAAACGGCGGATGGCTCAGCGGCCGCGTCGTCTGTGAGCCAGCTCTTCGAGCACGGATCAGTGCCTTCGGGAAGAAGGACGTCGCCGACTTCCGGACTGCTCGGTGGGCAGGTGTTCCAAACCGTGCCGAGCGTCGCGTCCACGAGGAACGTCCTGCCGGTCACGGGCCAGTCATCCGCAGCCCGGAACGCGAGCCCCGACGGAGCGGGTGTGATCTCGCCGATCAGGCCCAGGAAGCCCGGCCCCAGGTATCGGAAGGCGAAGATGCCCGCGGTCGATGGCTGGTACAAGGCGGCCGCGACGCCGGCGCCCATGACGCAAACCTGCGATGCCATGCCCTCGACAACGCCGAGGGTGGGGTAGCGGTCCATCGGGCAGACATCGTTTCGGGCGTCAATCGTCACTTCAGCCACAAGCGGGGTGTTCGCCGGAAGCGCCGGCCCGGCCATGATCGCGGCGAGTTCGGACGTGGTCAGGGGCCGCGCGGCCGGGTACCCCGTGAGCGAACCTGCCGGACCGGAGTGCGCCGGGATGACAGTGGCGATCGCCACCGCCGCCACCAGAACCACGGCCAGGCCCGCGGCGGCAAGTCGGGGGACGACCCACGCTCGGCGCCGCCAGCGGAGGCGGCCAGCCATCCCGCCCGCGCCGTTGAGCGCGACCGACACGTCGCCCAGCAGGGCACCCGGCAGCCGTCCGGCCGCGCGCCGGGCCAGCTGATCTCGAATGGTCGGGTCGATCGGAGGAAGCTGGTCGTTCATCTCGACTCCCTCGCCAGCGCCGCCTCGAGCGCCGTCCGCGCCCGGTGGAGCCTGGACTTGACGGTCCCCACCGGCGCGCCCAGGACCGCCGCGATCTCGGCCACGGACCGCGCCTGGAGATGGTGCAGGACGAGCACGGCTCGATCGTCCGCTGACAACCGGGCGAAGGCTCGATCGAAGACATCGGAGTCGGCGGTCCGGTCGTCGAGCGGGCGATCCTTCGACGCCGGCTCGCGGTCGTCGTCGGGATCGAGCAGTCGGACTTCGCGGATACGCGACCGCTTGCGCCGGCGGAGCTGCTCCCGGCAGGCGTTCAGGTTGATCCGCCCCAGCCAGGCATCGAGGCGATCGGGGTCGCGCAGGGCTTCACGATGCCGCCAGGCGGATACGAATGTCTCTTGTGTCGCGTCGGCGGCGTCGGCCGTATCGCCCAGGATGGCCAGTGATGTTCGGTACACGGCATCGATCCGGCTTCGCACAAGGACGTCGAAGGCGGCGCGGTCGGGCGTGGCATTTTCGCCGCGTATCCGCTCCATGCGCCTCCCTCTTGGCCGGCGTTGGCCGCCGGCCGTGCCTCTACCTGTATCGATGATCCAACCGGCCGCGAGGTTGCATCGATTCCGGCGCCATACTTTGAGCATGCCCGAACACATCGTTCCGCTCGCAGCATTCCACCAGGCCCGACGCGTCCTGGACGGCCGCATTGATCGCACGCCCATTCTGTCGTCCTCGACCGCGGGTCGGGTGCTCGCCGCGCGGGGCATCCGCGTGGCCGACGGCCGGGTCTACGCCAAGGCCGAGCATCTCCAGAAGACGGGAGCTTTCAAGATTCGCGGCGCACTCAACAAGATGGCGGCGCTGTCAGCCGCGGAGCGAGCGGCGGGTGTCATCACGCTCTCCGCCGGCAACCACGCCCAGGGAGTGGCGCTGGCAGCGCACGAGGCAGGCGTCCATGCCGTGGTCATGATGCCGGCGGGCGCGGTCCGCTCCAAGGTGGATGCCTGCCGGGGTTACGGCGCCGAAGTGATCCTCTACGGCGAGCACGTCGGTGAGACGTGGGCCCGCATGGACGAAGTCCAGGCCGAACGCGGCCTGACGTTCGTGCCGCCTTTCGACGACCCGCTGATCATCGCCGGGCAGGGGACCATCGGCCTCGAGATCCTCGATGACCTGCCCGAGGTGGACGTCGTCGTGGCGGGGATCGGCGGCGGGGCGCTCTGCACCGGGACGGCGGCGGCACTCAAGGAGACGCGGCCGAGTGTGCGTGTCTACGGCGTCGAGCCGGTCAACTCCAACGCCCTGTCGCTGGCCCTGGAGCGCGGCGAGATCGTCCGGATCCAGCCGGCGTCCGTGGCGGATGGGCTCGGCTCGCCGTTCGCTGGCGAGTGGACGATGGCCATGGGCCGTCGCTATCTGGACGACATCGTACTGCTCGACGACGCCACGATCCTGGCGGGCGTCCGCTTCGCCCTTGAGCGAATGAAGCAGCTGGTGGAGCCGGCCGGCGCCGCGGCCCTTGCGGCCGTCCTGTTCGGCAAGGTCCCGATCCGTGACGGCGAACGCGTCTGCGTGGTGTTCAGCGGCGGCAACGTTGAGACGGACAAGCTCGGCACTCTTCTGGCGGGCGCGGCGCCACTCGACGTGCCGGCGGCGGTGGGGTAGGGGGCGGCGCGTTTCCGTCAGCTACGCCTGGCAGGCGTGGTAGACGCGGCTCGGACCCGAATTCGACCGCGCTACGGGTTGCCAAGCCGGCCCCACTGCCCGATCTGAGAGTGGACCGCGGTCAAGACTCGGGGCCGAACTTCCTCGAACAGCCCCGCGCGCTTCTATCACCACTCGTAGGCGTATCTGGCGGAAACAGGGTCGGAGCGGCGGCGTGGGCCGGCGCCGCGCCCGGCCGGACGACCCAGCCTCAGTCCACGCCCAGGTCGTGGAGCCGGGACTCCTGAATCCCCAGGTGGTGAGCCAATTCGTGGATGACCGTGATCCAGACCTCGTGCTCGAGCTCCGCCGGGTCCGGGAAGTCCTCCACCAGCGGGCGCGCGAAGAGCGTGATCTTATTCGGCACGAAGGCCCAGTCGGCGGCGTACTCGGTCCGGGGAATGCCCTCGTACAGCCCGTATAGCCCCTCGTCGGGGCCGAGGCCGGATTCGCGAAGCTGCTGGCGCGATGGCTCGTCGTCGATGACGATGGCGACCTCGTCGAGGGCTCGGGCGAATGGCTCGGGGATGCTGTCGAGTGCCCGCTGAACGAGTTCGTCGAATCGGGCGGCGGAGCCGACGCTGACGCGACGCCGGCGGACACTGCCCCTTGCTCTCTTGGCCATGCGCCTATCCTAGAGTCATGACGACCGACAAGCCGACCGAACGCGACCAGCTCGACCTGGAGGTGCACCTCCGCGGCATGGTCGAACAGATCGAGCGGGGCGATGAGGTCGACGGCGTGGAGGCCCGCGAGGCGCCAACGGGGACCGTCGGCAGGCCGGCGGCTGGTCAGCCGGTGCCGGCGTCGCAAGGCATCGAGCGTGCCGTCCGCGACATCCTCATCGAGATCGGCGAGGACCCGGAACGCGAAGGCCTGCTGGGGACCCCGGAACGCATGCATCGGATGTGGCGCGAGCTCACCTGCGGCTACCACGTCGATCCGGATCGGCTCATCAACGGCGCCGTCTTCGATGTCGGCTACAGCGAGATGGTCGTCATCAAGGGCATCCCGTTCTACTCGCTGTGCGAGCACCACATGCTGCCGTTCTTCGGCACCGTGGCCGTCGGCTATCTACCGCGCGGTCGGGTCATCGGGCTCTCGAAGATCCCCAGAGCGGTGGAGATGTACGCGCGCCGGCTGCAGGTCCAGGAACGCATGACTCAGCAGATCGCCGACTTTCTTCAGTCCCGACTGAACCCCTACGGCGTTGGCGTAGTCATCGAAGCAGAGCACCTATGTCTGGCCATGCGCGGCGTCCAGAAGGGCGGCGCGACGATGGTCACGAGCAGCGTGCTCGGCACGTTCAGGACCACAAGAGAAACTCGCGATGAGTTCATGTCTCATCTGGATCGGCCGGCACCGAGGGTCTGATCGGATTCATCGCGGCCCCGTAACCTGGCTCTCGCCGGGGCCAGCGCCAATTCCCGGTTCGGCGACTTTGGCTCGTGCGTGCGCCACCTCTTGGGCAGACGCGACGGCCCGATACGGCCAGTCTCGTGCTGGAGGCGGGAACGCTTTGTAGCTGTCTTCCAGGAGAGGCCTAGACTGGTGCCGCGAACAGGCCGGACGAGTGGCCGGGATACGAAGAGGGAAGGGGATGTGACAGTGACTACGGACAAGCATGAGCCGCACGTCTTTATGGATGTGAACGAGCTGCCGATGACACCGCCGCTCGGGAACAGCGGACTCTCCGGCGGGTACAAAATGCCTCCCATCCCGGGCCGCGTATCGGGTCTGTGCGGCATCTGCCACGAGCCCAGGACGGATCGCCTTCATATCGATGGCGAAGCGCAGGCCGACGAAGAGTCGCCGCATTGGGGCTAGGTGCCCGGGACGGAGGGATCTGGTGATGGATACGGACAAGCATCAGCCGCACGTCTTCAGGGGCGCAACAGAGCTGCCCATTACGCAGTCCGCCGAGCCCTACGGCAACGGCGGTGGATACCTGAGTCCTCCGGTCCCCGCGCGTGAGTCGACCTTGTGCGAGATCTGCCACGCACTTCGGACCGACCGTCTTCACATTGAAGGTGAGATCGAAGCCGACGCCGAGTCCCCAAACTGGGGTTAGGCACGAGGGCAGCTGCGTCGGACGAACTGGCCGGAGCCACAACCGCAAAGGGGATTTGTCGTGGATTCGGACAAGAACCAGCCGCACGTATTCGAGGACGTCTACGAGATACCGATGGTGCCGCCCGCGGGTGTGACGGGAAGTGAATGGAATCAGTTGCCTGTCATCCCCGGCCGAGAGTCCACCCTGTGCCGCCTCTGCCATGCCCCGAGGGGCGATCGCCTTCACATCGAGGGCGAGGCCTTGGGGGACAGCCAGTCGCCGCGCTGGGGCTAGGCGCGGACCTCAAGCCCCGGCCGAACCCGCCGATCGAACAAATAGCCAGGCCCTGTCGTCTGTATGATCGGTGCGCCGCGTTCTGGCCTGCGGCGCCACACGAAGCGGGGAGACGAGACGGGACCTATGAAGCTGCCATTCATCCGTCCGGCTGCGACCAAGGAAGTCAAGGCGGGCGAAGCCGATCCAAACGCCCCCCACCACTTCCAGGAAGTACTCCCCGGCGTCGTTCCGTGCGCCTTGTGCAGGAATCGTGCGAGCGACAAGATCCACATCGTCGAGGAGCAGGGCGCCAAGTGGGGCATGTAGCCTGAGTTGACCGGGCCGGCCCGCTATCATGCGGGCCATGACTGACAGACCGCTCAAGGTTCTCATCGCCAAGCCCGGGCTCGACGGGCACGATCGCGGGGCCAAGGTGCTGGCTCGTGGTCTTCGGGACGAAGGCTTCGAGGTCGTATACACGGGCCTGCGTCAGACGCCCGAGATGATCGTCACTGCCGCTCTCCAGGAAGATGTCGACGTCGTCGGGCTGTCGATCCTGTCCGGGGCGCACATGACGCTCCTGCCGCGCATCTGCAAACTGCTGCGCGAACGCGGCATGGACGACGTCCTCGTGACCGCCGGCGGCATCATTCCTGACGACGACGTACCCGCCCTCAAAGAGATCGGCGTCGCTGCGGTCTTCGGGCCCGGCACGACGATCGCCCAGGTGGCCGATTTCCTGCGCGCCAACGCCCGGCCGCGGGACTAGCTGCGACCGGCGTGGCCCAAACTCGCGTNNCGGATCGGGCGGATCAACTCTGCGAAGCCGCCCTTGCCGGCGACCGTAGGGCCCTGGCGCGGCTGCTGACTGCCGTGGAGAATCGGTCGTCGATGGCCGAGCCCGCTCTGCGGCGCCTCCATCCCCTGGCGGGGCGCGCGCAGCTGATTGGCATCACGGGGCCGCCGGGCGCGGGCAAAAGCACGCTCGTGGCGGCGCTCATCGCCGAGTTGCGGCGGGCCGGTCGGCCCGTGGCGGTCGTGGCCGTCGATCCCTCGAGCCCCATAACCGGCGGCGCCGTGCTGGGCGATCGCGTCCGGATGCAGGCCTACGCCTCGGACGACGGAGTCTTCATCCGCTCCATGGCATCGCGCGGCCACGCCGGCGGGCTCTCATCCGCAACGACGGCCGCCGCGGCCGTATTCGACGCCGCGGGCTTCGACATCGTCCTGATCGAGACCGTTGGAACGGGCCAGAGCGAGGTTGAGGTAGCGGCCACGGCGGACACGACGGTTGTCGTGGAGGCACCCGAGATGGGCGACGAGATCCAGGCCATCAAGGCGGGNNGGCGCCCAAGCACCCCGAGGTTCTCGTGACCACCGCGGCCACCGGCGAGGGCGTGGTCGAGCTGCTGGCCGCGATCGATCGTCATCGGTCGGTCGGCCGCGGGGAGCTGGGCGAATCGGCGCGGCTCAAGCGGGCAGAGGCGCAGGTCTGGGCCGTCCTGGTCGATCGGCTGCACGAGCGCGTGCGTGCGCTAGAGGGCGACTCGGACGAGGCCGCAACCGGCGAAGCGAAATCGGCCGCGGGCCGGTTGCTTCTGGGAGTGGCCGCGCACGACCTCGACCCCTACGCCGCCGCGGACGCCATCCTGAGCGAGCTCATGCCCGACCCTCGGGCCCCGGAGAGCCGCGTGCGCGCCGACTGATCGCCGGATCTATCGCGGGCGGCCCGCTTGAGCCTGCTCGGCGTCGGCGAGCGTCTCCCGAACGACCCGAATGACGGCATCGATGTCGAACGGCTTGGCGAGGAGCCGAATGCCCCGTTGGGTGGCAAAGCCGAGCAGATCCGGGTTGAGGACGTCGCCGCTCATGAAGACCGCCCGCTTGGCTAGATCGGGCCGGAACTCAATGGCTGCGTCGTAGAACTCGGTGCCGCTCATGCCGGCCATGCGGTGGTCGATGAGCATCACGTCGAAGGTGTGGTCGCGGACCCCCTCCAGCGCCTCGGCGCCGTCCTGGAACGGCATGCAGTCCATGCCGACGGCGGTCAGCGCCTTGCGGAGGAAGGCCCGGATCGACGGCTCGTCGTCCAGGGCGAGTACTCGCGGACGCTGCGTTCCCGGTTCGGCCTCCGGGCGGTTCGGCTGCCCAGCCGGACTCGGAGCCTGTGGGCTGGCCGGCGCGGCGGTGGGCGGAGCCGCCGTAGCGGGCGGGCTGGCCGCCGATTCGGCCGTGAGCTCCGCGGCTGTCTCGGCGTATGGGGGCGACGCTGTCGCATCCGCGACCGAGGCGCGTGTCTCGGGCGAAACCGCCGGCGCCACTATTCGGGCCGGAGATCGCCTGGTCGTCGGACCGGCGCCGGCCTCCTTCGCCGCGGGCTTGACGGTCTGGACTGTTCGCGATCCGTCCGATTCGAAGCCGTCCGTCAGGCGCCGCTCGTCGACCGTCTGGGCGGTGACCGGTAGTTCGAGGATAAAGTTGCTACCGACGCCGCCGGATCCGGGTTCATACCAGAGATGGCCGCCATGTCCGGCAACGATGCCGAACGACACCGACAAGCCCAGGCCCGTGCCCTCACCCGGTCTCTTCGTGGTGAAGAACGGGTCGAAGAGCCGCGCCCGCGCCGACTCCGGCACGCCGGGACCGTCGTCTCGGATGGAGATCCTGACGCGGGGCTGATCGTCCAGGATCTTCTCGGCCTTGGTGACTCCCGCCGAAGCCCTGGCCTTGACCAGGATCGCCGCGATCGAGAGGTGGGCGGGAGTCTTGCGTTCGCGGCCGCGCATCGCCTGGATGGCATTGATGGTCAGGTTGAGGAGGACCTGTTGAAGCTGGGCCCGGTCCAGATCGACCTCCGGCAGCGAGGCCGGGATCTCGACCTTGACCTGGATCTGGTTCGTGCTCAACGCGTAGGACTGGAGCTCGAGCACGCTCTGGACCAGCACGGCGATGCTCGTCGGCCGCCGCTCGGGCGGTCGGGTCCGGGCGAAGTCGAGCAGGTTCTGGACGATACGGCGGGTCCGCTCGGCCTCCTGGACGAGAAGCCCGACGTCGTGCTTCATGTCGTCGGGCAGTCGTTCGTCGCTGCGCAGCAGCTGGCTGAAGGCGATGATCGCGGCCAGCGGGTTGTTCAGCTCATGGGCGACACCCGACACGAGCTGTCCGATCGCCTCCATCTTCTGGGCTTGGAGCAGCTCGCGCTGAAGGCGCTCCTGATCCGACAGGTCGCGCACGAGATGCAGGAAGCGGCGCTGGCCACCCAGCTCCACGACTCGGACCTCGACCTCGATCGGGAATTCGGAGCCGTCCGGCCGGCGCCCCCGATCTCGGAACGTGCCGCGGCCCTGGGCCCAGACGATCTGGCGGCGGCGGGCCATCTCGCGCTCGTCGGCGAAGATGAGCTGCCCGAAGTAGCGGCCCAGCACCTCGCCTCGATTGACGCGGTACAGGCGGACCGCAGCCTCGTTTGCGTCGAGGACCGTGCCGTCGAGCGCGGAGACGAGGACCGCGTCAGGCGACTCCTCGAACAGCGTGCGGTAGCGCTCTTCGGACGAAACCAGTCGCTCGCGCAGGCGGTAGTTGGCCAGGGCGATGCCCGCGATCCGAGCCACCGAGTCCAGTGCCGATTCGTCGAGCGGGAGCGAGGCCGACGGCTGCTCGAAGAAGCACAGCAGGGCTCCGGGCAGTTCCTCGCCCGTGCGAATCGGGATCGCACCGAACGAGCGGAAGCCTGTGGCGCGGGCCAGCGGTAGCACGCGCTCGTTGACCTGGCTGGCCACGAAATCGCCCAGAACGCTGCTGCCGCCCGCGAGCAGAATGCTGCCGCCGGGCGCGTCCTTGGCGGGCACGCCCTTGAGCCACAGCCGGAATGCGCCGGTTTCACCGGCCACGGCATGTGTCTCGAAGTGGCGGCCGGGCTCGATCAGCAGGTAGCAAACGCCGCTCGCGCCGAGCGCCTCGCGGACCAGGCTGACCGTTCGATGCGCGAGCTCTTCGAATGAGCTCGCTTCCTCGCCGATGCGGGTTAGCTCGTCGAGGGTGTCGAGGCGATGACCCAGCGATCGTTGCGCCGCGGCGCGGTGAAGCAGCTCGGAGCGAAGCCGGAAGTTGGCCAGCGAAATGCCGCAGATCCGGGCAATCGGCTCGAAGAAGTGGACGTCGAACTGATCGGCACGCGGCGCGACAGACCATTCCATATGCAGTACGCCGGCCAGGCGGTCGTCGACGCGGAGCGGCAGCACGGCCTGAGCGCGTGGACCAGCCGCGCCGGCGTCCCCAGCCGCGCCAGCGGCCGCGCCGTCCGAGCGCGAAAGCCAGATGCCCTGGTCCGACTGGAGCTGCGCCAGGGGCGGCCAATCGGCCGGGATCTGCGGCGATTCGTTGCCATCCACCCAGCTCGGGCTCGGCAGGCCGACCCAGGCCACTGGGTCCACTCTCGCCGACGTCGGATCGACCAGGATGTAGCCGCCCCCAGTGGCCCCGGTGGCGAGAACGACCTGCTCGATGGTCTCCTGCGCCAGACGCGTGAGGTCGTCTGTCGATGCGCCCAGGAGTGTCAATTCCTGGATGGCCCGCAACTCTGCGGTGAGGCGCCGTCCGTGCTCGGTGGCCTCCTGGAGGCCCTCGCTCATTCGAGCGTTGGCGTCGAGCTCCTCGACCACCTCCTCGGCGAGGCGGCCGATGGCGTGCTCGTCCGACTCTCCAGCCAGGCCTCCCAGGTCTCGCAGCATCCGCTCGCGCGCGCCGGTCAGACTGAGATCCCTCATTCGGACGAGCACGTAGCCGCGCTCAATCGGCGGGACGAGCGTGCCGATGGCCTCGACCTGAATGGGCGGGCCCGTCCTCGGCCGCAGCGTTAACACGCGGACGAGCAACCCCGCGGCAACCGTCTCGGCCTGAGCCGTCTCCGTGTCGGCAGGAGTCCAATCCTCTATGTCGTCCAGGTACGACTGGCCGATCATCTCCGTGCGGCCGCGGCCGTGGAGCGAGGCCGCGGCGTCGTTGGCGTCGAGGACCGTGCCAGCCAGGTCCACGAGCAGCAGCGCCTCGGTAGACCGCTCGAATAGATCGCGGTAGGGGAGCATGTCCCCGATTTCGTCGGCGGTCCGATCGCTCGGCCCGGGATCGGGCCAGAAGACGGCCGCAATGGACGGCTGCACGTCGGTGGAAGTGAGTTTCATGGCCTGGACGTGGGCTCGCACCCAGACGTCACGGGACGCGGCCACCCTCAGCCTGGTCAGACCATGCCAGCCGCCCGGCGTCATCGCCGCGAGGCGAACCTCGCTCCCGCCGATCCGCCCGCCCTGGAGAATGCTGACGAGGTCCAGCCAGGGACGGCCGACAGCCTCGGCCGCAGACAGGCCGAGGATGCGCTCGGCGTGCGCGTTCCAGCGGACAATGATGCCCGCTCCATCAATGACGACGATGCCGGTCTCGAGCTGTTCGAGCAGCCGGAGGTCCTCAAGTGCCAGGCTTTGATTCACAAGCTGCCGTCGGGAGCGCGACGGATCTCCAACCTCCTGTTGGGGCTTCCGATCGCAGGCGCCTATCGTAGCCCTTGGCGGGGTCCTTTCTGCAGCGGTCTGGATTCCCCGCCTGGCCTAGTGCATTCAGATGACTAACGCGGCCGGGACCGCGTCCGAAACGCGGGAGACGGCCTGTCAGGCCACTACACGGGCCGCCAGAGTCCGCTACAATCCGCCGTGGGCCGGTAGCTCAATGGTAGAGCAGCAGACTCTTAATCTGCTTGTTGCGGGTTCGAGCCCCGCCCGGCTCACCAATAGCGAACCTAAAATACCCCTTCTGGACCGCCAGGAGGGGTATTTGGTTTCAGGGGAGTCCAGGGGCCTTCTACCAGGGAGAGGCCAGGAGCGAAGAGGCCTGGCAGGAAATCGAGCACTTCTGGGACGACTGGGGCGAGGAAGAGCCCGAGTAGATCCGAGCTGCAACCCAGGGGCTGCCCGCCTTCTAGAAGAGAACGACCCCTCGCCGGGTTCCGGCGAGGGGTCGCTACGGACTGCTGTCAGGCGGTCGAAGTCTGCACCAGCAAACTCCGACTGCGCGCCAGCCCGAGCCTTGTCGAAGGCCCGGGCTGGCGAGAGGAGTTGGGGAGCTAGCTGCAGGTGGCCTTGTAGAGGTACTTCTGCATGTCGGCGTTGTTCACGTTGTCCTTCGTGAGCGCCGCGAGCGAAGTCTGGATGGTCTTGGTCGTGGCCTGGCCCTTGAGTGCCAGGACTGTCTGCTGCACACCGGCGACGCCGATGCCGTACGGATCCTGGGCGATCAGGCCCTGGACGATGCCGGCATTGAGGTCCTCGATCTGCTTGGGGCCGGCGTCGAAGGCGATGGTCTTGACGACGGTGTTGTTGGCCTGCTTCAGGCCCGTGGCGACGCCCTCGGCGTTCTGGACGTTAGTCGCGAAGACACCGGCCAGATCGGGATGGGCGGCCAGGATGGAGGTGGTGATGGTCGTGGCGGCCGTCGGGTCGTCGTGGGTGTACTGGACGTCGAGAACGGTGATGTTCGGATGCTTCTTCATCTCGTCGTTGAAGCCCTGAACGCGGGCGTCAGTGGTCGAGATGCCGGGGTCGACGTTGACGACGAGGACGGAGCCCTTGTCCCCGATCAGGGTGGCCAGAGTCTGCGCGGCGAGCGTCCCGCCGCCGGAGTTGTCGGTGGCGATCGACGAGACGGCGAACGAGGTGTCGTCTAGCTGGGTATCGACGAAGGTGACCTTGATCCCCGCATCACTCATGGCCTTGAGCGGAGCGAGCAGGGCCTTGGAGTCGTCCGGGGCGACCATGACGCCGTCCGGCTTGGCGGCGGTCACGGAGTCGATGACCGGCTTCTGGACAGTGGCATCCCACTTGTTGCCGCCGGTGATGTTGAGGGTGACGCCTTCCTTGGTGGCCTCTGCCTGCGCGCCGCATGCCATCGTGACATAGAACGGGTCGCCGGCGACTCCCTGGATGAGAGTCAGCTTGTAGTTGCTGGCCGTGGTCGCGGTCGAGCCCGAGCAGGCGGCTACGGTGATGAGGGCCAGGCCCAACATCGTGACGGTCCTGATTCGCATGAGCACTACCTCTCTCCTACTTCCGTGGGTCGGTTTGCGCCGGAGCTCCGATCTCTCGGAGCGCCGAGTTGCGCACAAGGGGGTTAGTGCCGCTCCCGGCGGCGGCGGCGGAGCTGGTCGGTATAGACGGCCAGGATGAGAACGGCGCCCACAGCCACGTCTCGCCAGAAGGACTGGAGGCCGAGGATCGTGAAGCCGCTGAACAGGACCATCGGGATGCAGATGCCGATGGTGGTGCCGGCGATTGTGGCCACGCCGCCTACGAGGCTGGTGCCGCCGATCACGACTGCGGCGATCGCCTGCAGGTTGTCATTGGCGTGGCCGGAGATGGTTGTCGTAGTGAAGATCGCCAGGTTCATGAAGGCGGCGAACCCGGCCAGCGTGCCGCTCATGGCGTAGACCTTGATCAGATGGCGGTCGACGTTGATGCCCGCTCGCCGGGCCGCCTCCTGGTTTGAGCCGATGGCCAGCGTGTAGCGGCCGAACCTGGTCAGGCTCAGGATGATCGAGCCGATGACGGCCACGATTGCGGCCACGATCACGACCAGCGGGATCTTGTCGATGATCCGGCTGGCCCCCATGTCGCCCATGATGCTGGGCAGGTAGCGAAGGTCCTGGCCGTTGCTCAGGATCTCCGCCAGGCCCCATGACATGCCGAGTGTGCCCAGCGTGGCTATGAGGGCGGGCACCTTGGCCTTGGCCACGATCAACCCGTTCAGGACGCCCCAGGCGAAACCGGAGCCGAGCGCGACAATGAAACCCAGAAGGACGATGTCCCAGCCGTAGTTGGTCGAGTCGCGGCCGCCCCAGTTCATCACCTGGGCGGAGGTGACGCCGGAGAAGAGCAGGACATAGCCGACCGAGAGATCGATGCCGCCGGTGGCCATGACGAAGGTCTCGCCGACGGCGATCACGAGTAGCACCGAGACGTTCGTGGCCATGGTCCGGACGTTGAACTCGGTCAGGAACTTGCCCGGCGCGAGGTAGTTGAAGAGCAACATCAAGAAGGCCAGGAGCAGCAGGATCCAGGCCGCGTTGGTGGAGAACATGCGCGCGACGACGGAGCCGCCGCGGGTTTGAGCGAAGGCATTCCAGCGGGCCACGACCGGGCTCAACCGGACTGCGACCGCGCTCCGAATGGACTGGCCTCGAGTCGGCTGGACCGCGGTCATGCCGCTCCCTCCTCAGCGATGCCGCTGGTCATGGCCGAGACGAGTAGCTCGATGGTGGCGTCCTTGGCCGCGAAGCGAGCCACGCGACGACCGAGACGGAGGACTTCGATCCGGTCGGCGATCTCGAGCACCTGGCGCATGTTGTGGCTGATCAGCACCGCGGCCACGCCCCGGTCGCGGATGCGCTTGACGGTCTCGAGCACGCGCGCGGTCTGGATGACGCCGAGTGCGGCCGTGGGTTCGTCGAGGAAGACGACCTTGCTCGCCCAGGCGACCGAGCGGGCCACGGCAACGCTCTGGCGCTGACCGCCCGACAGGTTGGCCACCGCGCTCTGTGCGTTCTTGAGGTCTACGCCCAACTCGCCGAACGCCTTGCGGGCCCCAGCCCGCATCGTGCCGTTATCGAGGAAGCCGAGCTTGCCGAGCAGTCCCGGCTGCATGATCTCGCGGCCGAGGTACAGGTTGGCTGAGCCGTCGAGGTCGGGCGCGAGGGCCAGGTCCTGGTAGACCGTCTCGATGCCTAGCCGCATCGCCTCGAAGGGCGAGCCGACGTGGATTTGCTTGCCCTCGAGGAAGACCGCGCCTTCATCCGCTTGCTCGGATCCGGCAAGGATCTTGATGAGTGTGCTCTTGCCGGCGCCGTTGTCGCCGACGAGCGCGACGATCTCATTGGGATAGACGTCGAAGTCGCAGCCGCGAAGGGCCTCGACGTGGCCGTAGTGCTTGACGATGCCACGCGCTTGCAGCAATGGTTCGGGCATTCGGTCTCCGGATGAGCTCTGGTGGCGCCCCGTCGGGGCCGCCTCGTCGGGTTCAGACGCTAGAGATGCCCATCCGGCCGGCCATCGGGAGCCACCCGTAGCCGCCTACGGAACTACAGCTCGGTATCCGGGGTACGTACCCGCGCGTCGGGGCGGGGCGGGGGCGCGGGGCGGGCGATGGGGCCGTCCGGGGCGCGCCCTCGGGCGGGTCTGGTCGCTACTTCGCCCAGTACCAGGCGCTGTTCCCGGCCACGTCGTAGCTCTTCATGAGCATCGACGTCTGGGTCAGGGCGCGGTCCACGTCCGGGCTGTACAGGAAGACCGTCAGCAGGTCCTGCCACTCATCGAGGAAGGGGAGCGGCGCCAGCGCGCCGTGGATCGAGGAGGGCAGCACGCTGCGGAGGGTCTTGAAGGCTTCGGAGGCGCGCTGCTGCAGCGAGTCGGGATACGTGGAGATCGGCACATCCTGGTTGGCGGCTATCGAGCCCTTCAGCACGGTGAAGTCGGCCTGCGTCTTGGCGCTGGCGAGGTTGGTCAGCCAATCGGTGGTCGCGTCGGGATGCTGAATACCCTTCGGTCGTGTGAAGGTATCGATGACCATGAGGAAGGTCTCGGACGGCTTCTGCGGGAACCCGACGGCCTCCCAGTCCGTGCCTTCTTTGTAGCCGGCGTCGGTGAGAAGCGGGGCCGCGAAGTCACCGAGGACCATCATTGCTACCTGGCCGCTGCCGAGCCGTGTGGGCATGTCGCTCCAGGTGAAGTTGCCATGACTGGGATCCACGTACGCGACGAGCTCCTTGAACTTCTCGAACGCCAGCTGGACGAGCTTGTCGGTCTGAGGGTCGAGCAGGCCGGTGTAGAACTTCTCGTAGGCGTCGGGGCCGGCCACCGAGAGCAGCACCGTGTCGAAGAGGAAGACCGCGGTCCACTTGTCCCGTGTCCCAAGGCCGATCGGCGTGATGTGCCGCAGGGAGAGGATCTGGCAGTCCGTGATCAGCTCGTCGACGTCGCGGGGTGGCTTCAGGCCGTATTCGTTGAAGATGGCAACGTTGTAGAAGAGCCAGTTGGCGCGATGGATGTTGATCGGGATGGCCATCTTGTGACCGTTGAACGTGACCATCTGGCCGAGAATGGGTGGGTACTTCTGGTCCAGGTCCTGCGCCGCCCAGATGTCATCGACGTTGTCCAGATAGCCGCCGTCGACGTACGTCTTGAGCTCGCCGCCCGCCAGCGATTGGAACGTGTCCGGCGGGACGTGGGCAGCCAGCATGCCCTGCATGACTGTCTTGAGGGTGATGCCGCCGCCGCCGACGGTCGGGTTGTCATGGATGCTGTACTGCGGATAGCTGGCGCTGAAGTCCAGGTCGATCTTGTCCATTGCATCGCGCTCGCCGCCGGCGGTCCACCAGTGGTAGACGGTGAGTTCCTTGCTGACGCTGGGGGCGGGCGAGGCAGCGGATCCGGAGCAGCCCGTCGCGGAGACGGTCAGGGCGGCGACGCAGAGCGTTGCCAGGAGTCGCCTCTGAACGATCGAGTGGCGAGGTTGGAAGCCTCGGCCCAACGTGTCTCTCCTCTGCGGGGCGGGCTGCACCAGCGGATGTCGGCTGTGAGGTGAAGGCCTCGCGTCGGCGGCTCTCACAGCTTCCCCATACAGAATACCGAGCCCACTACTGACTGGCATCCGTATGGCCCCGTACTCGACGACCTAACCTTCAGTACGTAGCCGTCCCGCCCGCAACCGGTAAGTGCCGCAGGCCGCGACCCGTATCGGGACCGGTGATTCCTCGCATGCCACTTGCGACGCCCGTCGGTAGAGTCGGGCCGTGGACGACATCTCGCTCAAAGAGGCGGCCGCGGCGGCGTCGGACCAGGCCGAAGCCGATGAGGCCCGAGTGCGGTACCGCCGTAGAGGAGTGGCGTGGATCGACCCGGACGAGCGCATCGGCCCGGCACTCGAGCCCGGCGAGCGGCTCGTGGCAGTTCGCCGCTCGGCTGTCGTATACGGCGCGGGCACCCAGGAGTCCGCCGCGTCGCCGCCGGTCGTAGTCGATCTCTACGTAACCTCGCGTCGGTTGGTGCTCGCCGGCCGGGACAACATCTGCTTCGACCTGGCCGCTCTCGACGAGACGGTCATGTCTCACGAGCGGCTTCTCATCGTGATGCGCGACGGCGTGGGGCTCGCCATCGAGGCACGGCAGCCGCGCCTGTTGCGGGTCGAGATCGCCGCGGCCCGAGCCGCGCAGCGCTAGCCCCTGAGTCGGCCGGACTCAGGCCCTGACTCGGCGGAGTCAGGCTCGGTCGCGATACCGGCGCGCCGCCTCGGCCCGATTCCTGACGCCGAGCTTGTGAAGGATGCTGCTGACGTGCGTCCCGACGGTGCGCGGCGAGATCGTCAGCGCCGCCCCGATCTCGCGATCCGTCAGACCGTCGGCCAGAGAGCGCAGCACTTCCTCTTCGCGATCGCTGAGGGTGGCCAGCTCCGGGTCGTCGCCCGATGACGGTGCATGCCGGGACTTCTCCACGAGCCTTCGGATGAGGTGCGCCGCGAGGCGCTGATCCATCGCCAGATCGCCTTCGTACGCGCTCCGGACCGCGCGCTGCAGGGCATCGGGGGCGATGTCCTTAGTCAGGTAGCCGATGGCGCCGTTGCGCATGGCGTCGAGCAAATGCCGATCGGAGGTCGACACGGTCAACATGACGATGCGCGTGTCGGGGAGCCTGGGCGCCAGCTCGCGCACCAGCTGGACGCCGTCCATGCCGGGCAGGTCGATGTCTACCAGCAGGACGTCGGGCCGGACGGTCGGGGCGATTCGAAGGGCTTCCTCGGCCGTGGCAACCTCGCCGACCATCTCGATGTCGGGCCCAACTATCGCCTGAGTGACGGCCGCGCGTACGAGCGCGTGGTCGTCCACCAACATCACTCTGATCCGGGCGGGCCGACGGGGCTCCGTCACTGACCTACCTCCAAATGGTGCCGCGCTGGTCTGTTCAACGGCACTCTGATTCGGATCCGAGTGCCGTCCTGCGGTCGCGAATCGATCGTCAGCTCGCCGCCGATGATCGTGGCTCGCTCGCGCATCGAGGCCAGACCGAAACAGCCGTCCTTGAGCTCGGATGGCTCGAAGCCGATGCCATTGTCGCCCACCAGCAGCTCGACATGTGAGTCGACGACGCCGGCCCGAACCCGCACGACAGTTGCGTCGGCGTGGCGGACGACATTGTTGAGGGCCTCCTGGGCGATTCGAAGCAGCTCGGCCTCGGCTCGGGGCGTCAGGCGCGGCAACTCGCCGGCGCATTCGAAGTCCGCCCGCAGGCCGAAGCGATCGCCGAAGTCATCGACGTAGCGCGCCATGAGATCGCGCAGCGACATCGCCGGCTCACTGCCCAGCCGCAACGACATGACCGCCTGACGGGCGTCGGCCAGCCCGGTATCGATCGCGCCGGTCAACTCGTCGCAGACCGCCTTCGCCTCCGGGCTCAGCTCCGGCATGGCGGTGAGGCGCCCGATCTTCAGCTTGGCCAGCCAGAGATCCTGAGCCAGCCCGTCGTGGAGTTCGCGCGAGAGTCGCGTCCGTTCCTCGAGGGCCGCCCGGTGCACCTCCACGTCCTTTAGCCGGCCTAGAGTCTCGTTCGCGCGACCGAGTGCGGCTCGGGTCGCCCGTGAGTCTGCTTCGATGCCGATCAACAGCACCACCGCGAAGGCCACCATCAGCATGTCGCCGCTGGTCACGAGACCGCCGTAGGTGCCCGGATAGAAGGCGGTGTGGAACTCGCCACATGCGGCGAAGACCAGGCCCACCGCCAGGAAACCATCGCCCATCGCGCCCGCCCGACGGTGGTGGCGTCGGGTCAGCTCGGCGGCAAGCACGAACAGCCCGCCGGCGACCAGATTCAAGCCCAGGCCGAACGCCGTCGGCGACGGCGGCAGGGGCTGCGAGGTCGACCAGGTTGAGAGGCTGCTGTTGAGGATGAAGACGCTGCTCAGCGGAGGGATCAAGGGGCTCCACGCGCTGGCCAACTGGATGATGGCGACGAGCGCGACGGCGGGGCCGAGGAGAATGAGCCAGTGCTGGCGGACCCGCACGCCGCCCAACGAAGCGGCGGCGCCGATTGCCAGCAGGGCGGCGGCCATGAGGTGTCCGGCCGTGGTGATCTGCGGCTGCGCCTCTCGGGGCATGTTCAGTCCGAAGTCGGCCAGAGCCACGTCCAGCTTGCCGACGACGAATAGCAGGCTGGCCCCGCTTGCGACCGCAAGGACGAGGAACGCAGAGGCCTGGAAGAGCGCCACCGGCGCACCGATCTCGCGATAGCGGACCCAGGCCACGACGGCAACGCCGAACGTGACCACGGTGGCGAAGGTATCGAGGACCAGGTCCAGCCCAGCTTCGACGTGCTGGCCGCCGAGCATCGGCAGGAAGACGACAGCGGCGGAGAAGGAGGCCAGGACGACGACCGTCGCCGCCAGGACAGCGTCCAGCCGGTCCAGCCGGTCCAGCCGCGCGACTCGAGCGAAACTCCGCGTCAACAGCACCGCCGAATTCTAGGCGCGTGTGCGTGGCGTCAGAGGGCCAACTGGCCTCTCGGAACGCGAGATCTCCGCATCAAGCGGGTTGATCGATCTCGATGCGGTTGCGGCCGGCATGCTTGGCGCTGTATAGCGCGGCGTCGGCGCGTGCGAACAGCGAATCCGCCGTGTCCTCGGGGCGAGCCGGCGTGCCGCCCACCGATACCCGCACCTTTGCGGCGATGCCCGCCTGGCGGACCTCCGACCGGGCCACGAGCACTCGCAGGCGCTCGGCGGTCTCGATCAGGCTGCCGTCATCAGAGGACTCGACCAGCACGGCGAACTCCTCGCCGCCCCAGCGGGCGAGCACGTCACCGGCGCGAACGGCGCCGTGAAGCGTCCTGGCCACGCCCGCCAGCACGGCGTCTCCAAAGACGTGGCCATGGCTGTCATTGACGGCCTTGAAGTGGTCGATGTCGACGATCAACAGCCCGAACTGCCAGCCGTAGCGGGCCAGGTTCTCGAGCCGACCGGCCAGGGCTGCGTCGAAGAGGCGTCGATTCGGCAAGCCAGTCAGATCGTCCGTGAGGGCGTCATGGCGCGCTCTGTCGGCGTCCTCGGCGGCCCGGAGCATGGCCGTGTCATCCGAGAAGGTCTCCACTGCGCCGATGATCGTTCCGTCGGTGCCGCGGACCGGCGTCGTCCGGGCGCGCACGGGCTTGCGGTGACCGTCCGCATGGCGAAGCCAGATCGAGACCTCGCGCGGTTGGCCGTCGCGGATCGTGGCCGCGAGGGGACACACCGTGTGGCACAGCGGGTTCCCCTGGGCGTCGACGTGGTCGAGGATGTTGTCGAAGCAGTGATGCCCGACGACGAAGTCGGAAGAGTAGCCGGTGATCGTCTCGGCGCCCCGGCTCCAGTACCTGATCTCGCGATCGGGAGCCACGAAATAGACGCCATCGGTCAGGCTCTCGACCGCGGTCCTGAGGAACTCGTCTACTGAGTGGCTGTCGGGGTCATGGCTGTCGGACAACGAAGGCTCCTGGTATCGGGCGGCTCTACCATGAGACCGCCCCGACGGTACCGGCACTCTACTCCGCCTCGCGGAGCCGGCCGGAAGCCCGTTCGTGCTACCGCCAGACGCAACCGGACAGGCCTGCGCCCGCTCGGGTCGGATGGTAACGTCCACCCGCGCGCCGAGTTGCGGGTTCGGCCTCGAGCCGTGGCGATTCAGCGGCGGGTCGCTGCAAATCCGGAGGAGAGTCGTGCGTTTCGGTCACTTCGACGATGAAGAGCGCGAGTACGTCATCACCCGACCCGACACGCCGCTCCCCTGGATCAACTATCTGGGCAGCGAGGCCTACTTCGGCATCATCTCGAACACGGCCGGAGGCTACTCGTTCTATCGCGACGCGCGCCTCCGCCGCCTGACCCGCTACCGCTACAACAACGCGCCACTCGATGTGGGCGGACGCTACGTCTACCTCCGCGACGATGACGCGCCTGAGGGCGAGGGCGAGTTCTGGAGCCCGAGCTGGCAGCCGACGCAGCGCGACATCGAGGACTACAGCTGCCGGCACGGCCTGGGCTACACGATCATCGGCTCGCGCTACAAGGGCATCCGCGCCGAAACCCTGTACTTCGTGCCGCTCGGCGAGAACCTCGAGGTCTGGCGCATCCGCGTGACCAACGAGCGGCCGACGGCGGCCAGGGTCTCGCTCTTCGACTCGATCGAGTTCTGCCTCTGGGAAGCTCTCGAGGACAACACCAACTTCCAGCGCAACTACTCGACGGGCCAGGTGGAGGTCGAGGACGGCGTCATCTATCACAAGACCGAGTACCGCGAGCGGCGCGACCACTTTGCCTTCTTCGCCTGCTCGGCTCCGCTGGCGGGCTTCGACACGCAGCGCGACAGCTTCCTCGGCCCATACCGCGGCTGGGACCGGCCGATCGTCGTCGAGCAGGGCAAGACCACCGACTCGATCGCACACGGCTGGCAGCCCATGGGCTCGCACCACGTCAAGCTCGATCTGGCGCCCGGCGAGACGAAGGAAGTGATCGTCCTGCTCGGCTACCAGGAGAACCCCCGGGACGACAAGTTCGATCCGCCCGGATCCCAGACGATCAACAAGAAGCGGGTAAAGCCGACCATCGCCCGCTACCTGCAGTCAGCCGTCGTCGAGGCGGCCTTCGCCGACCTCCGCGACAACTGGACCCGGACGCTGGGCATCCTGCAGGTCCAGACCGGCAGCGAGCACGTCGACCGGATGGTCAACATCTGGAACGCCTACCAGTGCATGGTGACGTTCAACCTGTCGCGCTCGGCCTCCTCGTTCGAGTCGGGCATCGGCCGTGGCATGGGCTTCCGCGACTCGAACCAGGACCTGCTCGGTTTCGTGCACATGGTTCCGGCGCGCGCCCGCGAGCGAATCCTCGACACTGCCGCCACGCAGCTGCCCACCGGCGGCGCGTATCACCAGTACCAGCCGTTGACGAAGCGTGGCAACAACGACGTCGGCGGCGGCTTCAACGACGACCCGGCCTGGCTCGTGCTGGGCGTGGCCGCGTACGTGAAGGAGACCGGCGATACCGCGATCCTCGACGAACTCGTGCCCTACGACAACGCCGTGGGCACCGAGACACCGCTCTACGAGCATCTCCAGCGCTCGATCCAGTACACCCTCGATCGGGTCGGGCCGCACGGCTTGCCGCTCATCGGTCGGGCCGACTGGAACGACTGCCTGAACCTCAACTGCTTCTCCGACACGCCCGGCGAGTCGTTCCAAACGACCGAGAACAAGGGCGGCGGCGTTGCCGAGTCGGTCTTCATCGGCGGGCTCTTCGTCCTCGCGGCGAACGAGATGGCCGCCATCGCGCAATTGCGCGGCGACGCACCCGAGACTGGGCGGTCGACTGCGGCTGCGGCGGCGATGACGAAGGTCGTCGAAACGGCCGGCTGGGACGGCGAGTGGTTCCGGCGCGCCTACGACTACTTCGGCCACGTCGTTGGCTCCAAGGAATGCGCCGAAGGCCAGATCTTCATCGAGCCACAGGGCATGTGCATCGTCGCCGGTATCGGACTCGAGAACGACATGGCCGGCAAGGCCCTGGCTTCGGTTCGCGAGCGGCTCGCCACACCCCATGGCATCGTCCTCAACCAGCCCGCCTACACCTACTACCACCTGGAGCTCGGTGAGATCTCCACGTACCCGCAGGGCTACAAGGAGAACGCCGGCATCTTCTGCCACACCAACCCGTGGCTCATGATCGCCGAAGCGATGACCGGCAACGGCGAAGGCGCGCTCGACTACTACCTGCGCATCAACCCATCCGCGCGCGAGGCGATCTCCGAGATCCACCGTTGCGAGCCGTACGTGTACGCGCAGATGATCGCCGGCAAGGATGCCCCGACCCACGGCGAAGCCAAGAACTCCTGGCTGAGTGGCACCGCCGCGTGGAACTTCGTGGCCATCAGCCAGTGGATCCTGGGCATCCGCCCCGAGCACGACGGCCTGCGCATCGACCCGGTCCTGCCTCCCGATTGGGGCGACTTCAAGGTCACGCGCCGGTTCCGTGGCGCCACCTACAACATCACCGTCCGCAAGGCGAAGGGCACGCGTGGCCGAGTGGCTGAACTCATCGTCGACGGCCGCCGCATCGCCGGCAACCTGATCGCGCTGCCCACACGGCCCGGCCAGTCCTTCGATGTCGAGGCCATCATCAATGGCTGAGGTCCACACCGGCCCGGGCGCGAACGCCTACGGCTACTTCGACGAGGCCGCTCGCGAGTACGTCATCACCCGGCCCGACACGCCCACGCCGTGGCTCAACTACATCGGCGAGGGTCGGTACGGCGGCATCGTGTCCAACACCGGGGGCGGCTTCTCGTTCGACCGTGACCCGCGCAATCGGCGGGTCACCCGCTACCGCTACAACTCGATCCCGGTCGATCAGCCGGGTCGCTACATCTACCTGCGCGACCAGGAAACGGGCGAGTACTGGAGCCCCACGGCGCGGCCGACGAAGGTCGAGCTCGATGCCTACGAGTGCCGCCATGGCACGGCCTACACGAAGATCTCGAGCATGCTGCGGGGGATTGCCGCGGAGATCACGTACTTCGTCCCGCTCAGCCCGCTCGACGAATCGGCGCCATGCGAGCTGTGGGTCCTGAAGGTCCGCAACACCGGCGCCACCCCGCGCCGCCTGCGCTCGTTCAGCTATGCCGAGTTCTCCTTCGCCGACGCCTTCAACGACATCGCGAACCTCGACTGGGCCCAGCACATCGTCTTCTCGAGCTGCGACGACGGCGTCATCCGAGTCGCGACCAAGTTCAACCCGCTGACCATGTTCTTCGCCAGCAGCGAAGCCCCGGCCGGCTACACCTGCGACCGTGAGGACTTCATCGGACGCGGCCGCGATCTGGCAGATCCGATCGTCGTCGAGTCGGGCACGCCCTCCTACGCTCCCTCGCCGCGGGGCAACAGCATCGGCTCACTGACCCACGACATCGAGCTCGGCCCGGGCCAGGAGCGCCAGATCGTCTTCATCATGGGCGCCACGGAGCGCCCGGCCGAGATCGGCCGCGTGGTGGCGCGCTTCTCCCATCCGGCGGACGTCGCGGCCGCGTTCCGAGCCTTGCGCGCCGACTGGAGCGCCTACCTCTCGCGCTTCACCGTCGAGACTCCCGACGCCGACACCAACGCGATGCTCAACTTCTGGAACCAGGTCCAGTGCCGGACAACGCTCTACTGGTCGCGCTTCGTGTCCGGCTACGAGAGTGGCCTGGGCCGCGGCATGGGCACGCGCGACAGCGGCCAGGACACCCTCGGCACCATGCACACGGTGCCGGACCACGCCCGCCGCATGCTGACCACGATCTGGCGGATGCAGTTCGCCGACGGCCACACCTGGCACCAGTTCTATCCGCTGACCCTCGAGGGCGGCCCAGGTCTTGCCGCCGAGTTCCCGAACTGGCCCCAATGGTTCAGCGACGACCACCTCTGGCTGATCATCTCCGTATGCGCCTATCTGCGCGAGACCGGCGACTTCGACTACCTGGCGCAGAAGGTCCCGTTCGTTGAAGGGGCGGAAGAGTCGGTCTGGGTGCACATGCTCCTCGCCGTCGACTTCACCCTGGCCAACCTTGGTCCGCACGGACTGCCCCGTTCCGGCTTCTCCGACTGGAACGACACCCTCAACATCGACCACGGATCGGGCAAGGCCGAGAGTGTCTGGACGGGCATGCAGTTCTGCCGGGCCATGCTCGATCTGGCCGAGTTGTGCCGGAAGATCGACCGGCATGACGACGCGCGACGGTTCGCCGATCTCCATGCCTCGATGGCGGCTGTGATCAACGAGCACGCCTGGGACGGCGCCTGGTATGTGCGCTCATTCGACGACGACGGACTGCCCATCGGCGTCTCCGGCGCGGCACACCAGGCCATCGACCTGATCGCGCAAAGCTGGAGCGTCCTGGGCGAGGTCGCTCCAGCCGACCGAGCCGAGCAGGCAATGGCATCGGCGGACGAAAAGCTCAACACGAAGTTCGGGCTGGCGCTGTTGTGGCCGCCCTACGACGGCAACGACGACCGTGTGCGCGGCACGTCCACCTACGTGCCCGGGGCCAAAGAGAATGGCGGCATCTTCTGCCACGCCAACACCTGGTCCATCGTCGCCCAGGCGATGCTCGGCCACGGCGACGAAGCGTACAAGTACTACCGTCAGATCCTGCCGCTCGCGCGGACGGACTCCGACCTGTACAAGGTGGAGCCGTACACGTACCCGCAGAACATCTGCGGCCCGACGCACCCGTCCTTCGGCATGGCCCGCAACGCCTGGCTGACCGGGACCGCGTCCTGGACCTTCGTCGCCGCAACGCAGTGGATACTCGGCATCCGCCCCACCTATGAGGGCCTGCGCGTGGCTCCGAACCTGCCGTCGGCCTGGCCCGGCTACAAGGCCCATCGCGAGTTCAGGGGCACGGCCTACGAGATTGTCGTGCGCCGCGAGGGGCCCGGCAGCGCGGTATCGATGACCGTCGACGGTGCCGCCGTGCCGGGCGACGTGGTTGCGCTGCCGCAGCCCGGGACGGCCACGGTGAACGTGGAGGTCGTCCTGCGGTAGGCGTCTGGCACGACTCTTGCCGGGGAGAGGAGTCCGCCTAGTGGCGAGCCGCTCCGCGCTGCTTCTGGACCGCGACGAGCGCGACCGCCGCGAACGCCGTGCAGATGAGGAGCGCCAGCGTCGAACCCGAGCCACCATCCGACGGACCATCGGTGTTCGTCGGCGGCGGCGTGGCCTGGCGGGGCGTGCCGGTTGCGCCTTCGAGCGATTGGAACGGGGTGGCCGTGGCGCCGGCGACCTGATCCGACGGCGAGGGCGTGGCCGTCGGCGAAGGCGTCGGCGAAGGCGTCGGCGAAGGTGTCGGCGAAGGTGTCGGCGAAGGCGTCGGCGAAGGCGTCGGCGAAGGTGTGACGAAGGGCGCGGTCAGCGGGCACACGGCCCCGAAGCAGACGAGCGGCTTGTAGTTGGCCCAGCTCTCGCCCGGGTCGAACGTGACTGTGCCGGTGTCATCGCGGAACGTGCCGGTGCCGTTAGTGCCGTTGTCTCCGTACGCTCCCGCCCACGTGCTGTTCATGAAGACACCGGCGGGCTCGACGTCGGTGCCGTAGGACGGCTGGCCTGAGAAGGTTTGGGTGCCGACGTTGAGTGAGTCGTACGGGCCCGTCTTGCCGATGGGGGCGTAGCCATGGGTATTGGTGTTGAAGGCGATGCTCCAGATCAGCTGGTCGGGGAGCACGTGGCCTGCGGGCAGGGTGAACGTCACTTCGTGGGCCAGCCCGTTGTAGCACTGATCCTCGGCCGCGGAATACCAGCCGGTCGAGCCTCTCGCCTTGCACGGGCCGGCCGGGTCGTACGACGGTCGGTACGGCAGGTCGAACGTCTGGGTCGTGGTCAGGACCACTGAGCCCGCGGCGGGGACGGCGCCGGTCTTGTCGACGTTGTAGATCGTCAGCGTGAGGGGCTGCGCCCACGTCTTTCCCGGCGTAGTCGTGCAGTCGGCGCCGGTCCAGCCGCCGGCCTGGCAGGCCCAGATCGACATCACGACGGTGACGGGCACGTTCTCGCTCGCTCTATCGGTCCCGGCCAGGGCGATGTAGTCGCCGAACTCGCTGGTTGACGTGGCTTCGAAGGCGACGCTGGGGACATTGCCGGGCAGCGTCATTGGGATGCTGTTGTACACAGGCGGGGCTTCTGCCGCAGCCGGGCCGGCAACGAGAGCGAGCGCCGCCACGGCGACGACTGCCCCGATGGCGATCCGGCAGCCCTTCGCACCGCGCGCCAGGACATACGTTGGAGTGACGGTCACGGGGTGCTTCTCCTGAGTTCGGGTACGGCCACCCGCCCGGAAGTACTCCGCGCGGCCCCCTCTCTTGTCTGTCATTGTCGCAGGAAGGCTGGTGCGAGTGGTCAACCCAGCCAGAAGATCAAGCGCGACCGATTCCGAGCAGCCGTTCGAACTCCCGCCGCACGATCCCATAGCACTCGCACGAAGCCGCCTCGAGCGCCGACCTGTCGAGGATCGTCATGTGGCCGCGGTGGTAGCTGATCAGCCCAGCTTCCTGCAACTCCCCCTCGGCGATGCTGACCGTCTGGCGTGTCACTCCCAGCATGAAGGCGAGGAACTCGTGCGTAAGGAAGAACTGGTCGCTCTCGGCTCGATCCTGGGTCGAGAGGAGCCATCTGGCCGCCCGCTGCGACACTGGATGCAGGCCGTTGCACGCGGCGTTCTGGGCTGTTTGGACGAAGTAGGCCTGCGCATATGTCGTGAGGACCTTCTCCAGCCGCTTGCCCATGCGGACTGCCGGCTGGAAATCCTCGGCCCGAATACGCAGGGTCTCGCCGGACATCTGCCAATGCGACGCAGGTCGTTGCGCTGGCGTCCGTTCTCCGCCGCCACGATCCAGGGGCCGAACGTCCAGGTCGGCTTCACCTGCTAGTCGCGTGCTTCGGCCGGGCGGTTGCGGCCCGAAGCAGGCGGACGCCGAAATCGACGCTCGCCCTCGTGGTCGGAGCCGTTGTAGGCTCTGCCAATGCCCGACTACTACGAGATTCTGCAGATCCACCCGCGAGCGGAAGCTGAGGTAATCAGGGCCGCCTACCGCATCCTCGCGCGCAAGTACCACCCGGACCACGGCGGCGATGCCCGTCGGATGATCGCGATCAACGATGCCTGGGATGTCCTGGGCGACCCCGCCAGGCGGGCCGCCTACGACTCTCTGCGCGCCGCCGCGACGGCCGCTCCGACTCCGGCACCAGCGCCGCGGCCCGAGGGCGGCGCGCAGCCGAGTTCTGGTGTGTCGCCGGCGGCGTCGCACGCCGGGCCGCCGCCCGGTCGACCTTCGGGCACGGTCCTGGACTTCGGCCGATACGCTGGCTGGTCCCTCGGCGAGATCGCCCGCCACGATCTCGACTACCTGGAGTGGCTGCACCGCTCGACGGTCGGGCGTGGGCTGCGAGCCGAAATCGACGCGCTCCTCAGGCAGCGCCGGCCCGGCGACGCCGCGGGGTTCAACCGCGACTGGAGAGGGCACCCTCGGGGCTAGGCCTGCTCGCCGCGACACCGCGGGTCGTCGTTTGCCATCGGAGCCGGGGAGGCGCATGCTGGAATCCTGTCCGACCCCCGTGCCGATGCCTCGGCTCCCGAGACTGCGTCAGGCCGGCAGCGGATGGAATGCATGCTCGTCTTGGTCTTGTCCTTGTGCGCCCTGCGCGGGGCGCTCTTCTTGCCGGCCTTCGTTTGGGCAGTCTCGTCCCAACCTCGTGCGATCGACCAGAAGAAGGAGCAAGGGCAGGCTACGCGCGAATGGGAGAATGCGGGCGGCTCGCTCGCGGGCAACCTCCGATCCCATGCCCAGGGAGTCGGCCGATGACTACCCCACGGACCACCGGGGTGTGGATCTCAGCGGCCTCAGCGACGATCCTGCGGTGGGGCCCCGACGGAGTCACGATTCGCGAACGCCTCGATTCCCAGGTGCCGGCACGGCACCGGTCCACCGGACGTCCGCCAACGGAAGACCACCCCGCCGGCGAAGGCCACCGCGACGAACACATGCGGGCCTTCTTCGCTCAGGTAACCTCAACCGTGCCCGTCGAGGATGACCTGCTGCTCGTGGGTGACGGCGAGGTCGTCGAGCATTTTGAGCACCAGATCCACGAGCACGACCGCAGCCGCGGCACAGTCCGGCGCATCCAGGTCGAGAAGAGCGGCCCCGTAACTGAACCCCAGCTGCTCGCAAGGATCCGTGCCTTCGCCGGTTCGCCGGCCAGACGAACCCTGCCGACCTGAGAACGGAGACAAGCAATGGGCACAACTACGAAGAGCCGTAACCCAGACCAACGAGCCGACGACGACCGCCTCAACGACCAGTTCCACACGTTGTTGCGCGAGGCGGCCGAGAAGCGCGAGGGACGCGAGCTAAGCCACGCCTCCAAGAACCGGTCCGAGGCCGAAGATGAATCGGCTGGCCTTATGGCTCTCGCTAGGAGTGGGGAAGCCGGACGCGGAAACGGTACCGCCCGGCATGGCGGCGGAGCGGACGTGTCCGCGAAGGTTCAGCGGACCGACCAGCCACGACGCGGTTGACGCGACGCGGCAGCTGAGCGACCGGACTCAGCTGGCGGGGCGGCCCGAGCGGCTGCGCGAACGCTTTCGGGCGCGATACCAGGCGAGGTACTCCAGCAACTCGTCGCGCTCGTCGTCGGTCAGGTTGTTGAACAACGCCGTACCCACCGTTGTCGCGGCATCTGACGTCGACTCGCCCGGCACGCGGTAGCCACTCAAGCGCATCAGGTCCGCGTAGGGCACTGCCAGGGCCTCGGCCAGCTGGTGCAGGACGACCGGCGAAGGCTTCTTGACCGCGTCGCCTTCGAGCTTGCTCAGGTAGGCGGCCGAGATCCCGGCGGCCCGAGCCGCATCGACAGCCGACAGACCGCGTACCTCGCGCGCCCTTCTGAGCACGCCTCCAAACGACGCTGCCATCCAGCCTCCGGTCATACAGTGGCTCCGCACCACTAAAGTGACCGGATACTAGCATTTCGGGAGAGACTTCCGGGTGGCCCAGGTCTGCGGCGCTCCCCCGCTTGCTTTCATGCGATCAGGCCGGCAGAGCCTGAGGCGGGTGTCGCAGCGATCCTCGCCGACGGGAGCGATACCAGGTCAGGTATTCGAAGAGCTCGTCGCGCTCGTCGTCGGTGACATCGGCGAAGAGCGCCGACTTGACCGCGTAGGCCGCACTGACGTCCGATTCGCCGGGCACGCGGTACCCGTTCAACCGCATCAGTTCGGCGTACGGCACCGCCAACGCTTCGCTCAGCTGGTGAAGGACCTGCGGCGACGGGCGCTTGACGGCGTCATTCTCGAGCTTGCTCAGGTAGGCGGCGGAGATGCCGGCCGAACGGGCCACGTCTACGGCCGAGAAGCCGCGAATCTCGCGCGCCTGCCTGATCACGTTCCCGAATGGGGGTGTCACCTTGGCTCCTGTCCTACTGTGGACATCTACAACTACAGTTGACAATACCACACTGTAGTGTTCTAATGCAACGGCAGCAGTGGCCGGAGCGACTCCCGGCGGTGGACCAGGTTTCCCCCGCTTCCCCGGATGCACAAGGCGCGAAGAGCGCATGGAGAGAAGCGATGGCAATCGATCAAGTCGACCGCACGGTCGTGACACAGGGGCCCGTGACAGAAGTGGGTCAGGAGACTGTCCGAACGGAGAGTCGCCGTACCTCGCGCACCGCCGCCGAGAAGTCGGAGCTGACGCGACGGATCGTGGGCCTCGTCTTCGGGTTGGTGGAGCTGGTAATTGGGGCCCGTGTCGTTCTGCTTCTGCTCGACGCCCGGACCACCAACGGATTGGTGTCGGGGATCATGAATCTCAGCGGGCCATTCGTAGCCCCGTTCGACGGCATCCTGCGCACCAACTCCCTCACCGCTTCGGGCTCGGTGCTTGATGTCGCCGGTCTCCTGGCCATGGCCGGCTGGGGGATCGTAGCGATGATCGTCTACTGGATCCTGGCGATCTTCCAGCGCGATCCGGCCTGATCTCAGAGCGACCACGGGCGACCGCGCACCGGTCGCCAGGGCGGTCCCCAGACGGGCAGGGTTTCGCCCGCAGCCAGCGACGGCCGGGACGCGGACGCGCAACACAGAATAGGAACGAGTTCAATGGGTTACCTAGCATGGATCGTCGTCGGCGCAGTCGCCGGCTTCCTGGCCAGCACGATCATGGGATCGCGTGAGGGCCTTGTGATGATGGTGGTTCTCGGCATCGTGGGCGGCCTTCTGGGCGGCTTCCTGGCCACGACCGTCTTCGGCATTGGCACCGTGGACGGCATCAACACGGAGAGCGTCTTGATCGCAACAATCGGAGCGGTCGCGGTACTCCTCGTTGCGAGCGGAGCGCGCAGTACCCGCAGCTCAATGCGCTGACCGCAGCCACCGCGCCTGATCGAATCCCAAAGAGGGCCGGCCTTGCAGGCCGGCCCTCTTCGACTCAGACGAGCCCCGCACCCCAGAAGGAAACGACAATGACGATCGAAGACTTCGATCCCAACGCACGCGACGGCCATCTGACGACCATCTTGAGACGTGTCACGGGACTCGTGAAATCCGTCCGTGACGGCGCCACGACGCTGGTCGGGCGTATCCCCGGAACCATGACTGCCACCCGCGAACGCGCCCAGGCGACGACGACGGCACTGCAGAAGCTGCCCGACTCGACGCTCCGTTCGCTGGCCGTCACTTCCGCCAGCTTTGGCGCAGGCCTGTTCCTCGCCGGTCGGCGGCGTGTAGCAATCGCGGCAGGCATCGTGCCGGCGTTCCTTGGTGCGGCAATCGTCCTGCGGCCTTCCAAGCCGGCGGCTCCTGCCAAGGTTGCCCCGTGACAATGAACGTCCTCCACGATCAGGGCGTCCCCAACACTCTGCGCGGACTCGCCCCCGCGGCTACAGCCACGACGACCCACTGGAGCCGTCCCGTCGCCATCCTGCTGGTGGCTGCGGCTGCAGTGGCGCTTGCGATCGCAGTGGCGCTCCTGACCTGAATGGGTGGCGTCCAAACGAGACGACTCGGAGGCGTCCCATGAAGGGCACTACTACAGGCAGGCCGGTCTTCGTCAAGCGATTCGCACGGCCCGTCGCGCAACGGGTGATCGACGCCGAACGGTCGTCGGCTGATGCCGACCAGGGCGCGGCCGACGCCGACCAGACCGCGTCAGACACCGATCAGGCGGCCTCGGAGCGCGATGAGACCGACGCCGCGAGCGACCAGCTGGCAGCGGAACGCGACCAGGCCATAGCCGATGAACGGCGACCGCTCGACACCGACCGCGACGCGCTCGAAGCCTACGAGGCCTCGAAGGCTGCCCGCGAGGAAACCACGATCCGCCGGCTCTTCACGCATGTGACCCGGAGCGGAACCGCTCACCAACGAGGCGAGACGGCCGAGGAGCGAGACGCCGTCGCGGCCCTGCGCGACGTGACGTCGAAACGCCGAGACCTCAGGTCCGAGGTGATCGACCGCTCCGTCGCCGCGTCCGACGAGCCCCTCGCTGACAAGTTGGAACGAGTCCGGGCGCGAGCCAGCGTTGATCGTGCGCGTGCGGCAGCCGATCGGGACAGGGCCTCGCAGGATCGCGAAGATGCCGCCCACGAACGTTCGCGGCTGGAAGCCGAGCTGAACGGCGCTCACCTCGACTACCTCACCGGGGCCTTCTGCCGCGACATGGGCCTGCGGGCGCTTACGCACGAGATCGAGCGCGCACGGCGAGCCGATGGACGTTTCGTTCTCGCCTTCGTCGACATCGACGGAATGAGGCGCCTGAACGACCGCGATGGTCACGCCGCGGGCGATCACGCCTTGCGGGCGCTCGTTTCTACGATCCGGTCCAACTTGCGCCCGTTCGACCCGGTGGTTCGGTTTGGCGGCGACGAGTTCGTGTGCGGGTTGGGCGGCATCGAACTGGAGGATGTTCGGCGCCGATTCGATGAGATCGATCGGTCGATCCAGGACGATATCGGTGTGGGGATCAGCGTGGGCCTGGCGGTACTCGCCGGCCACGAGACCATCGACGAGTTGATCGCCAGGGCAGACGCCGAGCTTCTCGACGCCAGAAAGAGTCGCTCCGGATAGCTTCGGCGGCGTCCATTCCTGGGCAGAACGCTGAGCACTTCTGCACCGCGGGGAGTTGTCCCGCTCGCTGGGACTTCAGCAGCGGCCGGGGCTTAGTGCGCGGTGAAGGTGTAGGTGCTGGTGGACTGGCGCCGGTTCCCGGCAACGTCGACGGCCACGACGTACCAGCCGTGCGCTGCGAGTGAGAGGCCCGTCCGGACGTAGCTCATCGCCGGTCCGCCGTAGACCTCGAACTCCCAGAGTGAGTCGCCGTAGCCGGTTAGTCGGGCCGTGCAGTAGACACGGACGTAACGTCCGTAGCCCTTCAGCCCGGTGATGTCGTTGACGCCGCCGGTGCCGGTTGTCGTCGAATAGATCGACGTCCAGTTGGTGGCGTCATTCGAGACCTGGATCTGGAAGGCGCTTGCGGCCGCCGTTTCCCAGCTCAGCTTGACGTGGTTCACCTCCATCGACTGGCCGAGGTCCACGTAGATCCATTGAGGATCCGAGTAGGCGCTCTCCCAGCGTGTGGTCAGGTTGCCGTCGACCGCGGCCTGCGGCGGATTGCCGGGGGTCTGAGTGGAGGAAGCCACGGTAGGCATATTCAGCGCGAGGTTGGCCGTGGTCGGCCCACTGCCCGAGGCGGCCACCGTGGCCACGTTCGAGCCGTCGAGCCAGACCTCGTAGTGGTCGATGCCGCCGCCGGAGTCCGAGGCGCTTTGCCAGACGAGAGTCTGGGTTGCGCCCGTCACCGAGGCGGCATTGGCCGGCGCCAGGAGATCGAACGGGTTGGGCGCCGTCGTGTCCGAGAAGGTGAACGAGAACGTGCCGCTCTTGGTCGTGAGACCAGCCCAGTTGGTGGCCACCAGGTACCAGCTGTGCGAGCCGTTGGTGATCTTGCGGCCAGCCAGCGAGAACGAGGTGGTCGTGAGAGTGGCGATGTTGGCGCCGTCGAGCCAGAGCTGATAGTTCTTGATGCCGGTCTCAGGATCCGAGCTGGCGCCCCAGGTCAGGTTCGGTGCGGCGGTTACCGTAAAGCCGTTGGCCGGAGCGGTCGGGCTGAAGGCCGTCGGCGCCGTGGTGTCGGTGAGCCCGAAGCCCTGGATACCGGCCCCGTACGGATAGAGTGGGTTGCCGTAGGTCGTGGCCGGTGGCTGGCCGGCGTTGATCGAGTTGCGGATCGCCGTTCGCTCGGCGTCGGTTGCGCCAAGGTCGTACGGCAGGTCCCACTTCTCGAGCTGATTGGTGGGCGTGTCCGTGCCGACCTGGGTCATGTCGCGAGGCAGCTGGAAGGGGAGCTTGCCCGTTGGGCTGTAGTCGCCGAAGAGCAGGCCCGCCAGAGCCGGACCACCGCCCTCGCCGGAGCGATAGGCGATGACGATGGCGTTGGCGATGCCGTTCTCCGTGGTGATCACGTACGGCCGCGGCATGGTGTACACGACCACGGTTGGGATGTTCTGGTTCCGCAGGTTCTGGATGATTGCCAGCTGGTCCGCGGGCAAGAACGGCGAGTTGATGTCCCAATTCGTGGCGTGGGTGTACGAGGGTTCACCCACGATCACGATGGCGACCTTCGGTGTGACGGGTGCCGTGTCCAGGTAGACATTCAGCCCGGCCTGTTGGGCGCGAGTCTGGATGGCCTGGTACATCGTTTGACTGCCGTATTCGGTGTGGAAGTAGCTCGTCCAGATGCAGCAGCTCGGTCCATCGTTGGCGCGCGCGCCGGCGACGAGGATCGAGTCGCCCGCGTTGAGGCCGCGCAGCGGAAGGACGCCCGTGTTCTTGAGCAGGGTCATCGATTCCTGGGCGGCCTTGGTCACGAGGGCCACGTCGGTCGGGGTGTGGAACACGTTGGCCGCGGCGACCGGATCCCCATACGGAGCCTCGAAGACGCCCAGCCGGAACTTGACCCCGAGGATGTGGCGGACCGCATCGTCGATGCGGCTGGCCGGCACGCTGGCGATGAAGGTATTCATGTCGAAGCCGACTGCGCCCGGATCCGCGCCACCCATGACGTCGGCGCCCGCGTTGGCGGCCTGGATCCACGGCGTGCCCGAGGGCAGCCAGTCAGTGGTGATCAGGCCCGTGTAGCCCATCTGGTTGCGCAGGTAGTCGAGGATCGGCTTGCTGTCGCCGGCTCCAGGGCCGCCCGGATCGAGATACGAGCTGCCGGCGTAGCCCGGCATGATGCTGCCCGTGTTGGCTTCGATCGCGCCCGCCCACGGGATCATGTGGTACTTGATGGTGACGGCGTCGTAGACGATGCCGGCCTCGCCGCCGGCTCCCTCACCCGGCCAGTGCTTGGCCATGGCAAGGACCGATGACGGGTTGATTTCGGGGCCGCCCTGGAGGCCGGCGATCAGCGCTCGAACTTCGGCCGCGGCTGAGTAGGCGTTCTCGCCGTTGCCTTCCTGGAAGCGTGGATAGAGGACCTTGGTGTCGACCTCGGCCAGCGGGCCAAGAACGCCTCGGGCTCCCACCGGCACTTCCTCGGTGCGCTGCAGGTTGCCCATCTGGTAGATGAGGTTGTAGTCGCGAGTGGCCGCCAGCCCCTCCTGCGTCGGGTAGCTGGTCTTGTAGCCGTGGATCGTGTCGCCCAGGGTCACGAGCGGAATCCCCAGTCGTGTGGCCGCTGTGGCGAGCTGCGCTGTCTGCTGATCCTGTGGCTGGGCCGGGCCGAAGAAGAAGCCTGCCGTCGGATAGACCTGGGCGTTGTAGAACATCTGGTAGGCCTTCTCGGTCGGCGTCATTCGCGAGAGAAGGTCGTTGACGCGGACGTCGATCGTGTTGTGCCAGTCCTCGTACGGCTCGATGACGCCGTCCTTGTTCATGTCACGCATGCCGTTGATGAGGTTGACGCCGTCCGCCACGGTCTCGACCGTGGGCAGATAGACCGAGAACTGCAGGATGTTCGACTGCTTCTTGCCGCCGGACCCGTCGACCGCGATCACGTACCACTTGTACGTCCAGCGGTCAGACAGGTCGTTCGTCAGCGTGAAGCTGGTTGCGGTTGTCGTCCCGACCTGCGTGTACCGATCGAGCAGGTTGCCCGACGCGGTCCAGTCGTAGTCGGTCCGGGAGATGTTCACCCAAACCTGGTAGCTGGCCGTTCCGGAGACGGCGTTCCAGGTCATCGTCGGCCGTCGGGTGTTGGTGATCATCGTGCCGTTGGTGGGCGAGATCAGGCTGAACGCCGGCGGCGTGGTGATGCTCGGGGTCGCGGTCGGGGCGATCGACGGTGTCGGGCCGGGAGTTCCCTGGAAGACCTGCATCTCCCATAGGGAGTAGCCGTAGCCGGTGCCGCGGGCGGTGCCGTACATGCGGACGTACCGGCCGGTGCCGCCCACGATCAGGGTCTGGAGGCCGCCGGTCCCGTTCAGGGTGGCGTACATGTCAGTCCAGGTGGAGTTGTTGGACGAGATCTGGATCTGGAACGCCTTGCCGAAGGCTGCCTCCCAGTTCAGCACCACCTGGCAGATGCTCATGCTCGAGCCGAGGTCCACCTCGAGCCACTGCGGATCGGTGGCCGCGCTGGCCCAGCGGGTCCCGGTGTTGCCGTCGAAGGCCGCCGATGCCGGAGTGCCCGCGTTCTCAGTGGAGGAGGTGGTCGCGGTCTTGTTGAGGGCTACGTTGGTGGTTCCGCAGCCGGTCGTCGAGGGCGGCGCCGTCGCCGTCGAGGGCTGCGCCGTCGGCGTCGGAGTTGAGGGCGGCGGCGTCGGACCGAAGTTGCCGAAGACCTGGAACTCCCACAGCGAGTAGCCATAGCCGGTGGTGCGGACCGTGCCGTACATCCGGACATAGCGGCCGCTGCCAGACACGGCGAGAGTCTGAATCCCGCCGGCGCCGGCGGTGGTGTTGTAGATCGCGGTCCAGTTGGTCGCATCCGCGGAGGTCTGGATCTGGAACGACTTGCCGGCCGCGGTCTCCCAATTGAGGATGACCTGGCTGATGTTCGCGGTCGCGCCCAGGTCGATCTGGATCCACTGTGGATCGCTGAAGACGCTCGACCAGCGGGTGCCGGCATTGCCGTCGACGGCAGCCGATGCCGGCGTGCCCGCATTCTCGACGGAAGAGGCGGTTGCGGTCTTGCCCTGCGAGATCAGCGGGTCCGCGGCGAGAGCATTCTGCGGGCGGAGAGGCAAGGCGCCGACCGCGGAAGCGGCCATCGCAAGTACGACGAGAGAGGCGCTGAGGGTCATGAGCAGCGGGTGCCGCGGAGGGGCACTGCGACTCGGACGCCTACCCGGGCAGCGCGCGACTAGATCGAGCATGGCGAAACGCATAGTTCCTTCTCCTCGATGTTCATCTGCGCCGCCGGCGCCGAAATCCGAGATGAGGTGGCAGCCTCGGACGTGGGGACGGCGCGGCGGCGATCTGCGGCCGGTCATAAGCCGCAGCCTTGCGGTCGGCGGACTTCTCCTCTGCCCGGCGACCGCGTGATCCTAGGTCGCCACGAAGCCGCAGCATCCTGGGCAGGTTGCCTAGGTATGTTGTCGGAGTCGCGTAATTCGCCGACGTCGGGCGGCCCCACCGCCCGTTGC
>PLNK01000026.1 GCA_003142755.1 Chloroflexota bacterium | reverse complement strand
TTCGGTTCCTTCCGGGCGCGCCAAGTTCTCGCTGCCTCAGGGTGCCTCGGGCACTGCGACGACCGTGACCTCGATTGGCAGCGACGGCCAGGCGGCCTCGGTCGTGAGCATATCTGAGACAAGATGGTCTGGAACGGGGCCCGCTCGATCGTTGTCGTCCTCACACGTCCGAACCCAGTCCGGCTCGCTCTCGTCTCAGCGACCGAGCGCTGCTAGAGTGGTCGAGAGTTGGAGTCGCAGAGGTGTATTGGGTATGCGTATGGCTGAACTGAGGGCCGGCTGGGCAATCCTCGGCAATGACGGGCGCCGCTTTGGCACCGTCGAGCATGTCGGGCAGAACTACATCCTCGTGTCGAGATCCGGTCTCCTGAGCAATCTCTACGTTCCGGCGTCCAACGTCGCCAATGTTGAACATGAGGTCGTGTACCTCAACCTCTCGAAAAGCGAGGCCGATGGCATGGGCTGGGAGCAGCCGCCGCGGGCCGAGGACGCGCCGGAGACGTCGCCAGAAACAGACTTGCACAGGCACGTCTGACCGAGCGCACAATGCCCGATCCCTCAGTGCCACCTTGCAAGGAGCCCCCAGCCGTGACCGCCACCTGGCAGATCCGCCCCGCCGTGTCTGGCGACGCCGAAGACATCCTCAATGTGTCTGACGAGGCCACCGTGTGGCTTGTTGACCATGGCATGTCAGAGCAGTGGGGACCCGAGCCACCGTCTTCGGAGCCGAGCTTCGTGGCCCGCGTTTCGTCCTGGATCAGCGACGGGGAAGCGGTGGTCGCGATCGACTCAAACGGCGACGCGCACGCCTACGCGGTCACCGGCAGTTTCCCGCCGCCCTACATGGACCCGATCGTCGCGAAGCGCGCGGTTGAGGACGCCTACTACGTGTACACCGTCGCAAGTCGCATGCGCCCCGAATCGCGAGGAGCCGGTCGCAGCCTGATCATGTGGGCGGTGGGGCAAGCTCGTGCGTCCAGGGTCACCTACCTCCGGCTCGACTGCTGGGCGGAGAATGCATCGCTTCGGGCCTACTACCAGAACCTGGGGTTCGAAGAGTGCGACACGTACGTCGACGAGGGGTGGCCCGGGGCAGTCATGCAATTGCGCGTCTGAGCCGCTGAGAGCCTGCGGCGGCCCGGCTTGTCCAAGAACCCTCCGGCTCCGCTACCAGCCGGCATGCGAGGCTAGCCGAGGACCACCCGGACCTGGTGCGTGGCACTGTCGTCGGCGAGCGGGATCGTTGCACCCCCGCCGGTCAGCGCTCGGCCGTCGAGCTCCGCCGACGCAACACCACGACTCACGCCATGCGGATTCTCAACGACGATCTCATATCGGGCGGAGTGGTAGCGGAAGCTGATCTCGTACCGTGGCCAGGCTCGCGGGATGCACGGGTCGAGCAGGAGCGTGTTTCCGCGCAAGCGGAATCCAAGGATCCACTCGACACCGGCCTGGTACATCCAACCCGACGATGCTGTGTACCAGGTCCAGCCACCGCGCCCCACGTGCGGCGGCTCCGTGTATGCGTCGGCCGCCATGACATACGGTTCGACCTTGTATCGCTGGACACCGGCGCGGGTGCTCGCATGGTTAATGGGGTTCAAGATGGAGAAGAGTTCTCCGGCCTTGTCGCCGTTGCCCAATGCCGCGAAAGCCAGGACGGACCAGATGGCGCCGTGTGTGTACTGCCCACCGTTCTCTCGGATGCCCGGCAGATACCCCTTGACGTAGCCGGGATCGACGTCGGAATGGTCGAACGGTGGCGTGAACAGCAGAACCAGTCCGTCGCCTCGTCGGACGAGGAACTCCTCCACCGCGGCCATTGCCCGCTCCGCGTGGACCGGATTGGCTGCTCCCGACAGGACGCTCCACGACTGCGCGATCGAGTCGATCCGGCATTCGAGGTTGGCCGCGGAGCCGAGCGGCGTGCCGTCGTCGAAGAATGCGCGGCGATACCAGTCTCCATCCCAGCCGTCCGTCTCGAGCGCCCGCCGGAGCGACGCCATCTGGACTCGCCAACGTTCCGCATGGGTGCTAATGCCGCGGGCGTCGGCGACCGGCGCGAAGGCGGCCAGGACGGTATGCAGGAACCAACCCAGCCAGACGCTCTCCCCGCGACCCTCGATACCGACCCGGTTCATGCCGTCGTTCCAGTCGCCCGTGCCGATGAGCGGGAGTCCGTGCGCGCCGACTGCCAGGCTCCGCTCGATAGCCGCCACGCAGTGGTCGAACAGCGAAGCCGACTGGCGGGACTGTTCCGGCTGGAAGTAGGCGTCGGTCTGGTCCGGTCGCAAGGCTGGACCGTCGAGGTAGGGGACGGACTCGTCGAGGATCGCGGTGTCGCCGGTGAGGGAGACGTAGCGGTCCACCGCGTATGGCAGCCACAATCGATCGTCCGAGATTCGGGTCCGGACGCCTCGACCGGATGGTGGATGCCACCAGTGCTGGACGTCGCCCTGTAGGAACTGGTGCTCCGCGGCTCGCAGGAGATGCTCCCGGGCCAGCGCCGGTCTCGAGGTCATGAGAGCGATGACGTCCTGGAGCTGGTCGCGGAACCCGTAGGCGCCTCCGGCCTGGTAGAACGCCGTTCTCGCCCACAGCCGGCACGCGAGCGTCTGATAGATAAGCCAGCTGTTCAGCATGATGTCCATCGAGCGGTCCGGCGTGCGCACCTGGACCGTTCCCAGAACGTCATCCCAGAAGCCGGCCACGTCGCGCAGCGTGGCTTCGTGGTCGGCCGCTCGTCCGCGACGAATGAGGTCGGCCGCCGCCGCTTCTCCGCTTGCCTGGCCGAGCAGCACGAGCACCTGGGTTCGCGCTCCGTTGGCGAGCTCGAAGCTGGTCTGAAGTGCGGCGCACGGGTCCATGCCGGCGCCGGAAGCCCCCGTCAGCCTGTGTCCGTGATCAAGGCCTGCAGGCCGCTCCAGAGCGCCGTTTCGGCCGATGAATTCGGTCCGGTCGGCCGTCCAGGCCGTCTGCCGCCCGCCGAGGTCGAGGAAGGCAACCCGGCTGGCGAACTCCGTGTTCCACGGGTTGCGCGCAAGCAGAGCCTTCGTGTCGGGCTCCAGTGCCGTGACGATCCTGGGGCCGCTTTCTCCGCGCGAGGTGCCCAGCACCCATTCGGCGTAGGCAGTCACGGACAACCGCCTGGAGTGCCCGGAGTGGTTCTCGATTGTCAGCACCGAGACCTTCAGGGCGTCGTCGAGCGGTACGAATTGGACGAGGTCCAGTCCGATGCCGTCGTGTTGATGCTCGAACCGGCTGTAGCCCGCGCCGTGACGGGCAACATACGTGGACTCGTCGCGGCGGATCGGCAGTGCCGTGGGGCTCCACAACTCACCGCTGTCGTCATCCTGAACGTAGATCGCCTCGCCGGCCGGGTCGCTCACGGGATCGTTTGACCATGGCGTGAGTTGGTTCTGGCGGCTGTTCCCAAACCAGGTGTAGCCCGACCCAGACTCGGAGACCAGGAACCCGAACGACGCGTTGGAAATCACGTTCAACCACGGCGCCGGAGTGGATTGTTCCGGACCCAGGATGGTCACGTACTCTCGCCCGTGGTTGGCGAATCCACCGAGTCCGTTGGGGAACTCCAGCTCAGGACGGAGCGTGGGCGTGACCGCCACAGTCTGTCTGGAGACGGGCGATGCGGCCACTCCTACGATCCCGGAGGAGGTCCGCTCCAGGCGGATGACTTGATCGGCGAGACTGCCCCGGCGGCTGAGCAGGACGGCCCGGGCGGCCGACTGGAGGAGCGTGCGGTCCTCGGTGGATAGGTGGTCGCCGCGCAGGATGTATACCCCGCCATGCCCGGGATGGCCCTCGGGCACCAGGCTGGACTGGCTCATCCGAATGATCGTCTCGAGCGAGTCCTGGAGGGTCTGAGCGTAGCTGGCGCTATGCTCGTTGACGATTACGAGGTCGACATCGAGGAGCTTCAGCCGCCAGTACTCGTGTGCTCGGAGCAGCTGCCGAACGATGTCGAGGTCCTCTACTTCGTCGATCCGGACCATGACGATGGGCAGGTCGCCCGAGATGCCGTGAGCCCAAAGGCCCGGCGCCCCTCGCTCGTTGCGCGCCAGCAGGCTCGCCGCCGGACGAAGTGACGGATCCGAGTAGAGGATACGGTTGGCCAGGCGCTGGAAGAGCTGAGCCTCGTCGGCCTCGATCCCAAGGTGATGAAGCTGGACCTGCGCCTGTGTCCAGGCCAGCGTCGCGGCCCGTTCGTAGGTCGCCGACTCTCGGTACTTGTCCGCCAGATCCAGGACGTCCTCTCGTGACTCGGCGACGACGGTGGAGAAGATAGCGTGGGCGGTTGCGCCGGGAGCCAGCCTGACCCGGCACCTCAGGCTGAAAATCGGATCCAGCACCGAGCCGACCGTGTTCGACAGGGGACGACCATCGAGGACCGAGACCGGCGAGCGAACCGACCGGCCTCGACCGATGAAGCGGGCGCGATCCGTTTCGTACTGGATCACGCCGCCGGCCTCGTCCTCGACCGCCGCCACGTGTGCGGCCCAGATCGGCTTCTCGTCCTTGGATCGGGGGCGACGGGTCGCCAGGAGAGCGCCGATTTCGGGCACGAACTCCGTCTGGACGAACAGGTTCTGGAAGGCTGGGTGAGCCGCATCGGCCGCCTGAGGCGCAAGGGCGATCTCCGCGTACGACGTCAACTCGATCTGGCGATAGTGGGAGCCGAGATTGGTCAGCGACACTCGTCGGATCTCGGCGTCGTGCTCCGTCGATACCACCACGACCAGGCGCGTTGAGATCGACCCGTCACGACGTGAGAACTCGGCGTGATCTTCCGAGTAGGAGACCTCGTAGGTGTCCGCCTCCTTGCCGGTCGGCTGGTTCCCCGCGGACCAGACCACGCCGGTGTCCATGTCGCGCAGGTAGAGATAGCTGCCCCATGAGTCGCGTGTCACATCCTCGCGCCATCGGGTCACCGCCACGTCGCGCCAGCGGCTGTAGCCCGATCCCGCGGCCGTCATCATGACCGCGTACCGCCCGTTCGACAGCAGATGCGTCCGCGGGGTCGAGGTGTGCGGCGAGGTAAAGCGACGGAGGACCGGCGGCACGAGGTCGCGCACATCGCCTGCGCTCTTCACCTCTTCGGCGCGTGGTCTGGCGACGAGCACGTCGCGCGGCATCCGCTCCTGGAGCAGCAGNNGTGTAGTCGAGAGCCTCCCGGAAGCCGTACTGGCCTCTCGCTCCGGCATTGGTGAGCCGAGCGAAGTTCCGGACGGCGGCCTCGGGCTGGATCATGGCGGCGAGGGCAGTCGCGTACGGGGCCACGACGATGTTCTCACCCAGGCCGCGCTTGAGGCCGAGGCCGGGCACGCCGAAGCTCGAATACTGATAGGTGAGCGCGAGGTCACGTGCGTTGAACGCCGATTCGGAAATGCCCCAGGGCACGCCGAGCTCAGTCGCGTAGCTGATCTGGCGGGCCACGACGAGCCGGTGCGTCTCGTCGAGCAGGCTGAACACGGGGGCGCGCATCACCAGGGCGGGCATCAGGTACTCGAACATGGATCCGGACCAGGAGATGAGGGCGGAGCCACGACCGATCGGCGTCATCGCGCGACCCAGCCGGAACCAATGGTCCGGGGCGACGTCGCCCTTCGCGATCGCGAGGAAGCTGGTCAGGCGAGCCTCCGAGGCGAGGAGGTCGTAGTAGCTCGTATCCAGCGCGCCGTCCTGGACCCGAAATCCGATCGAGAAGAGCTTTCGGGTCGGGTCGAACAGGAAGCTGAAGTCCATCTCACGGAAGAGTTGCTGGGACTGGTCCGCGATCGCCTGGAGTCGTCGAACCATCATTGCCGCCGCCGGCGACCCGCCGCCGGCCTCACCGACCGGAGAGTCGGCCATCTCGGCGATCGTCGGGAAGGTCGTCACACGCCGAGCGGGTTGGAGCAGTGGGAGGTCTCTGGTATGGCTGGCCACCGCCTGCCACGTAGCTTCAGCCCAGGTCAGGAGATCGCCATCCGGAGCCTCACCGCGTTCTGCCGTGAGGGCCGCGGCAACGTCCGACACCGTCCGACTGTTGGCCGACAACTCGGCCAGGCGCGCCTCCCAGGCCTCGGGCGTTTCGGGCGTCTCAGCACCGGCATCACCGTAGAGCTCGAGGGCCTCCAGGACGTGCCGCCGGGCCAGCGTCTGACTTCTCCGATCGTCGCGGATGGCGCTCGCGGCCTCGCGCGTCAGCGCGATTCCGTCTCCGATCCCTGCCAGTGCAGTCGCCACCGGAAGCGGTTGGTCGATCATCTGGCGGCAGGCATTCGACAACGCGAGCAGGTGGCCGGCGAGGTTGCCACTGTCGACCGACGACACATATGCCGGATCGAGCCGGCGCAGGTCGCGAGTGTCATACCAGTTGTACAAATGCCCCCGGAACCGCTCCAGGCTGGCGATCGTGGCGAGGGTCGCCTCCAGGCGTTCCACCATCTCGAGCGTCCCGATCCAACCGAAGTCGCGGGCCGTCACTGTTGCGAGCAGGTACATCCCGATGTTCGTCGGCGAGGTACGGTGCGCGACGACCGGGACTGGGTCGTCCTGGAAGTTGTCGGGGGGCAGCCCGTGGTCCTCCGGCCCGACGAACGTTTCGAAGAACCGCCAGGTCCGGCGGGCCGCGAGGCGGAGCGACCCGACGTCGGCCGGCGAAAGCTGCTCTGCCGCCGACTCGGGCGGTGGCAAGCTGACCAATCGGGCCACGATGGGCGAAACCAGCCACAGGACGATGAAGGGCGCTGCGATCCATCCCGCGCCGGGTTTCGCTGTCAGGACAAGGATCGAAACGACGGTCGCGATGACGATGCCGCCCGCCATCTGCCGGTAGAAGCCCAGGACGCCGACATCCGGCCGGGCCTTCGCCTGCGCGGCCGTCGTCCACTCGAGGAGCTTCCGCCTGGTCGCAATGACGCGAACCAGCGTCCGCAGGATTGCGTCGACCATGAGCCACGCCTGGTGCGCGAGGAAGGTGATGCCCAGAACGATGTGGGCCGTGGCCAGCGCGATGTCCCCGCCGATGGCTCGCAGGTGGCTGCGTCTTGATATGCCCACCCGCCGCGGCCGCAACCCCGGCAGGATGGGGAGTGCCTCGGGCACGACCGCCGCTGCCAGGACGAAGCCCGTCCAGACACCGGTCGAAACCGAAGGGAGCGTCCACGCCGCAACGAGCGTCGCCAGCGTGAGCGGAGCGGACATAGTCCGGCGCAGGTTGTCGATCATCTTCCAGCGGGCGAGGCGGGGCATGGAGCCCGGCCTCGGACGGCCCGTTGCGTCGCCGGCCCGGCCGAGGATCCAGGGCAGGAGCTGCCAGTCGCCGCGCGCCCAGCGGTGCTGGCGAACGGTCGAGACCAGGTAGTTCGAAGGGGACTCGTCGAACAGCTCGACATCGGTCACCAGCCCGGCACGGGCGAAGACTCCCTCGAGCAGGTCGTGACTCAGGAGCACGTTCTCCGGCACTCGGTCGGCCATCGCCGCGCCGAAGGCGTCGACGTCGTAGATCCCCTTGCCGGTGTAGCTGCCCTCCTCGATCAGGTCCTGGTAGACGTCGGAGACTGCGGACGCGTACGGGTCGATCCCGGCCGATCCGGAATAGAGCTTCTGGAAGATCGATCCACCTTGCCCGGCCGGGAGCGTCGACGTGATCCTGGGCTGGAGAACGCCGTAGCCCTGTGTCACGCGCCCGACCCGCGGATCGAAGGTCGCCCGGTTGAGCGGATGGGCCATGGTTCCCACGAGGCGACCGACCGCGCCCATGGGCAGCCTCGTGTCGGAGTCGAGAGTGACCACGTAGCGCACGTCCGTCGGCGGGGTCGACGCCATGCGCCCCGCGTTCAGGATTCCGGTCGTGGCCGCGCCGCGAAGCAGGGCATTCAATTCCAGGAGCTTGCCGCGCTTGCGCTCCCAGCCCATCCAGCAGCCCTCGGCCGCGTTCCAGCGTCGTCCGCGGTGGAAGATCAAGAACCGAGCGCCTCCCCCGGGGGCCTCGCCGTAGCGCTCGTTGAGCCGGTCGATGGCCGCCGCTGCCGCCGAGAAAAGTTCGTCGTCGCCTGGGACGTGCTCGGTCGGGGCGTCGAGCCAATCCGAGAGCAGGGCGAACCGGATATCGCCCTCGCGGTTCGCCAGGTAGTGAACTTCCAGGCGGCCGACCAGAGCCACGGCGTCGTCCTCGCTGCTGAGGAGCATCGGCACGACGACGAGCGTTCGTAGCGGAGTTGGCACGCCGTCGTCCAGGTCCAGCCGGGGTAGCGCTTTGGGGCCCAGCACGTGGGTGACTTCCCAGTTCACGAGGGCAATGGCGAGGTCGGAGGCCGGAAAGATCCCCAGAATGGCAACGAGAATGACGGCGCCCGTCGCGGCTCCGAGCCCGCCCAAGAGCAGAGGCACGGCAAGGGTGAAAGCGGTCACCAACCCAAGCGTCCCGAGGTAACCTCGTGCGCCGGCACGCACGTAGGCTCGCCGGAGGCGGCCGGACAGCGGCGCCCGGACATGGAGGGTGCGCTCGAACTGGGAGCGACCGCTGGAGATCAGGTAGTAGCCGGGATCTCGCCGCCGCACTTCCGCCGACGCCTCGACCTCCTCAGCCGTCCGGACGGCGTCCGACATCGCCACGGCCCTGGTGGCAATCTCCGTCTCGGGGAGGCCCGAACCCCTGGCCAGCTCTTCAACGGCGTGTCGGTAGCGATCTCTGGTCGCGAAGTCCATGTCCGCGAATGAACTGCTCTTGCGGAGGACGTCGTCGACCAGGCTTACGCTTTCGACGAACTGCGCCCAGTCGAACCACGAGATTAGTCGCATGCTCGTGATCACGTTTCGGACCGTCACGTTCATCGTCGCCTGGCGCCGGTGCTCGAGGCGGACCGTCTCCTCGGCCGTGGTTCCTTGAGCCGCAAGAAGCTGCTCCACCCTGCCGAGTGCCGGAGTGACCGCGGGATCCTGATCGCGCAGACGCTGGTAGAGCTGCACGCGGGCCGCCGCGGTGAGAGACCCCGGCGACAATCGCCGCAGGGCCGCCGCCGCGACCTCCGGGCCGTCCTTGCCGAGGCCCAGCAAGCTGTCCGCCAGCTCGTCCGCCTTCTGCCGATCTGCCCGGCTTTGCACGATGATTTCGGCGACCCGGCGAAGGTTGTCGACCAGGAGGATCCGGAGGCTGATGGCGATCGCCCAGAGCTCGCCTATGGTCAGAGGCTGCACGCTCTGGTAGGCGAGCACCATGCGCCGCAGACTCTCGGGCTCGAAGCGGCTGTCCGTGTGCGCGATGTATGCCCAGGCAATGCCAAGGACCCGCGGGTACGCGGCGAGATGGCCCTCGGCTAGCTTGGGGAGCTCGCGGTAGTAGTCAGGGGGCAGGTCGTCGCGGATTTCACGGAGCTGCTCGTCGACGATGTGGAAATTGTCGAGCAGCCATTCGGCCGCCGGAGTGATCGATTGCTCTTCCTTGACCGCCCGCGCCAGAACGCCGTACGCCTCAAACAGGACGCGGCCATTCTCGGAGATGCGGGGCCCGACGGCGTGGCCACGCCGCGGCGAGTTGGTCACCGTCTGGGCGGCGGCCAGGGTTTGTGCATGCTGCTCCAGCCGCTCAACGCTGAAGATCTCTGAGACGATCGGTCCTTCGAGCTCGGACTCAGGCCGAACTCGTCGTCGACCGCGCCAGGGCGGATTCGGGAGGGCCTGGCTCGAAGTCACTCTCTGGGCCGGGCGGACAGGGCCGACGTGATCGGATCCGTCCCGATCGCACCGTCGACGGCAACCACAGCATACGGGTCGTCCGGACGTGAACCTCGGAGTCGGGGCACCATCGGGTATCTCACAGTAAAAGCGCGCTCATCGAGGAGCAGAGATCGGATGGTGCATCCATGCGACTCTACTAGGTCGGCAACTATGAGGCCAGAGCCGGCCGGCGTTTCGACGTCCAGTCCGCCTGACGGGGGTCCTCCGCCGACGCTCGGAGCGTGCTGGCTACTGGTCGTCGGGCGCTAGCCCCATTTAGGCGATTCGGCGTCGGCCTCGGCCTTGCCCTCGATGTGAATCTGGGCCTCGCGAGGAGCGCCGCAGAGCGCGCAACTTGGTTCGCTCGCATCAGGAAGGCTGGCGCCCTCCGTTGCCGCTGCGTCCTCTTGCGTCGCCTCTCCCTTCCCCAGGATGGCGGGGAACTTCGTGCTGAGCTGGAACGGGTGCGGCTGATGCTTGTCTGGTGCCGATGTCTTGGATTCGTTCATGGAGCGACCCTTCGATCCTCAGATGAGATGGTAATTGCTGCATAACCGCGCCGAGCCGTGCGCTACTTCCGCGTGCTCCAGTGCTCGGCCGCTTCGCGCTCCAGGACAGCCAGACGGGTGTAGTAGTCCGGGAACTCGTTCAGGTGGGCGAGTGCGATCTTCCCGGTGAGGATCGAATCGTCCCCAGTGACGTCAGTCGCCGGGCTTCGGGTCCCGTGCTCGAGTTCGACGTCCAGCCCCTTCCGGAACTGCTCGAGGTCGTAGCTCAGTAGCTCGAACTTCATCCCAAGCTGAGTCGCGACCGCGAGTGCCTCTTCGCGCGTGAACGTCTTCTCGATAGTAGTTTCGCGAGTTCCCACTGCTATCTCCTTCGGCGAATCCTTCGGCCCAGACGGGCCAAAGGATTCGAACTCGAAAGGCCTGAGGCTATCTAGGCTGGAGATCGCCGACTCTGGGGTCAGGCCGGCTCGCGGCGGAAGATCGCCACGGCCCCGACGACTACGAGTTCTATGACGGACCATGCGACGAGGGCCACGACCGCGGTGATATCGAGCGTTGAACCTGAGGCATGGAGGGCGTCCGTCCGCAGGATCCCATCGAATGGCGCGACGAACACCTGGCTGACATTGAGGATGCCCGACACGATGCCGTTGGTTTCTCTGGCGTTGAGCACGAGCAGGACGATGCGCGCCACGATGGCGAGCTGGATCAGCCCGAACAAGAGGACGACGATGCGCCGAATGAATTCGGCACCGCTGGGCCCGCTGGTCGTGCTTTCGACTTGAATGCTCGACATGGTTTTCTCCGCGTTTCCAGGCATCAAGGCAATCGGCACAAGCAGATGACCAGCCTCTAGCGCCGGTAGAAGCTGACCCCGCCGCCGAACAGGAGAATCAAGATGATGATGATGAGTAGGAGTTCCATTTGAACCTTCTTTCGCTCACAGCCTGCTCGTCTTTGCCGGAGGGCGCGAGGATGGAAACCCCATTTCGGTCTGCCGCCAAGGCACTCATAGCTCTGCGTCCCGGGCGTTGAAGTACCGGCCGAATCGTCGGCTCAACATCATCGCGGGCGCGTTCATGCTTCGGCACTGTCGATCACGAGATCGTCTACCTCAACGTCGCGTACAGACTGGTGCCCCGGTGCGCGCCCTGCCGGCGACCAAGCAGATACCGCCGGGCCAGGCCAAGAAGCCGTAGGTTTCACTCGCTCCGATCCGGGCGACGGGCGCGGCCGCCAACGCGTACACGGCATCTCGCCATCAGGGTTCTCATCCTCGCGGCCGGCCACAGATCCGGCCTACCCTCGAGCTTGGTTGTCAGAACCCATGCCCCGGGACTGGGCCGATCCGCCAGGAGAGATCGACAGATGAACGACGAGCACGCCAAAGGAACCGTCAACAAGGCCCAGGGCCGGGTCCAGGAGGGACTCGGCAAGCTAGCGGGAGACAGGTCGCAGCAGGCCAAGGGCAAAGCGAAGCAGGTCCAGGGCAGCGCCCAACAGGGGCTGGGGGACGTCCAGGACGCCGTCAAGCGGTCCTAAGCCGCCGACTGCGACGCGCGCCGCGTGTGACGCCGGCCTCCATCGGGCGGCATCCGTGAGCCGACCGACGGATGACCCGGAGTTAATCGAGGCCGATGAGGCCAGCCACCAATCACCAGCCAGGAGATCCGATGAGACTCAGTCGCCCCATGGAGATCACGTTCATCATCTCGGCCATCGTGGCCGTGGTCGCGTTCCTGATCGCGGCCGACGTCATCACCAACCCCCTCAAGGGCATAGCCGTGGTCTGGATCGCCCTGATCGCATACGTCATCCTCGCCCTGGGCGTCCTCCTTCGCGGACTGTAGTCGCGGTCGTCTGCGGGCTCCGACATTCGTCTGCCAACCCCTCAGCTCTCGGCTGCCCCTGCCCCGGGACCGGAGGCGCCAAGCGGCGGCGGGAGCAAAACGGTCTGTTTCGAGGGTGAGCCGTCTCCGGATAGCAAGCGCATCTGCTCACCCGGCGCCTCGAAGCCAGCGCCAGCGGTGGTACCATACGTCGATGGACAAGACGACCATCTACCTGACTGCGGAGCTCCGATCGGCGGTCAAGCTGGCAGCTCGACGACGGGGCATCTCGGAGGCGGAAGTGATCCGGGACTCGATCCGCAGCGCGGTCGGCGCTGAGCGGCCGCGGCCCCAGGGCAGCCTGTTCGCGAGCGGTGCGCCGATCGCCCGCGAGGCCGACGAGCACCTGCCCGGGTTTGGCGAGCGGTGATCGTCGATACGAGCGCGCTCCTTGCGTTCTTCGATACCGATGAGCCGGATCATGCGGCTGTCACGACCGTCGTGGACACCGCGACCGAGGCTCTGGTGATCTCGCCATATGTCGTGGCCGAGCTCGACTACCTGGTCGCATCGCGGCTCGGCGTCTCGGCCGAGCTGGCAGTGCTGCGCGAGCTGGCGGGCGGCGCCTGGGATCTGGCCGCCTTCGGCACCGAGGACCTGGCACAGGCACACGCGGTCGTCGAGCGCTACGCCGACCAGTCGATCGGGCTCGCCGACGCGTCGATCGTCATCCTTGCCGCGCGCTACCAGACACGAACCGTCGTAACCCTCGATCGCAGGCACTTCGGGGTTGTTCGGCCGATCGACGGCGGCAGCTTCAAGATCTTGCCGTAGCGCGAGCCACGAACGCGGTCGGCGAGCCGTATGGCTCCCTCGCCGACGCCCCGACAGGCTCAAGAACCCCATTTCCCAGACCTCCATAAGGGTGATGCCATGACGATCGGCGACGCGTTCAACGCGACTGTGGACTACTACGACGACTGGATGCGCATCGCGCTTCCGGGTTACGCCGACCTGTTTGGTACGGCCACGGAGCTCATCCCCGCTGTGCCCGAGGAAGCGATCGAAGTCCTGGACCTCGGTGCGGGAACAGGGCTGTTTGCCTGGCACGTCCGCCAGCACTTCCCACATTCGCGCTTGGTCCTCGTTGACGTCGCCGATCGCATGCTCGAGGTTGCCCGGGCGCGTTTCACAGGCGATGAGTCGGTCGAGTATCTGATCGCGGACTACCGAACGATCGAGCTGGAGCCGGTACGCCAGTTCGACGCCGTCGTGTCGAGTCTGTCGATCCACCACCTCGAGGACGAAGAGAAGGCCGACCTGTTCCGGCATGTCTTCGACCTCGTTCGACCCGGCGGGGTCTTCCTCAACATCGACCAGATTCGAGGTCAGACCGCGGCCGTCCGCGACCTCTACTGGACATCATGGTTGGCCCGGGTGCGCCGCGCCGGCGCCCCCGAAGCCCGAATCGCCGAGAGCATCGAGCGCCGCCAGAAGTACGACCGGGACGCGCTCCTCGCCGACCAGCTGCGCTGGCTCCATGAAGCCGGCTTCGAAGATGCCGACTGTGTCTACAAGAACTACTTCGTGGGCGTGTTCTACGGTCGCAAAGGCAGCTAGGAGCCCGACTCGATCGCCAGGCTGCGAAGCGCCTAGGCGCTGGGGCTCACTTCGCGGCTACTTTGGCGCGTGCCGATCGGGCTGCTGGGACCTCGGGCGTGGAGCCGTAGCCGGGTGACGCGAGGTCGCGGCTCAGGACCCGCCAGTGGAAGGCCAGCACCGCGCCGGCTACCACCAGCATCGCGAGCCGTGAATCGACCGAGGCCCAAAGGGCGTCATCGTGCAGCCCGAGCGCGAGCCGGCCGTAGCGGTACAGGATATCGGCCAGGCTGACCGCGACCATCACGACGCTGGCGCCGAGCACCAGGTAGAGGTAGTAGGCCCGGGCCGCGGAGGCCAGCTCCTTCACGGCATCGGCCAGGCACCGGGCGAGCACCTGCCTCCAGGACCATGCCCAGACGGCCGCTCCTACGACCACCAGGCCGAGCCCCAGGGCGGCGGGCAACTTCCAGCTGCTGCCGCTGAACTCCCTGATTGGGGAGAACGCCTGGTCGAGCGCCGCCAGGATGATCTGGTTCGCGCCGGCGACCACTGCCGCGAGTCCGACCAGGGCGATGAGGTAGAGCGTGATGCGGGTGGCAGAGACGCCCGCGGGACCGGAGGCTTCCTCCGACAGGGCCTGCCGCCGATGCCACCACAAGGCGACTGCCGCCGGGATGGCGGCGATGGGAGGCACGAATACGGAGTACCAGGTTGGAGCCGAGCCACTCACGTCGAGCAGCTTTGCCAACAACCAACCAAGGCCCTGGGCGACGCCCGTGGTCGCTACGGCCGCGCCCCACAGCACGACCGAGGCCAGGAAGGCCAGACGAACGCGCGAGACCTGTTCGGCCTGACCCTGTTCGCTGGCGCTCTTCCGCAGCCGCTCCGAATACAGCCAGTGGCCGCCCCAAACGGCGGCCCAAACCACAACGGCGACGCAGGCCCCGACGGCCGGGCGAATCCACGACCCTGACGCGAGCGCGGCGCCTCCGAACAAGTCGACGGGGGCGCCCGGGGCGGACAGGGACGCCCACTCGCCGGCGATGATCCTGAAGAACCCGGCGATGTTGTCCAGGGCCGTGATGAGCCCAAGGAACGCGGCTCCGTACAGGTAGTAGCGCGAGATCCAGGCCGCGGCTCCGGAGATGAGAGCCGTTTGGCGAAGGTCGCGGTTGCGGATCCAGACGTGGTAACCAAAGGTGGCGCCTGCCACGATGATCGCGGCAAACTGCCAGCCGTCATCGACCGCCGGGAGCAGGCTCAAGGGCGACCATGTCCCGGTGCCCGGAGCGTTGAGACGATCGGCGATCACCTTGGTCGCGAGCGAGGCGGTCATGGATGCGGTGATCAGAAGGGTGGTCGCGAGCACCGCAAACAGGTAGACGGACCTGACGATCGACCGGCGTTCGGCCGTGGGAGATTCCTCCTCGCCCTGGACCATCCGCTCCAGCACTGACCAGTGCAGTAGCCACACGACCATGCCTGTGACGGCGAGTCCGAAGGCCATTGCCAGTGCGTCGCGGTCGGCGGCCGAAGCGACGTCGCCGGGCATCTGCAACCCGACGTTGAGGTGGCTCAGCAGGATTCTGATCATGGTCGCCGCGCCCAGCAATGCCAGCGCGAGGCCGACGGCCGCGACCGAGTAGAGGTACAGACGCTTGGCTGTCGCCATGTGCAGATCCCCTTCCGTGGAGGGCTGGTAGACCGTCAGTCTGGGATCACTTGCCCCAGCCGAAAAGGATCACTACCAGTGCGGTGATGATTGTCAGAGCGACGTACAGGGCCACGATATGGGGCAGCGGGAACGGCAGCGAGTTGAGATAGCGATCGACCTGCACTCGGACCGAACTCGGCTGTTGCGCCTGGCCGGGTGTCCCCGACCCGACCACAGGGTCCTGGGCTTGGGTCATCGAAACCCTCCTTCCTCTTGCTGGCGGCAGGTAGCTCCGGGCCAAGCCTAGCGAGCGAATTCCGATACGTCGACCCCCAGCGCGCATTCCCGTGAGCAGCGTGGCCAGGCCGCGAAGAACTTGCCTGCGTCTCGTGCGGCGATACCTCCTGCTCGGGCAGTGGCGCCAGGAACGGGATTCGAGTCCAGAACCGAGGGGTCTTAACCTGGGTTCTCCAACGGTGCGGGTCTGACGAGTGTAGGAGGCGCTGGGGGCCGGGCCGGGGTGGTACATCCTTACCCAACCGGTGGGTGGCCATTCACGGTAAGGTTGGGTCGAACCCACTGCTCGGAGGGGCAAACCCGTGATCGAACGTATCTGGCGCGGTCATCGAAACCTCGTGGTCGCCATCGTCGGCATCGTTGCGGTGCTGGCCATCATCTCGGCGGCGTTGCTCGTGTCCGGGTCGTCCGGCCATGCGTACGCCAGCGTCTCGCCGAGCAGCTCGCCGAGCAGCTCGCCGATCCCGACGGCCTCGCCGTCGCCGTCGGCCGTCGCCCTGGTCTCACCTTCCTCGCTGGCGCCGAGTCCGTCCCAGCTTCCCGCCGGCATGGCCTACAGCGACCTCGACGGCGTCGTGGCTCCGAGCAACCTCGCCCACCGCCTACCGATGGCCATCATGATCGACGACTACAAAGACGCCAGGCCTCAGTCGGGCTTCTCGTCGGCCTCGATCGTCTACCAGGCCATGATCGACGAGAGCTCGGACCGCTACATGATGGTCTTCCAGGAGGGCACCGCTTCCGATATCGGACCGATTCGGAGCGCTCGGCCCTACTACGTCCCCTGGGCGGCCGAGTACAAGGCCATGTTCGGTCACTATGGCGGCGATGCCCAGGTTCTACAGGTGATGATTCCCGCCATGGCCAAGGACATCTACAACCAGGACGCCCTCAACGGCGGCAGCTGCCCCTACCACCGCATCGATACCCGCGTGGGTCCGTACAACGCCTACACCAATACGGCCGATCTCATCAGTTGCCTTGCCCCGCGAAGCTACCCGGCCACCTACCAGGGTCTGCCAACGCGGACCTTCGTCGACGACACGCCGGTCTCACAGAGGCCCGCTTCCCAGACGGTCGCGATCCCGTATCTGGCCGAGACGATCGGCTACACGTACGACCCCGCCTCCGACTCGTATTTGCGATCGGTCGCCGGCACGCTGCAGATCGACCCCGCCAACAAGAAGCAGATCGTCGCTCGCAGCATCGTGGTCATGTTCCAGGCCTATGCGATCGAGCCTTCGCTCGACACGCTGAGGCCGGTCGTCACGAACGTCGGCTCGGGTAAGGCCATCGTGTTCGAGGAAGGCCGAGCTATCACCGGAACCTGGAAGAAGGCATCGAACACGGCCCTGACCCTCATGTATGACGACTCCGGCAAGGAGATCCCGCTCGTCAGGGGCGAGATCTTCATGCAGAGCGTTCCGATCGGGACCGCCGTCACGTACAAGTAGCGGTCCGTCGGGCGACTCGAGTCGGTGATGGAAGCGAATTCCGGGCACGGCTAGAATCCAAGTCCGTGGCTGCTCCAATTCAGGATCTGGAGGGCGGTAATGCGGCGACATGTGCCAGGCGCGAAATGGGACGACGAATTGCTCTCGTCCGACTGGCGGGTGGCAAAGCGTCCGCACGGGAACAGCCAGATCCTCGCGAGGTCCGATGAAGACCTGCTGCCGACGCTGGAGCCACTGCGGCCGCTGGCGTCCACGCTCGGGGGTGAATGGTCGCGAGCCGCCTCGCCACTCGATGGGCGGATCGTCGAGGACTGGCTGGACGGCAGCCGCGTCTACCCGGAGCCGCCACGGCGCGCTCCGGCTGCGAGCCGGCCAAGTCGCCTGCTGGATCGCGTCTCTGCGCCGATGTGGTTCTTCGTTCTGCTCGCCCTGGCCCAGGCGTCCGTGGCGGTTGCGGACGTGTGGTCGTTGGGCAACTGGTCCGCGTCAGCGGTTGGGGACCTGGTCCTCCGTTCCGGCTACTCCTGCGCCCTCGCGCTTCTGCCGGCCGGCGTCCTGATCTGGCGTCCGGACGCCTGGCGCTCGGCCAGGCTCGTGCTCGTGGGGGCGATCGTCTGGACGACGCTGCCGGCCGTGGCCGGTCTGATGTGGTGGATCGTCCGTCACTCGCCGGGCCTGATGGATCAGTTCGGCTACGCCTGGGCGGTGGTCGTGGCCGTTGTCGTCGTACTCGCCTATGTCGGCCCAGCCATCGTTGCCTTCGGGCTGGAGGACGCGCGCCGAAACAGGACCGAGTGGTTGTCGTACCTGGCGCCGCGGGCCGCGGCGGTGGCGGCGATGGCGATGCTATCCAACGCCGCTCGGTGGCTGCCGTCCGGCGGCCACACGCCGGTCCAACCGCTGGGCGGGGGCTTCGACGCCCTTCACCTCGCCGGATCGGTCAGTGGCATGGCCTTGCCCGTCGAGCTGCTATGCCTTCTGATCCTGTCCGTCTCCTGTCTATCGGCCGTGCTGGCAGGAGAGTTGCAGAGTCGGCTGTGGCAGTGCGCCGCGGCAGGGGCCGTCTTGCTCGCNNCTCGGAGCCCCCGATGAAGTCTTCTCCTGGGGCGCCGCGGCGGCGACTTATGGCAGCGAGCCGATCCCGATGCGAACTATCGTGGCTGCCGCGGCCGGCGTTGACCACGCGCTCGCCCTGGACAACGGCGGCCGTGTTGGCGCCTGGGGAGATAACTCCTCAGGGCAGACCGACGTTCCCGATGGGCTGTCGGGCGTGATCGCGATTGCGGCCGGGGACGGCTTCAGCCTGGCCCTTCGCGCCGACGGGACGGTCGCGGCCTGGGGCGCGAACCACCTTGGCCAGACCAGTGTTCCGCCCGACCTCGACGGCGTCGCGGCCATCGCCGCGGGGAGCGGGTTCGCCCTGGCCCTGAGGGCCGACGGAACGGTCGTCAGCTGGGGCGAGGGCATCGATGCCACCCCGGTGCCTGGACTTGCCGGAGTGGCCGCCATCTCCGCCGGCGAGCACCACGCCCTGGCGTTGCGCTGGAACGGAACGGTCGTGGCTTGGGGCGCCGACGACCACGGGCAGTCGGACGTTCCGGCTCGGCTCGAGCCCGTGACCGCCATCTCGGCCGGAGGCGATTTCAGCCTGGCCCTGCTCGCCGACGGAACGGTGGCGGCCTGGGGCGACAACAGCTACGGCCAGCTCGACGTTCCCGCGGACCTGGC
>PLNK01000068.1 GCA_003142755.1 Chloroflexota bacterium | reverse complement strand
TTGCGTACAACACGCCTGGTAGGCGTATCAGCCAGAAACCACAACCTACGGATCGGCTCGTTGGTGCTTGACGAACCATCGACTGATCGGCGAATCGGGACACTAGCTCGAGTTCAGTCGGTGCCGCCGGGGAGTTCGAAGCGCATCAGCTTCCAGGTGGCGATCGCCAGGGCCACGACGACGAGCACGCCCGACAGGATGAAGGCCGTGTCCGCGGTAAGACGGGCCTCCTGAAGCGGCAACTCGTAGATCGCCCTCGACGCACCCAGTGCGTACTGCCGGATCGACAGGTTGGCGATGCCGGGCAGCATGACTGAGAGCGCCCCTTCCCAGACCAGCATGTAGCCGATGCCGATGACCAGTGCCCGGCGCGTGAAGAGGCTCAGGGCCAGGAAGAGCGAGACGTAGCACACGGACCCCACGACCATGGCCAGGATCTGGGCCTCCGTCGCCGACACTCCCTCGCTGCCTGCCGGGAAGAGTTCGATCGCTCCCGCGATGGCCATGGAGGCGCCGGTAAGCAGGATCGAGACGGCCATTGCGGTCAGCGCCTTGGCGGCGACGATTGTCCAGCGCGAGAGTGGCTTGGCTAGCAAGTAGACGATCGTGCCATCGTCGATCTCGGCGCCGAACGCACCGGACCCGAACAGGATGGCCACAAGCGGCAGCAGGATCGTCATGGCGATGACGTCGAAGCTGGATCGAGTGAACCGCTCCACGTTGATCTGGTTGCCGAGGCGAAACACCACGGCCAGGAGCACGGGCAGCGTGGCGAGCAGGATCAGGATCACGGTCCGGCGGCGCCCCAGCAATTGCCTGAAGGTGACCCGCGCAATCTCCGGCATTGCCGCGATCGAACTCAACGGGCCATTCCCTCTCATCGGTGCACCAGGTAGTCGAAGACGCTCTCGAGCGATTCATCGGCCGAGACGACCTCGAACAGTCGGACGCCGGCCGCCTTGCTGGCTCCGGCGATCAGTCGGCGAAATGCCCCGAGCTGGGCGGTCTGGACCGAAAGCCCCGCTTGCGTCAACTCGACTGCGAAGACGGCCGGGTCGGCCATCAAGGTAGTGGCCAGTCGCCGATCGTCGCTGGAGCGAACGGTGATGTTGTGCGGCCGGTCGGTCATGAGGGCGCGGATGGCCCGGAAGTCGCCCGAGGCAGCCAGTCGACCGGCGACCATGACCAGTATCTCGGTGCCGACCCGCTCGACCTCCTCGAGGATGTGCGACGAGAACAGGATCGTCCGACCCGCCACGGCCAACTCCCCCAGGAGATCCATCATGGCAATGCGCTGGCGGGGGTCCATGCCGTTGAACGGCTCGTCGAGGAGGAGCACCTGGGGGTCGTGGACCAGCGAGCCGGCCACTTTGACCCGCTGCCGCATGCCCTTGGAGTAGCCACCGATCTGGCGGTCCATGGCGTCATCGAGCCCGACCCGGGCAATTGCCGCGCGCGCGGCTCGGTCCGGATCTCGCATGCCCTGCAGTCGGGCGTTGAACTTCACGTACTCCAGGCCGGTCAGGAACGGGTAGACGGCCTCGCGCTCGGGCACGAGCCCGATCTGACGGTAGACCGAGGGGTCGCGGTGGGGGCTGCGGCCCAGAACCAGGACCGTGCCGGCGGACGGCGCCAGGAAGCCCGCCAGCATATGGAGCAGCGTCGTCTTGCCGGCCCCGTTGGGGCCCAACAGGCCGGTGACACCGGCGCCGAGGCTGAAGCTCACGTCGTTGACGGCAACGACGTTGCCGTACCAGCGGGCGGCGTGGGCGAGATAGATGGCGGGCGCCGCCACGGGCCCGGGGTTCACCGATGGCGCGGCGGCGGCGACAGGAGCGACGTGCGTCGTCATGCCGACATCCTGCGATAGCGGAAGCAGAGAACCGCGGTCGCTACCGCAGCACCCGCTATCGCGGCCACGACGAAGTCGCCGCTCGTAAGCGTTCCCGTGAACGACTCTGGATCGAGCGACCGCCCGAAGAACCAGGACAGTGCGCCTTCCAGCGAGGTGATCGGCGAGAAGGCGAAGAGCTTGTCCGACCACGTCCAGCCCGCCGTCACCCCGACCGAATCGATGGCGGCCGGAATGGCCTCCATCAGCAGAACGTAGGCGACGATGCCGATGGCCGAATACGCCCTCCGCGGCGAGAACGACGAGATCGCCAGTGACAGGCTCGCCATGCCGAGCGCGACCAGGGCGTCGCCGGGCAGGGACGGCAGCGCCTGTGGCCATTCGCTGCCGATGGCCTGGAAAGTGTCGGGCTTCATCAGCACGTCGCCGACGAACAGGGCCACGACCGGCAGCAGCAAGACGAGGAACAGCGCCAGGACCAGGGCGGCCAACCTGGCCAGGGCGTATTCGATGCGGCCCATGGCCCTGGTGAAGTAGAGCGGCAAGACCTGGTAGCGCTGATCGCGGCAGACCACTTCGGGCGCCTGGGCTACGCAGAAGAACAGGACGAGGATGCCGAGGCGGGAGAAGTAGTTGGCGTAAGTGAACAGGCCTTCGGTGTTGGCGCCCGGCTGGCTGATCGACTGGAAGATGATCGAAGAGAAGGCCAGCTGGATGAAGGCAGCGAATGCGTAGAGTGCCAGAAGGATGAACGGCGCCGCCTTGGCGGTCATCGGTCGCCCAAAGCCCCACACGCCACGGAAGCTCTCGACGAACAACGACCACATGGCGTAGACCCGGCCGTTGCGCTTGCCCTCGTAGTGGCGGTATCCGAGGTCGTAGATGCTGCCGGCGGGGGTCGCGGTCGTGACGGGGTCTGCGGCGGTCACTGGATGGCCCCTGTCGGGGCGGCATCGCGGAAGAGGTCCTCGAGCCGGCCGCGCTCCTGCTGAATCCTGACGAGCGGCAACGCGAGGTCGGCCACGACGTCCCTGACGGAGTCGTACAGGACCTCGTTGTCCAGGGCGATGAGCACCCGCGCTCCATTCTGCTGAGCCCGAGCGCCCCGGGCCGTGAGCGCCGCGGCGAGTCGGTCGGCCCCCTCCTCGACTTCGACCGCCAGCACTGGCGTGCGCTGGGTGAACGTCGAGATCGGCGCCGCCTGCAAGAGTCGGCCGGCATCGATCGCGAGCAGGTACGTGCAGACCTGCTCGATCTCGCCGAGCAGATGCGATGCCACGACGACCGTGATCCCGAAGTCGGTACCCGTGCGCTTGATCAGGTCCAGCATCTCGTCGCGGCCGGTCGGATCCAGGCCGTTCGTCGGCTCGTCGAGCAGCAGTAGCTTGGGATCGTGGACGAGCGCCTGGGCGAGCTTGACGCGCTGCTTCATGCCCGTGGAATAGCCACCTATCTGGCGGTAGCGCTCCTCGTACAGGCCGACGTGGCGCAGGACCTCGGCGGTGCGCTCGCGCGCGGCTGTTCGCGGCAGGCCCGAGATGCGCGCCATGTGGGTTACGAATTCCGTCGCGCCCACGTCGGGCGGCAGGCAGTCATGCTCGGGCATGTAGCCGACGACCTGACGGATGGCACGAGTGTCGGTCACCGAGTCCATGCCCAGCACCGAGGCCCGACCGCTGGTGGGAGTCAATAGACCCAGCAGGATCTTCAGGAGCGTGCTCTTCCCGGCACCGTTTGCCCCTACCAGGCCGATGATGCCGGGTTCCACCTGCAGGTCCAGGCCATCCAGGGCCTTGACCGATCCGTAGTACTTGGAGAGACTCGCCGTCTCGATTAGCGCCATGGCCAGATTGTGACATCCCCGCTTTCGTGAAGCATCATCCTATGGTTCGGCCAGGAATCCTCACTAGGGCCGATGCGGACGCGGTTGGCCCGCGCTGGTCCTACCTCTGGGACTCGACCTCGGCGCTGATGGTTCGGTGAGCATGGCCGCCGAAGTGCGGCGTAAGGGGTGACCTCAGTGTTCAAGCCAGCGAGCGAGGCGCCGACACCTCCACCGATGGAAGTCTTGACCAGCACCACCCTCGACCGAGCGCGGCAGATCGTCCAGCACGCGCACGCAATCAGCCCGTCCGCCAGCCTCCTCAGACTAGAGCAGCAGCTGCGACAGGGCGACTCGAACGCGCGCCAGCTGGCCAAGCTGATCGACGGCTCCCCTGCCCTCGCCGCCCGCGTCCTGCGGATGGCCAACTCCGCCTTCTACGCCCCGGCCGAGCCGGTGACCACGCTCTCGCGAGCCGTCGCCCTGCTGGGCGACACGGTCTTGCGGCAGCTGGTTCTGACCTCGCTCATCGTGTCGCGGCGAGCCGGCAACCGGTCGCCGCGCGAGGCTCTGGCCGCCGCCCGACTCACCGGCGATGCGGTCCGCGCCGCCGTGGTCGGCAAGACGCTGGCCCAGATGTCGCGATCGGCGGATCCGGACACGGCCTTCGCCGCCGGACTCCTCCACGACCTCGGCCACGTCTATCTGCTCGACGACGTCGGGGAGCGCTACGCGAGCTATCTGCTCGACCCGCACGCTCATGACGCGCGCAATGCCGCCGGGCAGTTGGAGATGGAGATCGAGCTGGCGGGCACGACCCACCAGGACGTCGGTGCCGTCTTCGCCTACGAATGGAACCTGCCTCCGGTCATCGCCCGGGTTCTGTGGGACCACCACGTACCGAGCCCCGGCTCGCTGGGCGCCCTGATCGCCGGCGCCGACGTGCTGGTCCGGGAGCTGAGCTACCCAACCGTGGTGGATGCCGCGGACCAGCAGCTCGAGGGTGACACCGTTCTGGTGGCGCTCAACATCACGCGCGAGCGCTGGGACGAGCGGACCTCATCGGTTCGCGAGTCGTTCTCGGAGCTGCTCTCCATCTTCGACGTCCAGCCCGCCTGACCCTCGCCCGCTCCCCGCAGGTGTGCCGAAGACGTGACCGTGCACCCTGCGCGAGACCCGGGATCAGGCGGCAGCCAAGAGATTGGCCGCCCGGCCGGCGATCGTTATCTGGACCGGGCGGCCCGGCGGTCGTACCAGCGGATGAAGAGCCAGCACGCGAACAGGATCGCCGCGGCCACCACCAGGGCACCCTGGACTGGCGGGTAGCCAACGATGGATCGGGCCGTGTCAACGACCGTGGACGTCGTGGGCGGTTGCGGCGTCGCGATCACGCCCGGCATCGTTGCGCCGGCGGCGCCGGACGGCGAGGCACCCAAGGCGCCCTGACCCAGAAAGAGCGACGAGCCGGTCGGTACCGCGGCCATGAACACGGGCGCGCGGTCGCTGGTGAGTTCGAGTGTGCGCTGCAGCCCGCCGGTTGAATCGAAGACTTCGATGGCGGTCGCCTCGGCGACGTGCAGGATCGAGCCTTCATCGCTGGCCGCCAGTGACAGTACGGATTGCCTGGCGGTGGCGAAGGCGGTCGCGGTCTTGCCATCGACCTTCCACAGGCTCGTCCCGCCACCGACCACGACGGTCGAGGCCAACGACGCGACGGCGACCGGCGCGGCCGGCAGATTGACGGTCCAGGTCGCAACCAGCGACGTGAGATCGACGCGAATGAGGGTGCTGGGATTCTGAGTCGCGACCAGGACGCCGCCATGGTCGCGGTCGATCGACAAGGCCACGATGCTTCCGGCGACAGTCGTCTTCTTGAGCGTCGACGTGGCCGGATCAACGACATCGAGCCAGCTCTTGCCGGCCTCGGCCACGGCCGCGCGCGCATCTCGGCGGTCGCCCGCCAGCAGATTACCCGCGCCGGGGAGCTGGGCGCTCTCTGTCACGGCCCCGCCGTGAATCACGGCGAACGCGAGGGTACGCCGGGTAGGCATCGCCGCGACCAGGACCTGACCTGCCGGGAACGCCAGCGCGGCGACGGGGCCAGGCATGGTGATAGCTGCCTGGACGTCCAACGTGACGATGTCGATGGGGGCGACGCTGCTTCCGCCACCGCTGACATAGAGGGTATGGCCGTCCGGGCTGAAGGCCAGCGACTGCGGAGTCGGGACCATCGGGATCGTGCTGACGACAGTTGATGTCTTGACGTGGACCTCGAGCACGCCCGCCGAGCTGGCGACGTACAGGTCACCGACGCCATTCGCCAGAACGGCGCCCAAGAGCGTCAGCGTGAGCAGCGATGCGAGCGCGCCGCTCGCCAGGAGTAGCTTTCCGGTCTTCACGCGAATCCCTGCGTCATTGATTGATGCCTGGTTAGGTATCGGCCGGAACTGGTGCCGTGGGTGGTGGCCGGGCCGGCCCTGAGCCGGCCCGGCCACCACTTTCACACGTTCCGCCGAGGCGGATCGACTGCTAGCGCTTCAGGTTCACGAGCTCCTGGAGCATCTCGTCCGAGGTGGTGATGACACGGCTGTTGGCCTGGAAGCCACGTTCCGCCGTGATCATCCCCGTGAACTCCGTGGCCAGGTCGACGTTCGACATCTCGAGCTCGCCCGTGGTCACGGTGCCGCGGCCGCCGGTGCCGGCCTTGCCGATGTTGGCGGAGCCGGATGCGGAGGTGGCGGCGAAATTGTTCTGGCCGGCTCGCGCGAGCCCGGCCGAGTTCAGGAAGCTGGCCAGTGCGATCTGACCCAATACCTGGGTCGAGCCGTTGGAGTACACGCCAGTGAGCTCACCGGAATCGCCGACGGCGAAGGTGGTCAGGGTGCCCGAGGTGAAGCCATCCGTCTGGCCGGCCGGCTGGCTGGCGCCGCTGAATTGGCTCATCTGAGCGAAGCTGATCGCCGGCGTGGTCGCCTTGGCGCCGTCCGGGAAGGTGAAGCTCAGCGAGCCGGTCGAGGTCGTCTCAATGCCGGACGTGGAGAAGGTCAGCGTGCCGTTGTTGACGGCCTGCACGACTGGGGGGCCGGCATCGTAGGGAGTCTGGGCGACCGCGATACCCGTGTCGGTCAAATCCTTGGCGACGGCCCAGCTCCACGTATTGGCCGCCGTTTTGGTGAAGGTGACCTTGACCGAGTGGGCGATGCCAAGGCTGTCGAAGACCGTCATCGTCGTCGGCACGGCCGTGGCATCCGCCGCGCCGGCGTCCAGGTTACCGCTCAGGGTCACGGTCGAGGTCGCCTGGGCGGTGGTGCGCTGGCCGATCGGGATGACGATGTTGGTGATCGGCTGGGTGATGTCGACGGCGCCTGCGGCGTCGGCCTGCCAGCCCTGGACCTTCATGCCGCTGGCCGGGTTGGCCAGGGAGCCGTCTAGGGCGATGTCGAATGCGCCATCGCGCGTGTAGTACGTGTTCGTGCCATCTGACTCGACAAAGAGACCGTCACCCTGGATCGCCATGTCGGTCGTCTTGCCGGTCGACTGAAGGTTGCCCTGCGTCTGCAGAACGTCGATGCCGGCGACCGTCATTCCGAGACCGATCTGGGCCGGGTTGATGCTGCCGAGACCGCCCTGGGGGGACGTGGCGCCGTGGAGGGTCTGAGACATGATGTCCTGGAAGTTAACGCGGCCGGACTTGAAGCCGACCGTGTTCACGTTGGCGATGTTGTTGCCGATGACGTCCATCATGGTCTGATGGCCGCGCAGGCCCGAGATGGCCGAGAACATTGAGCGAAGCATCCGATGCCTCCTGGAAGCTGGCGTCCACGCTCATGGCGCGACGCGTTATGGAGTCCGCGGCCAGGCCAGCTTCCTCAGAGAGGTCCGGCTATCGACCTGGCTCACGCGGCGGACTGTCGTTTTCGTGACCCGAACAGTCGGGTATAGCGAGAGACCGTCAGGCGATGACGACGCTGTCTATCTGGGTGAAGACCCGCTCCTTGCTCTGGTTCGGCTCCACGGCCGTGACGACGGTGTGGCTGGGTACGTGGACGACGTAGGCGTACTGGTCGAGCATCACCAGGGACTGCCGACTGCCGCGCTGGCTGAGGGTGTCCATGGCCTTCTGCAACCGATCCATCTGGTCCCCCTGAAGGGGGATCTGACGCTGCTCGACGCGCTTCAGGGCGTGCTCCGAGAATTGGAGCGAGTGCTCATCGGCGGCCGCCGACAGCGCATCCCGGAAAGCCTGCCCGCCATCCGACGGCGGCGCTTCCGAGGTGGGCTGGCCGAGCGGGCTCGAGCTTGGCGTCTGGCTCGGGTCTCTGACGGGACCTCCGCTCCCTAACGCCAGGTCGGGTCCGATGGGATCTATCGTGGCGATCACCTCCTGTCGATTGGGCGGCCCTGGCCGCAAGGTCTAGGAACTGGTGCCCGTGGTCCCGGTGGTAGCCGGGGTGGTCACAGCGGTGACGCTATCGGGCTTGATGTACTGACTGCCGACCTGAAGAACCAGGCCGGCGTCGGTCGACTGAGTGACCGAGGTGACGACCCCGTTCACCGCGGTGCCGTTGACGTCGATTCCGGTGACGTTCTTGCCGATCAGGGCCGAACTCTGCGCGAGCTGAGATCCCTGGAGGGCCGTCTGAACACCCTGGAGCGTTTGGATCTCGGTCATCTGCGACAGCTCGCCGAGCATCGCCGAGTCGTCGACCGGCTGAGTCGGATCCTGGTTCTGGAGTTGGGCCAGGAAGAGATTCATGAAGTCACTACTGCTCAGGCCGATCCCGTTGGAGCCGCTCGAGGAGAGCGTGTCGACGCTGCTGGTGCCGGCCGTGCTGGTAGTGCCGGTCGTGTCGGCCGTGCTGGCCGTGCTGGCCGAACTGGTCGAGGCGCTGGCAGTGGCCGACCCTGTCCCGAACGAAGAGAAGGGCGAGAAGCTGGTCGGGTTGATCGTCATCGCTGAACTCCGTCAAGCTCTGATGTCGAGGGAAGATCCGCCGCGGAGCGGCGACCGCGGCATCGGTAGATTTGGTCGGGCTGTGTCTGGATGAGCGATAGGTGCCGGCCTCGGCATTCCGCGCGAGGCGTCGCCCGTTCCGGCTCCGCCACCCGCGCCGTTGCCGGCACCTGCGGCGTTCTGATCGCCGACACCTCCGCCGTGGCCTCCGTTGCCACCCGAGCTGTTGCCCGTGCCATATCCGCCACCGCCCGTCCAGCCGGCGGCCTCGAAGGCGTTACTGCCGGCGCGCCCGCCCGTGGCAGAACCCTCACCGTCGCTTCGGACGGTGACGCTTACCCCGGCAAGGGCATCGCTCGTCGCACTCAGTCGGGAAGCGGCGGCCGTGATCGCGTCGGCCGTGGCGCGGTCATGGACAATGAGCTGCGCCTGCACGATCTCGCCAACGCGACCGGTTACGACCAGTCGGACGTCGCCGAGGTTCGCGTCGCTGACGCGAGCCTCGAGAGACGGCCCGGCGGTGGTCTGGTAGATGTGGACGGTTTGAACCACCTGGTTCATCAGCCTGTCCGCCGCGTCGGCGAGATCAACCGGCGGCCGGCTGCCTGCGACCGTCTCGGCAATGGCAGGCGTGGAGGCAGCGCTCGCCGCTGCGGCGGCCGCCGAAAGGGCCGAGGCCGCGTCGGAGGCCGGTAGGACGGACGCGCCGCCCGTCGTCGTGGTCGCGGTCGAGTCCGCAGCGGCCGCTGAGGCATCTGACCGCGACGCCGAGCCTGAGCTCTCCTGTTGATCAGTCGACGTCCCGGTCGAAGCCGCTCCCCCGATTGGTGCGACCTGCGAGGACAGGGCCGAGGCCGTGGCCGCGCCCGTGCCGTGGGAGGCGTACGCCGTCGCGATGAACGATGGACCGCCGTGTTGGATGACGCGCGGCAGGATCAACGCCGCATCGGGGGTCGGCGTGGCGTATGCGGGGGGCGTCGAGGCGGCAACGACCGCTTGCATCGAGGCAGTCACGGGATCTACAGGCGACTGAGCCGATGCCGCCGGCGTCGCGGCGGCCGTGGCGGTTGTCGCCGGGGCGGTTGTCGCCAGGGTCTGGGCAGTCGGGGTGCCTGTAGCAGTGGGAGAGGTCGGGGTCAACGCCGCCGGGACGGCCATCGGCTGGCCAGTCGTCGGAACGCCAGCCTGCGACGCGGGGGCGCTCGATATCTTGCCGGACGCTGCCGCCGAGCCCGCGGCAGGGCTGACGACGACGTAGCCAGCCGTCTGGGGCGCTGGTGTCGGCGTCGTGCCTGGCTGCGCCCCGGCAGTTGCCGGCTGCGGCGCGATGGGCCGCGGCAGGTCCGCCGGCTGCCCGGGTGTCGTCGCGACCGCAGGTACAGCGTTCGCGGAAGGAGACTTCTCGATCACTGGGACGGCCACCGATGCCCAGTTGCTCGGGATCTGCGCGCCGAGGCCGGGAAATGCTCCGGAATAGACACCTGGTGCGCCAGGAAGGCTGGTCACGGTCGGAACGGGACCCGCCTCTGGCGCGGCCGACTGAAGTGGCGCCGCTGGCTGGGCGAACCGAAGGGACTCGATCGTCGGACGGGAGGCTGAGGCAGGGTCGGCCGTGGCCGAGAGGTCGGCAGTGGCCGAGAGGTCGGCCGGGCTGGCTGGCGGAGCCTGAGTCTCACTCAGGCGAGCCGTAGATGGCGCGCCAGTCTCACCCAGCTGAATCGGCGCAGGCGCCGCGGCCTGGGCGGCTGAGGGTGCCGGCGCGGCGGTGACGGGAGGGGCTTCTGCGGGGAGGGGCGACGATGCCGGCCGGGGATCCGCGGCCAGGGGGCGGCCAGTGGCTAACGGCAGGGCAGACGTTGACGTCGCGGCTGCAGTGGATGCTGGTGGCGTCGACGCGGTCCATGTCGAAGATGTCGTCGGCGCAGGAACGGCCGTTACGGGCGACCCCGGCGTGGCCGGCACGGCAGCGGCAAGCACGGCAGCGGCCGGCACTACGGCAGCGGCCGGCACTACGGCAGCGGCCGGCACGGCAG
>PLNK01000163.1:4368-4886 GCA_003142755.1 Chloroflexota bacterium | reverse complement strand
GAGGAAGCCGAGCGGATCGGCTACCCGGTCCTGATCAAGCCGTCCGCGGGTGGCGGCGGCAAGGGCATGCGCCTGGTCCGAACGCCGCTCGAACTGGAGTCCTCGTTCAAGGTCAGCCGCTCCGAGGCAATGGCCGGCTTCGGCGACGACTCGCTCTACCTGGAGAAGTTCCTCGACGACAGCCGCCATGTCGAGGTCCAGGTTGCGGTCGACAGCTTCGGCAACGCCATCCACATGGGCGAGCGCGATTGCTCCGTGCAGCGCCGCCACCAGAAGCTCCTCGAAGAGACGCCCAGCCCGTCACTCACCGACGCCGCCCGCCAGGATATCTGCGAGCGAGCCGTCAAGGCGGTCGCCGCCGCCGGTTACGAGAACCTGGGCACGCTCGAGTTCCTTGTCGACGGCAAGGGAGATGCCTACTTCATCGAGATCAACTGTCGCGTCCAGGTCGAGCATCCCATCACCGAGCTCTGCACCGGCATCGACATGGTTGCCTTGCAGATCAAGATCGCGGCCGG
>PLNK01000163.1:2212-4343 GCA_003142755.1 Chloroflexota bacterium | reverse complement strand
GACATCCCGACCTACTACGACTCGCTCCTCGGAAAGCTTTGCGTCTGGGCTCCCGATCGGGACCAGGCCATTGCCCGAGGCGATGCCGCGCTGCGTGAGCTGCTCGTCGATGGCGTCATAACCAACATCGAACTGCACCGCGCCATCCTCGCCAACCAGGTCTTCATCGACGGCAAGGTGACCACGGGGCTGCTCGACCGTGTCGGCAGCGCTCCGTTCGTCGCCGCCGGCAACCGCTGAGCCGCCGCTCACCGCCACCAGGAGCCGCCCCGTGACAGAGACCGCGACCAACGAGCCAAACCAGGTGATCCNNTGCTGGTCGACCGGATCGTGGAGTACGACGTCGAGGCCAAGCGCATCGTCGGCCTCAAGTCGGTGACGGCCACCGAGTGGTTCTTCCAGGGCCATTTCCCCGGCCAGCCGATCATGCCCGGCGTGCTCCAGATCGAGGCCCTGGCCCAGACGATGGGCGTCTTCGTCGCCCAGCAGCCGGGCTTCGGCGATCGGCTGGGCCTCTTCGCGGCGGTCGACGAGTGCCGCTTCAAGCGGATCGTCACGCCCGGCGATCAGCTCCGCCTCGAGGTGACGATGGAGCGGCTCGGCAGCAAGTTCGGGCGCGGCCACGGCGTGGCGACGGTCGACGGCGACGTCGCATGCGATGCCAAGCTGAGCTTCATCATCGCCCCCGAGAGCGCACTCCGCTGATGGTTCGAATTGCCGCTCTGGCCGACATCCACGGAAACTTGCCCGCTCTGGCCGCCGTCCACAAGGCGGTCGACGCGGCTCGCCCGGACTACGTCGCGATCTGCGGCGACCTGGTCTTCAACGGCCCCGACCCGGCCGGCACGCTGGCCCTTGTCCAGGAGCTGCAGCGGGCCGGCGCTTTCGTGACGCTCGGCAACACCGACATGGCGGTGGCCGACGGCGACTACACGGCCGCCTTCCCGTGGTTCACCGAGGGACCGCCCGACTCGTACATAGCTGCCGCGGAGTGGGCTCGCGATCAGATCGGCGACGACGGCATCGACTATCTGCGCCGACTGCCGTCGGAGCGGCGCCTGCGCGTCGGAGATGACGTGTCACCTGACGGTGACCTGGTCCTCTTCTGCCACGCCTCCCCCGGGTCGCTGACCGACGGTCTCGGCGCCGACCTCGATCCGGTCGTCACCATCGAGCGCGTCAGCGGCACCGACGCCAAGGTCATCGTGTGCGGTCACACCCACCTGCCCGAGGTTCGTGAGATCGGCTGGCGGACCATCGTCAACGTCGGCAGCGCAGGCTACGTCTTCGACGGCGATCCGACCGCCACCTGGGCCCTGATCGAGATCGAGGACGGCACCATCAAGGCCGAGATCCACCGGACCAACTACGACGTCATGGCGGCCTCAGACGCAGTCTCGGCGCGCGGCCTCCCCGGCGACGTCTACCGGGCCGCCACCATCCGCACAGGAAAACTCGTTCGATGAGGGGCATCGGATCGGAGACCGCATCGCCGCAGGCGATGCGCAAGGCGGCGGGCGCCGAAGGCGTCCCGGCCGCCCGTCGCCTTAAGCGTTGCTTCGCAACGCTGGTGCGGTCAACTCGCCCAGCGAAAGCATCTAGATGAGGAATATGGAGTTGAGTGCTCTTCCGCGGGTCGTAGTCACCGGCATGGGTGCGGTCACCGCGCTCGGACTTGACGTCGAATCGACCTGGGCGGGGCTGATCGCCGGCCGGTCCGGAGTGGGCTTGATCACCCAATTCGATCCTTCCCGCCTGACGACCCGGATCATGGCCGAAGTCAAGGACTTCGATCCGTCCGCGGTCCTCGATCGCAAGGAGCAGCGCCGCAACGACCGCTACGTCCAGCTGGCCCTCGTGGCCGCCCGCCAGGCGATGGACCAGGCCGGCCTGCCGGCNNGACCCTGGCCGACCAGATCCTGCTGATGGGCGAGAAGGGTCCCGACCGGATGTCGCCCTTCCTGGTGCCGATGGCCATCATCAACCTGGCCGCGGGCGTCATCGCCATCTTCTTCGGACCGCAGGGCCCGAACTTCAGCGTCGTGTCCGCCTGCGCCACCGGCGGCCACTCCATCGGCGAAGCGTGGGAAACGATTCGACGTGGCGATGCCGACGTGATGCTCGCCGGCGG
>PLNK01000163.1:0-2198 GCA_003142755.1 Chloroflexota bacterium | reverse complement strand
AGCCGCTCGCCGAGATCGTCGGCTACGGCGCCACGGCCGATGCCTCGCACATCACCCTGCCCGCCCCGGGTGGAGCCGGTGCGGTGCGGGCCATTCGCCGGGCCCTCGAGAAGGCCGGTCTGAGCGTCGATGACGTGACGATGGTCAACGCCCACGCCACCTCCACTCCCGAAGGCGACCCGCGCGAACTCGAGGCCATGAAGACACTCTTTGGCGAGCGGGCCGGTCAGGTCAGCATCACCGCCAACAAGAGCATGATCGGGCACACGCTCGGGGCCGCAGGAGCGGTCGAGGCCATCTCGACGATCATGAGCCTTCGGACGGGGCTGGTCCCGCCCACGATCAACCTCGAGGACCCCGACCCAGCCGCTGCCGGCCTGGACCTGACACCCAACGTGGTCCGCCACCGCGAGATCGATGTCGCGGTCTCGAACTCGTTCGGTTTTGGCGGNNGCCAATCAGGCCGCGGCGCCTGAGGGTCCGGCCGAGCAGCCGGCGATGTCGCCGGAAACGGCGTCTCTGATGAGTCTCATCGACAAGCTCGGAGCGCTTCTCGATCGAAGCGACATGATCGAGCTGGAGGTGCAGGCCGGCGAGACGGGGATCGTCCTGCGCAAGCCCGCGGCCCTTGCCCCGGCAGCGGTCGCCTCGGTCGCGGTTGCGGTGGGTCCGGGCTCGGATCGACCGGCTGGAAGCTCGGAAGCGTCCGGCACGTCCGCAGCCGGCGACGCGGCGCCGAGCCCCACGTCCAGGTTCGTTAAGGCGCCGCTGACGGGCATCTTCTACTCCTCCTCGTCGCCCACCTCGCCGCCATACGTCACCCCCGGACAGCGCATCACGGTTGGCCATGTGATCGGCCTCATCGAGGCAATGAAGCTGTTCAACGAGATCAAGTCGGATCAGGCGGGTACCGTCGTCCGAGTTGTCGCGGAAACCGGCAAGCTCGTGAAGGCCAAGCAGCCGCTCATCGAGGTCGAGCCGTGACGGCGCGTCCCGTCAGCGGTGTCCACCTGACCGGCTGGGGTGCCTACGCGCCGAGCCTGGTCCTGACGAACGCCGATCTGGAGAAGATGGTCGATACGTCCGACGAGTGGATAGTCTCGCGCACGGGCATCCGCGAACGCCACATCGCCGGCCCGAACGAAACGACCGCCAGCATGGCCGCGGTGGCCGGGCTTCGAGCGATCGCGACGGCCGGACTCCAACCGGACGACATCGATCTCATCCTCGTTGGGACGCTGACGCCCGACTATCCGATGCCGTCGACGGCCGCGCTCGTGAAGGGCGCAATCGGCAACAAGCGCGCCGCGGCGATGGACCTGGCCGCGGCCTGCTCCGGGTTCGTGTTCGGTTATGCCACGGCCCACGCCTACGTCGCCAGCGGCATGGCCAAGCACGTCCTGGTGATCGGTGCCGAAACGCTAAGCCGCTGCACCGACTTCACTGATCGAGGCACGTGCATCCTGTTCGGTGACGGCGCCGGAGCAGCGGTTCTGTCCGCCTCCGACGAGCCCGGTGGGACGCTCGGCATCGAGATGACGACCGAACCGTCGGGTGCCTACTTCATCTGGCTGCCGGCCGGCGGCGCGTCGCGACCGACGGGCGAGGCGAGCATCGCCGCGGGCGAGCACTACATGAAGATGAAGGGCACCGAGACGTTCAAGATGGCCGTCCGGACCCTGGGCTCCACCGCCACGAAGTCCCTCGCCAAGGCCGGGATCGGGCTGGCGGACCTGGACCTCGTAATCCCTCACCAGGCCAACCTGAGGATCATCGAGGGCCTGGCGAAGTCTCTCGACTTCCCGATGGAGAAGGTCTTCGTGAACGTGGGCAGCTACGGCAACACGTCTGCGGCCTCGGTTCCGCTGGCTCTGAGCGAGGCAGTGGCGGCGGGCCGCGTCAAGAAGGGCGATCGGCTGCTGCTGGTGGCCTTCGGGGCCGGCCTGACGTCGGGTGCCATCACCCTCGAATGGACCGCCGATCCGGCCGCCGCCGCTCGGGCTGCGGGCATCGGACCCGCGGACGTCTCGGTCATGCCGGGCTATTTGGAGCCCGTCAATCCGTTCCCGCCGGCCCTGGAGTGGGTCCGCGCCGGGGCAGCCTCGCCGACTACAACTCCGTAGAGATCGCCGCGCCGGCGCCCCGAGTGTCGGCGCAACACCAACGAGGAGGAGCTCAATGCTCGATCTGTCCGGGAA
>PLNK01000037.1 GCA_003142755.1 Chloroflexota bacterium | reverse complement strand
GGCGCGGCCCAGATGATCGAGCGCATTGCCCTCGACGGATGGCATTCGGCGGACGGGCCGCGTAACGTGCACGGGGTCAAGGTGGAGCGGCGCTGACCGCGTGGCATGGCCACGCCGGGCGGCATAGGCCGTGAGGCATTGGTGGCAAGGGGAGCAAAGGGGAACCGTCGGATGTGGTCGAAAGGTAGCCAGATCCTCTACCGCGAAGTGACGCACGGCAAGGTTTGGACGGCAAAGCCGGTGACCGTGATCCGAGATGCCCCGGACCTGGTGGCGCTGTCCATGTGCCGTGACACTCCCTGGAAGGTCTGCGCTCCATGTGATGCGGCAACCGACCTGTTGCACTGCAAGGCTGACCTCAGCCCCTGGCGACTGGACGACGCCGTCTGGGGCCGGGGCGACACAGTCTTCCTGATCGCTCCCGGAAAGGCCCACGCAGTCCATGTGCTATGGGATGCGGAGCGGCGGTTCGTCGGCTGGTATGTGAACATGCAGGAACCCATCAGGCGAACGAGTCTCGGCTTCGACTTCCTCGATCACGAGCTGGACATCGTGGTCTCGCCGGACAGGGATTGGCGATGGAAGGACCGCGACCACTTGGAGCAAGCCCAGATCATTGGGTCGCTCTCGCCGGAGCAAGCCCGTGCCATTACTCAGGAGGCGCAGCAGGTGGTCGACGACATCGCGAGGGGGGTCGTCCCGTTCGATGGAAGTTGGAACGACTGGCGCCCGCCTTCCGACTGGACGATTCCGAGCCTGCCCGACGGCTGGGATCAAGTTGGCTGAAGTCGGCTTCCAGGCGAGCGATCGCGGCGCGGGCTCGACCGGGCAACGCGGCGCCGGGGCCGGCCGACGGTGACGCGCCGGAGCCCGCGGCCCGGGCGGGTCCGGCTGCTCCCCGACGACGCCACGGGGCGTGCNNGTCTACGGCGTGGGTGTAGCGCTCCAGGCGCCAGACGGGCTGGCAAGGCTGTTCGCGGCCAAGGATCGCCCGCTCGATCGGGCCATCGTGCTGCTGGTCGCCGATCTCGAACAGGCCGTATCGGTCGGCGTCCTGACGCCGGTGGCTCGCGTCCTGGCGGAGCGGTTCTGGCCGGGCGGCCTGACCCTGGTGCTGGCGCAGGCTGCCGGCGCGGGTTTGCCTCCGGAGCTCACCGCCGGAGCGGCCACGATCGGTGTTCGGCTGCCCGCCCACGATTCTCCTCGCGCCCTGGCCCGCGAGCTGGGGCCGCTGCCGGTCACCTCGGCCAACCTTTCCGGCCGGGCGGACGCCCGCGACGCCGCCGATGTCATGGCCCAGCTGGGCGACCGAATCGATCTGATTCTGGACGGCGGCGCGGCTCGCGGGGGAATGCCGTCCACCGTAGTCGACTGCTCAGGCGACGTGCCGCGGATCCTGCGCGCGGGGGCCGTGGCCACGGCCGAGCTTGTCGACTCTCTCCGAGCCGCGGGCCTCCAGCACGCTCTCTGACGGCTCTACGGTGGAGCGACGGCCGAACCCGGCATCGGCGACAATAGGGGCGACCCCGGGCGTGGAACCGTGGAGGATGGTCGGCGAGAGCCAGGCGGCGGCGCTGGCCGGCCGGCGGAGACGAGGATCCGCCCGAACCCGGAGCAGTAAGGAGCAACCATGACGATCGCACGTCGAGAGGGGATCGCCTGGGCCCGGCTGGCCGATGTCGACCCCGAGCTGTGGGCGGCCATTCGCGGCGAGACCGATCGCCAGCGCTGGAAGATCGAGCTGATCGCGAGCGAGAACTACACGTTCGCTGCGGTGATGGAAGCCCAGGGCACGCCGCTGACCAACAAATACGCCGAGGGCCTGCCCGGCAAGCGCTACTACGGCGGCTGCGAATTCGTGGATGTGGTCGAAATCCTGGCCCAGCAGCGGGCCCTCGCTCTCTTCCCCGGCGCCGAGCACGTCAACGTGCAGCCCCACTCCGGCGCCCAGGCCAACATGGCGGCCTATCTCAGCGTTCTCAATATCGGCGACAAGATCCTGGGCATGAACCTGGCTCACGGCGGCCATCTCACGCATGGCTCGCCGGTGAACTTCAGCGGCAAGTGGTTCGAGGTCCACGCCTACGGCGTCGACCCAACGACCGAGCAGATCGATTACGACGCGCTCGAGAAGCAAGCTGCCGAAGTCCAGCCCAAGCTCATCGTCGCCGGAGCCAGCGCCTACCCGCGCACCATCGACTTCGAGCGACTCGGCAGGATCGCCCACGACGTCGGGGCGTTCCTGATGGTGGACATGGCCCACATCGCCGGACTCGTGGCGGCCGGCCTCCACCCAACTCCCTTTGGCCACGCCGACATCGTGACCACCACCACGCACAAGACGCTGCGCGGTCCGCGCGGCGGCATGATCTTCTGCCGCGAGGACCTGGGCAAGGCCGTCGACAAGAGCGTCTTCCCCGGCACGCAGGGCGGCCCGCTGATGCATGTCATCGCCGCCAAGGCCGTGGCGCTCAAACTCGCCGCCACCGATGAGTACCGCGACGACCAGCGTCAGACCATCGCCAACGCCAAGCTCCTGGCGGCCACTCTCGCCGAGAGGGGCGCTCGCGTCGTTTCGGGCGGCACCGACAACCACCTCATGCTGGTCGACGTGACGCCACTCGGCGTGACCGGCAAGGAAGCCGAGCACCTCCTCGACGAGATCGGCATCACGGTCAACAAGAACGCCATCCCGTTCGACAAGAACCCACCCAACACCGCGTCGGGCATCCGCGTCGGAACCCCCGCCACCACCAGTCGCGGCTTCCGCGAACCGGAGATGCGACTCATCGGCGAGACGATCGTGTCTGCCATCGCCACTCGCGACGATCCGGCCGAGCAGGCCAGGCTGGCGACGGTAGTGCATGACATCTGCGCCCGCTTCCCGGTCCCCGGACTACGGGAGGACTGACCACGCCGTCCCTGCCGCAGTCCGCCAGGGGCCCCGACCCGGACGCCGTGGCTCGACCATGAACGACCCGGACGAGGCCATGCGTGCGTTTCCGGCGCTCGTCGTCGGCTTCGTTCTGGCCTGCCTGATCACGCTGACTGTGACCCCGCTCGTCCGGGCCTACGCCAGGAAGCGGGGCATGGTCGATCGGCCGGAAGCCCGCCGCGTCAACACCCAGGCGGTCGCGCGAGGCGGCGGCATCGCCATCGCCGCCGGCTTCGTGGCGGCTTCGATCGTCATGTTGACCTTGAACTTCGCCGTCGGCCTGCACTTCGTCGACGACACCGACGGAGTCGGCGCCGGCCGGGTCGTCGCCCTCCTCGGCGGCGCGGTTCTGGCCGTGGCGATCGGCCTTCTCGACGACTTCCTTCAGCTGCGGGCCCGCTGGCAGCTGCTCGGTCAACTCGCCCTTGCCGCCGCCGCAGTCGCGCTCGGGGTCACGGTCGTCGCCGTCAACTTCCCCCTCGCGAGCAGCGGCACGCTTGCCCTCGGCGGCGCGATCGGTGCCATGGCCGCGGTCATATGGATCGTCGGCATGGTCAACAGCATCAACTTCATCGACGGGCTCGATGGCCTCTCGACGGGCATCGCCCTCATCGCCGCCGTCACGCTCGGAACTATCAGCCTTGGCGTCGGCACCGACCAGCCCGAGCCATACGTGGCGCTGTTCTGCTTCATCCTCGCCGGTGCGCTGGCGGGCTTCCTGCGCTGGAACTTCCACCCGGCCTCGATCTTCAGCGGCACCAGCGGGATCATGTTCGTGGGCTACGTACTGGCCGTCCTGTCGATCCTGGGAGTGGGGAAGATAGCCGTCGCGCTGCTGGTTCTCGGCGTGCCGATCATGGACACGTTCTGGATCATCGTTCGGAGGACGGCTGCCGGCCGTTCGCCATTCGCCGCCGACCGCGGCCACATCCACCACCGTTTGCTGGACCTGGGCCTATCCCATCGCGGCACGGTGCTGGTCATCTACGGCGCCTGCATCCTGCTGGCGTGTCTGTCGCTGGTCCTGTCGGGCAGGGGCCAGGTGTATGCCTTCCTGGGCCTGGTCGTCCTCTTCGGCCTCGCGCTCTTCCTGATCGAGCGTTTGCGTGGTGGCTCTGGGGCCATCGAGGAGAGTCTCGAGGCGAGCTCGTACGCCAACGGTGGCGGCGATCCGCCCGACCAATCGTCCGCGGACCGACCCGGCTGAAGAGCGGCTACACGCCACGCGCCCAGACGGTCTCGAGACGCGACGCCCGCAGCGGCCCCTCCGGCTGGCTCGATCGGGGGGTTGAGCGTTGCCGGAGGTCGGCTGCTAAACTCACGGCGCCCTGCCAGGGAGACGTATGAACGACCCCGTGAAGTCGTCTGGCTATATCGCCCTCTTCTCGGAGATCGCCTTCGTCCTGCTATTCACGGTACTGGCGGGCCTGCTCGCCGGGTACTGGCTGGACCAGCGCCTGGGGACGATCCCGATCTTCGTCCTGGTCGGGTTCGCGATCGGCGGCGCAAGCGGCGCGATCGGCTGCTGGCGATTGATGGTCCGGTTCCTCAAGGGCCTGGACGAACAGGATCGACGATGACGCGGTGGCGTGAGCCATCGCCCTAGCGGAGCGAGTGTGACGACCGCCCCGGGCACCATGCCCGAGAAGAGCGAAGCTGAAGACGGATCCGCCGCAACGGAGTCACCGGCCAGGAAGCGTGGCTTCCTCACGCCCGGTCGGGTGCTGCTGCTGCTCGCACTGGCCGTGGTCGTCCTCGACATACTGGCGGTCCGGTTCGTCCCGCCCTTCCCAAAGGGCGGCCAGCCCGGCGACGCCTGCGACTTCCCCTCGTGCTTCATCAACAGCGTGATCGAGTTCCCGCCCCCGGCCATCGTGCTGGATCTGTCGCCGGCCACGGCCCCCGCGGTCCCGCCGATGGTCTACTTCCATCCCAGCATCAGCTCCACGATCCTGACGATGTGGATCGTGATGGCGCTCATCCTGCTGCTGGCCTTCCTGGCTACGCGTGGGATGAAGATGGTCCCGGGCCGGGTGCAGAACGCGGTCGAGTGGGCCTACGAGTTCGGCTCGGATTTTGCCGTGGGTATCGGCGGTGAGCAGGCCAGACGCTACTACCCGATCTTCGCCGGGTTCTTCGTCTTCATCCTCTTCTCGAACTGGAGCGGCCTGGTGCCGCCGGTCGGCAAGATCGAGCAGCTGCGGGCGCCGACCAGCGACGTGAACATCACCATCGGGCTTGCCCTGACATCATTCGTGATCTTCGAGAGCGAAGGCTTCAGACGGCTGGGCCTGCGTGGCTATTTGGGCAAGTTCTTTCCACTCGGCGAGTTTCGCCACGGCCTCGGGGCCGGCTTGCTGGCCATCTACGTCGGGATCATCGAGCTCTTCCTGGAGTTCGTGAAGCCGGTTACGCTGGCGATGCGACTCTTTGGCAACATCTACGGCGGCGAGGTGGCGCTGGCGGTCATCTCTGCCCTGACACTCGCCATTGTCCCCGTGGCGCTCCTCGGCCTCGAAGCCCTGCTCAACCTGATCCAGGCCCTTATCTTCTCGGTGCTGACGCTCATGTTCATCATGATCGCCATCGAGGGGCACGGGTCGGAAGAACACAAGCCGGCGCATCCCGGCGATTTTGCGGAAGGATCTACGGTGCTCGAAGGCGCCGACAACCCCCAGCCTGAGGCGGCCTGACCGCCCACTATTCGACTACCCGGCGTCGGTCGGGTAGAGGAGGTTCAACAAATGGAGCACATCGGAGCCGGCCTGGCGGCCCTGGGCGTGATCGGTCCCGGCATCGGCATCGGCATCCTGGCCGGCATGTCCAGCAACGCGATCGGACGCAACCCGGACGCCGCCGGCCAGATCCGCGGCCTGGCGATCATCCTCGCCGGCTTCGCCGAAGGCCTCGGCGTCCTGGCCATCGTCATCGGCCTGGTTGCCCTCTTCAAGTAGGTTGCAGTCGACGGAGCGCGTACCGTGAATCTCCTCGCGGCCGCAGCGGCGACGACGCCGGCAGCCGAGGCGTCGGGCCTCTCGATCAACTTCTTCTGGGTCATCGTCGCCGCCCTCAACTTCATATTCTTCCTGGCACTGATCTGGATGTTCGCCTTCCGCCCGATCGCGAACATCCTGGCTCAGCGCGCTGCCCGCATCCAGCAAGGCCTGGCCGACGCCGAACAGGCCCGCAAGGATCGCGACGCCGGCGCGGCCGAACACACCCAGGTCATCGCCGATGCGAGGCGCGAAGCCCAGGCGCTCATCGCCGTGGCCCAGAAGTCGGCCCAGGACCTGCGCGACGCCGACATCGCCGCCACCCGCGAGGAGCTCGCTCGGCTGCGTGACAAGGCCACCGCCGACATCACCGCGGAACGCGACCGCGCCCTGGCCGATCTGCGGGCCCAGGTCGCCGACCTGGCACTCGCCGCCGCGAGCAAGGTCGTGGGCGAGTCGATGACCGATGCTCGACAGCGCCGTCTCGTCGAGGAGTTCCTGGCGGCTAGCGGTTCGACGGACGGGCGGCAGAACTGATGCACCAGGTCGGCGCCGGACGGCGCTATGCGGAGGCAGCCTTCCAGCTCGCTGAGCGGGATGGCAAGGTCGACGCGTGGCAACGCGACCTGGCCCTGGCCGCCGGGCTGGCCCGCGACGAGCGGGTCGCCCGGGCCGTTGATAGCCCGGCCGTGCCCTTCGGCGAGCGTCGCCAGGCAGTCGAGCAACTGCTCGGCAAGCTGGTCTCGCCACAGGCACGCAACCTGGCGCTGCTCCTGGCCAAACGGGGCCGTTTCGCAATCCTGCCCGACGTGAGCGCCGAGTACGATGGCCTCGTCCGGGAGTCTCGTGGCATCGTTGCCGCGACCGTGACGACGCCGGCACCACTCTCCGCCGGGGACCTGGCGCAGGTTACGGCCCGAGTGGAGCAGCTCGCCGGCGCGAAAGCAGAACTCACCATGGCCACCGATCCGACCCTCCTCGGAGGGCTGACGGTCAGGATCGGGGACCGATTGATCGATGCCAGCGTCAGGGGTCGCCTCGAGCGGCTGCGTGGACGGCTGGTCCAGGGAGCGAGCTAGACGCGGCTCGCCGGAGCACACACCGGCAAACGGAGAAGGCATGGCCATTCGCTCAGACGAGATCGTCAGCATCATCAAGAACACGATCGAACGCTTCGACACCGGCGCGGAGTCGAGCAGCGTTGGGACCGTGGTCCAAGTCGGCGACGGCATCGCGCAGGTCTACGGGCTGTCCGGCGCGCTCTCGTCCGAACTGCTCGAGTTCCCCGGCGGCGTCATGGGCATGGCCCTCAACCTCGAAGAAGAGACCGTCGGCGCCGTCATTTTGGGCGACCCGACACACATCAAGGAAGGCGACACGGTCAAGACCACCGGCCGGGTCGCTGAAGTACCGGTCGGCGCGGCCCTGCTCGGTCGCGTCGTGGACCCGCTCGGCCGTCCGCTCGACGATAAGGGCCCCATCGCCGCAACGTCCACCCGACCGGTCGAGCGCATCGCCCCCGGCGTCATCACCCGCCAGGGAGTGGATACGCCGGTCCAGACCGGCATCAAGGCCATCGACGCGTTGATCCCGATCGGGCGCGGCCAGCGCGAGCTGATCATCGGCGACCGCCAGACCGGCAAGAGCGCCCTCGCCATCGACACGATCATCAACCAGAAGGGCAAGGGCCTGGTCTGTATCTACGTGGCCATCGGCCAGAAGCTCTCGACTGTGGCCAAGGTCGTGGCCGTGCTGGAGCAGCACGGAGCGATGGCGCACACGATCGTTGTCGTGGCCGGCGCCGAGGAATCGGCCGCCCTCCAGTTCCTGGCCCCCTACGCCGGCTGCGCCATGGGCGAGGAAGTCATGGAGAACGGCGTCACGATCGACGGGCAGCTGGTCAAGGACTCGCTGTGCGTCTATGACGACCTCTCCAAGCACGCCTGGGCATACCGTGAGATGTCGCTCCTGCTGCGCCGCCCGCCCGGCCGCGAAGCCTATCCGGGCGACGTCTTCTACCTCCACAGCCGCCTGCTCGAACGTGCGGCGCGAATGAGCGACGAGAACGGCGGCGGGTCGCTGACCGCCCTGCCGATCATCGAGACGCAGGCGGGCGACATCTCGGCCTATATCCCGACCAACGTGATCTCGATCACCGACGGCCAGATCTTCCTCGAGACCGACCTCTTCAACGCCGGCCAGCGCCCGGCGCTCAACATCGGCATCTCGGTCTCGCGCGTGGGTTCGGCGGCCCAGACGAAGGCTATGAAGAAGGTGGCGGCGCCCCTGAAGCTGGACCTCGCCCAATACCGCTCCCTGGCCGCGTTCGCGCAGTTCGCGTCGGACCTGGACAAGGCCACGCGCGATCAGCTCACCCGAGGCGAGAAGCTCTCCGAAGTGATCAAGCAGCCTCAGTACGTGCCGGTGCCGTTGGAGCGCCAGGTCGCGATCCTGTACATCGCCACCAAGGGCCTCCTGGACGACATCCCGACGCCTCGCGTGCGCGACTTCGAGGCGCAATTCGTACTGTTCCTCGACACGCAGCGGACGGACGTCATGAAGAAGCTCTCCACCACCAAGGTCCTCGACGATGACACTGCCGCGGCCCTCGAGGCGGCGGCCGTCGAGTTCCGCCAAACTTTCCTCGCGTAGGAAGCCGGAAGAAGTAGCGTGCCAAGCCAGCGAGACATCCGAAGGCGCATCAATGCGTCGAGGAACATCAGGCAGATCACCCGGGCGATGCAGTTCGTGGCAGCGTCCAAGCTGCGGCGCGCCCAGGAATCGACCCTAGCCGCCCGGCCCTACTCCGAGCTGCTCGACGAGATCATTGCCGACCTCGCGGCGGTTCTCGACAGCGACGAGCACGCCCTCCTCAACCGGCGAGAGGAAGGCAAGCGACTGATCGTCCTCGTGACCAGCGATCGAGGCCTGGCCGGACCCCTGAACACCAACGCCATCCGTTTCGTGTCGAAGGAGATCGTGGAGCATCCGGGCGAGCTCGAGCTGGTCAGCGTGGGTCGCAAGGGTCGCGATGCGATGCGCCGGGCCCGGGTGCCGATCATCGCCCATTTCGCGGGCTTCGGCGATCGGCCGACCGTCGACGACATCCTGCCGCTGGCCCGACTCATCACGGACGAGTACGAGGGCGGCACATACAACCAGATCGACATCGTCTTCACGCGTTTCGTCTCGACCCTGGTCCAGCGGGCCGATATGGTTCAGCTCCTGCCGATCAAGGCCAGTCCCGATACTGAGCAGGGCGCCTCCGGCGCCAGACTTGGTGGCGTTCCCGGCTCGCAGTTCATCTTCGAGCCGGCCCCCGAGATCGTCCTCGATGAGCTGCTGCCGCGCTATGTCGGCACCCGGCTCTACCAGACCGCGCTCGAAAGCACGGCCAGCTTCTTCTCCAGCCAGATGGTGGCCATGAAGAACGCCACCGAGAACGCGGACGAGTTGATCGAGGATCTCACCCTCAGCTACAACAAGGCCCGCCAGGCCCACATCACCAGTGAACTCATCGAGATCGCGTCCGGCGCGCAGGCGCGCTAGGACACCGAGCCATGCTCCGCATGGCTTTAATAGGAGGCACCGACAAGACGATGGCGACCGCCGCCCCCACCGCAACCGGCCGCTCGGCCACCGGCCGCGTTATCCAGATCACCGGCGCGGTCGTCGACATCGAATTCCCGGCAGGGCAGCTGCCCGGGATCTACAACGCCGTCGAGGTCAAGCGCGGCGACGGAGCGACGATCGTCTGCGAAGTGCAACAGCACCTTGGCAACAACTGGGTCCGCAGCGTCGCCATGACCACGACCGACGGCCTGGCGCGGGGCGTCGAGGCGATCGATACCGGTGGACCGATATCCGTTCCGGTCGGGCAGGTCACGCTCGGCCGCGTTTTCAACGTCCTCGGCGAGACGATCGACGAGAAGGGTCCCGTGGGTGCCAGCGAACGCCTGCCGATCCACCGACCCGCGCCCGCGTTCGACCAGCAGACGACCGAGACCGAGATCTTCGAGACGGGCATCAAGGTCATCGACCTGGTCTGCCCGTTCGCCAAGGGCGGCAAGATCGGGGTCTTCGGCGGCGCCGGCGTGGGCAAGACGGTCATCATCCAGGAGCTGATCCGCAACGTCGCCGCTGAGCACGACGGCTACTCCGTCTTCGCCGGCGTGGGCGAGCGGTCGCGCGAGGGCAACGACCTGATCAAGGAGATGACCGACTCGGGCGTCATCGCCAAGACGGCCTTCGTGTTCGGTCAGATGAACGAGCCGCCGGGCGCCCGCCAGCGGGTCGGCCTGACCGCCCTGACCATGGCCGAGTATTTCCGCGATGAGGAAGGCCGCGACGTCCTGCTCTTCATCGACAACATCTTCCGCTTCACCCAGGCCGGCTCCGAGGTTTCCGCGCTGCTCGGCCGAATGCCGTCGGCGGTCGGCTACCAGCCGAACCTCGCCACGGAGATGGCCGCTCTCCAGGAACGAATCACGTCGACCAAGAAGGGTTCGATTACTTCGCTCCAGGCGGTCTACGTTCCGGCGGACGACTACACCGATCCGGCGCCGGCCACGACCTTCGGCCACCTCGACTCCACGATCCGGCTGGAGCGGGCTATCGCCGAGCTGGGTATCTACCCGGCCGTCGACCCGCTCACGTCAACGTCGCGAGTCCTGGACCCGAACGTCGTCGGCCAGGAGCACTACGACACGGCCCGCGAGGTCCAGCGGGTCCTGCAGCGTTACCGCGACCTGCAGGACATCATCTCGATCCTGGGCATCGATGAGCTGTCCGAAGAGGACAAGTCGACCGTGGCCCGGGCCCGGCGGCTCCAGATCTTCAACAGCCAGCCGTTCCACGTGGCGGAAGTCTTCACCGGCCGCCCCGGCGCCTACGTCCCGATCCGTGACACCGTCGCCTCGTTCAAGGAGATCCTCGAGGGCAAGGTCGACGACCTGCCCGAGCAGGCCTTCTTCCTGGCCGGTACCCTGGACGACGTGCGTGCCAACGCGGCCAAGCTCGCCAAGTGACCATCAACGCGCTGCCGACCGCCGCCGCCCTGCACTCGGCGACGCTTAGCTACGCCAACAGAGTTGGCTCCGCGTCAGAGTCGCCTCCTTTCGGGCGGCGGTGCTCGACATCGCTGCGACACCCGTCGGCCACGGTCCCAGCCAGGGGCGAAGTGGAATATGAATGAGACCAGCGCGGCGACGGACGCCATCGCCGCTCGCGTAGCGCTCCAATCGCGAAGCGATTTTGCGCGAAGCGACGGCGCATGGCGGCCAAGCGCCGCGCGATATCGAGGAATCAGCTGATGCCACTTCATCTGGAGATCGTCACTCCGGAACGGCGAGCCTTTGAGGGCGACGTCGACGAGGTGATCGTGCCGGGTAGTGAGGGCGAGCTCGGCATCCTGCCGCACCACGCGCCGCTGATCTCGCTGCTGGGACAGGGAGTGCTGCGACTCAAGAGCGGCGGGCAGGAGCAGGAGTTCGCCATCTTCGGCGGCTTCCTGCAGGTTCGGCCGGATCGCGTCGTGGTTCTGGCCGAGACCGCCGACGTGGCTTCTGAGATCGACCTCGAGCGCGCGGAACGGGCTCGACGAGAGGCGGAGCACGTGCTCGAAGGCGGGTTCGTCGAGCCGGCCGATCTGGCCAGCGCTCGAGCCGCTCTCCAGCGGGCCCTGATCCGGATCCGGGTCGCGGAGCGAGGACCGCGCGCCACAGCCAGGGGCGAGCACGAGGCACCACGTCATGCGGCGTCACGGCCCCGCGAAGAGCCGCCCGGCGAGTAGGGGATGGCTGACGCCCGACCGTTTCATTGGGAGTTCAAGCCCGAGCCCGTGGCCCGCGAGGTGCTTCGGATCGAAGGAGGCCGCCGCCTCGAGGGCTCCGTCAGCATCAGCGGGGCGAAGAACGCGGCCCTCAAATTGATGGCCGCCGCCACCCTCACGGGCGAGCGCTGCCGCTTCACGAACGTGCCCGAGATCGAGGATGTCCGCGTCCTGACCGAAGTCCTGCGGGACATCGGCGTGACCGTGGACCACCCGGCCCCGAACGTCTACGAGATCGCCTCGGGCGACGCCGAGTGGCTGTTCGTGCCGCTCGAGGCGGCGGCCAAGATGCGGGCCAGCTTCATTCTGCTGGGCCCGCTGCTGAGCCGCTTCGGCCGGGTCATCATCAGCAACCCCGGCGGAGACCGTATCGGACGGCGACCGGTCAACCTCCACGTGGACGCCATGAGGGCCCTCGGGGCGGAGATCGAGTACCGCAACGGCTACTACTTCGCCAAGGCGCCGGGCCGCTTGCGAGGCGGGCCCGTCAACTTCCCCCAGATCACCGTCATGGGCACCGAGAATGCGATGCTGGCCGCGACTCTGGCCGATGGCCACACCGTCATCGAGCCGGCGGCGCAGGAGCCCGAGGTAGACGACCTGATCGAGTTCCTGCAGAAGATGGGCGCCCAGGTCGAGCGGACCGCGCCAAATCGGATCGAGATCGAGGGCCGCCGCCGGCTGCGCGGAGCCGATCACTCCGTCGTGCCCGATCGGATCGAGACCGGCACGTTCATCGTTGCCGCCGGCGTCACTCATGGCCGCATCACCCTCGAGGGAGCGCCATACGACCACCTGGGCACGTTCCTGAACGTGATGGCGGAGGTGGGCGTGTCGGTCAGCCGCACCAAAGACGCGATTGAAGTGGACGCGACGGCCGCCGACATCACCCCTTTGCGGTCGTGTAACGTCGAGACTCAGCCTTATCCGGGTCTGGCCACGGACCTGCAGCCCCCCACCTGCGTCCTGCTAACGCAGGCAACGGGCGTCAGCCATGTCCATGAGTCCGTTTTCGAAGATCGACTCGAGTGGCTGGGCGAGCTACGCCGCATGGGTGCCGGAGTTGAGATCGTGGACCAGCACCACGCCATCATCGAGGGCCCAACACGGCTTCATGGCGCCGAGGTTGAAATTGGCGATCTCCGGGCCGGCGCGTCGCTTATTCTTGCTGCCCTGGCCGCGGACGGCGTAACCACAATCGGTGGCGCGCACCACGTACACCGCGGCTATGAGAAGATCGACGCGAAATTCTTGGAACTCGGGGCCAGAATCGAGCGCCTCGCTGAAGGGACTTAGCCACAGGCATGAAGATCGGTATAGACCTGGGCACGGCCAACATCATCGTTTTCGTCAAGGGCCAGGGCATCGTGATGCAGGAGCCCTCAGTGGTAGCCGTCGACGACCAGAACCACATCGTGGCGGTCGGCGAAGAGGCTCGCGAGATGATCGGCCGCACGCCCGGCAACATCCAGGCCATCCGACCGATGCGGGACGGAGTCATCGCCGACTACGTCATCACCGAAGCTCTACTGGACCACTTCATTCACCGGGTCCAGCAGGGTCGGCGGTTTGGCTGGGGCAAGCCAGAAGTCATGATCAGCGTCCCGGCGGGCGTCACCAGCGTCGAGAAGCGGGCCGTTCGTGACGCGGCCCTGAAGGCCGGCGCCGCGGAGGCGTACCTGATCGAAGAGCCGATGGCAGCGGCGATCGGCGCCAACGTGCCGATCAGCGGCCCGTCCGGGTCGATGATCATCGACATCGGCGGCGGCACGAGCGAGATCGCCGTCATCTCTCTGGGTTCCATCGTGGTGTCCACCAGCCTGCGCGTCGGTGGCAACAAGATCGACGAGGCCATCTCCAGCTACGTCCGCAAGAAGTACAACCTGATGATCGGCGACCGAACGGCCGAGGACGTCAAGATCCAGATCGGTACGGCCTTGCCGCTCGAGCGCGATCTCACAATGGAGGTCCGCGGCAGAGACCTGATCGCCGGCCTGCCGCGCACGATCCCGATCGCGAGCTCCGAGGTCATGGAGGCGATGGAGCCGCCGCTTCAGCAGATCATCGGCGCCGTGCGGCTCGTCCTCGAGCAGACACCACCCGAACTGTCGAGCGACATCATCGACAAGGGCATGGTCATGTCGGGCGGCGGATCGCTTCTTCGCAACATCGACAAGCTGCTGACGCAGGTGACAGGCGTGCCTTGCCACGTGGCCGACAACGCCTTGCATTGCGTCGCTCTCGGGACCGGCATCGCGCTCGAGCACTTCGACTTCTTCAAGAAGTACCTCGGCCCGCAGGTCTGATGGCCTCGCCCCAGGATCGGCCGGGGTACGGCGCCAGCCGGGCGTTCATCGACCTGCACTGTCACACCGGCGCAAGCTTCGATTCGCTGGCCAGCATCGGCGCCGTCGTGCGCGCGGCCGCGACTCGGGGCCTGACTCACCTCGCCGTAACGGACCACGACCTCATCGATGGGGCGCTGCGCGCCCGAGACGCCGCGCCTGACGGCCTGACGATCATCGTCGGCGAGGAAGTGAAGACGGTCGATGGCGACCTGATCGCGGTCTTCCTCGACAGGGTCGTGCCGCCGGGCATGTCCGCCCTCGAGACGATCGCGGCCGTCCGAGAGCAGGGAGGCCTGGTCGGCGTCCCGCATCCGTTCGATCGACTCCGCGGCTACGGCCACAAGAGCGGCGCCGCCCTTGCCGACATCGCCGACTCAGTGGATTGGATCGAGGCCTACAACGCCCGAGTGATCGGTGGCACAGCCAACGAGCAGGCTGCTATCTTCGCGAGGGAGCGCTCACTTCCGGGAGTGGCCGCCTCCGACGCGCATACCGTTCTCGAGGTCGGTGTCGCCTACAGTCGGGTTTGGGGCGATCCAAGCACACCCGCCGGCCTGCTCGCAGCGCTGGCCGACATCGACATCCAACCCGGCCGGGCCAGCTTCTACGTCCGGGCCTGGACGCCGCTTGCCAAACTCGTCCAATCCTTGCGCGGGAACGGTCGCATCCGTACCCGGCCGACCCCTGGGGAGCCCACGTGACAGAGTCGCCAGAGCATCACCACCACCCGGTCGGTGATTCGCTCGGCCAGGAGGCCGACGCCCTGATCCACCCCGATGTCGCAGTCAATGTTCCGGCGCCGGAACAGATGTCACTCATCCGCCGGCTCCGCGAGCCGAAGACGATTCTCTCGTTCGTCGTGCCGCTGGCGATCATCGTCATCGCGGCCTTCCTGAATCGCCAGTACCTTGGCGAGCTGCCGACGGATATTGGCCACGCAAACCCGTGGCTCGTGCTTGCGGCCTTCGTCGTGTACTACATCGGCTTCCCGCTCCGCGGTTGGCGGTGGACCAAACTGCTGCGCGGCGTCGGATACAAAGTCAAGGTCAAGGACGGGACCGAGATCCTGTTCCTGTCCTGGCTGGTGAACTGCATCGTGCCGGCCAAGCTGGGCGATCTCTACCGCGCCTATCTGCTCAAGCTCAACAGCCCGGTCTCGACGACCAAGACTCTAGGCACGGTCTTCATGGAGAGAATCCTGGACCTGATCGCCATCGCGGCGCTCGGTCTGCTGGCCGGCTACTGGCGCTTCCGAGGCAGCCTCAACGACCTGTCGCCCACGACCCAGGCGATCTTCGCCATCGGTGTGATCGTGGTCGTTCTGCTCTTGGTCGCTCTCGTGGTCATGAGGAACTTCGGCCGCCGGGTCATCGCCAGCCTCCCGTTGCCGCGCAAGGTCGTGGACTTCTACGACCGGTTTGAGGAAGGCGTCTTCGGTTCCGTCGGCGCCAAGGGCCTGCCGCTGTTCGGCGTCCTGACCATCGTCATCTGGATGACCGAAGGCCTTCGCCTGTACTTCGTCATGCGCGCCCTCGGCTTCGCAGATGTCGATCTGGGCCTCTCGGGCGCCATGTTCGTCGCCCTGATCGGCTCTCTGCTGACGGCGATTCCCCTGACGCCGGGTGGTGTCGGACCGGTCGAGACCGGCATGGGCCTGGTCCTCACCGGAGTGTTCAAGGCCAGCCCCAGCCACGCCCTGGCCATCGTGCTCGTAGACCGGATGATCAGCGTCTTCTCGATCGTCGTGCTCGGCTCCATCGCGTACGTAATCTCGTCCAAGCCGCGTGGCGGCGGGATGAAGGTCGAAGAGGTCATTCCGGCCTCTTGAGCCGATCCCGCCGGTCAGCCCGGCGGGACTCTCGAGCGCGCGACGGAGGTAGCCGGACGGAGCTAGCCAGGGCGTCGCGAGATCCGAATTGACGGTGCCCGGTGCGGCTGCGTCCGAGTGACCGGGATCGACGCGACATGCCCGAAGCAACCTTGCCGTAACCTTGCCGGCCTCGCCGGTAGTCGTTACGAGTGAGGTACCAAAAGGTCATTCACGCTTTGGCCGCCCGCTCCGATAGTTCCAGTATCGGAGCAGAATGCACCGTACCGGGGAGCCGAGCGGGCGTATGAGCGGACAAGGCGGACGAGCCTTCAACGAGTGGCTGCGGGCCCAGCTCAAAGCCAAGAAGATGTCGCAGCGCCAACTGGCGCAGCAGTCTGGCGTGGACCACTCGACCATATCTCGGTTGATCCGCGGCGACCGTATGCCGTCGCTGGGGACTGCCACGAAGCTTGCCAAGGGTCTTCGCGAGATTCGCGACGACGCCGAAGCTCCGCAGTACCTGGGAGCCGTCGCGGCCGGAACCGCGAACCCAACCGCCCGCGTCGAATACGCGCTGCGTGCCGACGAGGTTCTCTCGGAGCCGCAGGTGCGGCAAGTCATGGAGTACTACCTGGCCGTGCGGCTGCGACGATTTGGCCGCGGCTACGCCGGCATGCGCTCCGAAGATCGATCCATGGAGCCGCGCCGCCTTCTCGACGACCGCCGCGACACGCCGATGATGTCCGCCGCGATGGCGAGCCACTCTGCTCGCCCCATGGCGCGGCCGATGCCGCCGCGAGTCCGACCCGGCCGCGAAGTCAGCTAGCTCGACGGGCCTTCAAGCCGACCTCAGGTCGACCGCCGGCCTGCGGTACCTGGCTCCGCACGGACTTCGTCCACATCTCCGGACACAGTGATCGGGCCCGGCGTCAGCGGCCGGCCGTACGCAAGGTCGCCCAGCCGAGCCACGTTCACTGCGTCGTAGCCGTTCTCCATCCCGGGCGTCTCCAGGTAGAACGCTACGTGGTCCAGATCGGGGTGACAGAGCAGGTGGGCCAGGCCAGCCGTGCCGATCTGCCCCTCGCCCAGGTGGGCGTGTCTGTCGTGGCGCGAGCCTCGGGCCGCATAGGAATCGTTGAGGTGGATCATGACCAGGCGGTCGAGACCTATCAACCGATCGAAGTCCGCGAGCAGACGATCGATCACGGCCGGGTCTGAGACGTCGTAGTCGGCTCCCCACAGGTGAGCTGCGTCGAGGCAGAAGGCGAGGCGTCCGTCCACTCCGCGTCTGGCCGCCGCGTCCATGATCAGGGTCAACTCGCCGATGGTCGAGCCAATGGTGTGGCCGCCGCCGGACGAGTTCTCGAGCACGACCAGGGGGCCGTCCGTGCCGGCTGGGGCGCCGTCCAGGACGCGATCGAGGCCATCGCTCAGGCGTCTGATGCCGGCTTCCAACCCCGACCCTCGATGCGAGCCAGCATGCACGTTGATGAACCTGGCACCGAGCTGAGGGGCATCCTGGAGTTCGCGACGCACGAGTTCTACCGACCGCCCGAACAGCTCGTCGTCCGGCCCGGCGAGGTTGACCAGATAGGAGGCGTGAATGGCGACCGGGCGGATGTCCAACTCTTCGAGCCGCCGACGAAACCTGACCGCACCCGGCGGCGGCCCCACCCGGCGGCGCCATGCCGTTGGGTTGTCACTGAACATCTGCAGGGCCGACGCGCCAATCTCCGCGGCGCGCTCAGCCACTCGCGCCAGACCAAGTCCTAATGGCAGGTGGGCACCGGCTCGCCTGCCTCCGGGCAGCTGCAGCCGCGCGGCCCGACTCGGGCCCGGGGCGACCCCCTCGTCCCCGCCCGCGGCGCGATCGGCGATCAAGCGGCTACCACCCTCTGGCGACGAAATTGCTTCCTGGCTCGGCCGCCGTCAGCCGGCCCGATGGCCGTTGCGGCCGGGCGTGTACTCGCCGCCGATCACCGGTTCGATCAACCCGTAGTCACCACTGGTGCGCTTGTACAGGACGCATAGTCTCTCGGTCTCGGCGTTGACGAAGATGAAGAAGTGATGGCCGAGCTCGCCCATGCGTTCGAGCGCGTCTTCTTCGAACATCGGCTCGATGGCAAAGCGCTTCGTCTTGACGATGCGCGACTTCGGCGTCTCCGGCTCATCGATGGCCTCTGTCTCCTCGCCGGTGTATCGGTGGGCCAGGGCTTCGTCCGGCCGGACCTTGCTGCGTAGCTTCTCGCGCGCATCGACCGCCTGCCGCTCGATACGATCGATCACGATATCGAGGCTGGCCTGGTACGTGGGACCTGAGGCATGGCTCCGGATGATCTGGCCGTCCACGGTCAACGTTACTTCTGCGATCTGGGAATCCGCCGAGCTGTGGTGCTGCTCGTTCGAGAGCTCGATCACCGCGTCGGTTCTGTCGTCCAGCAGCCTCTCGAGCCGGCGCATCTTGCGCTCGGCATATTCGCGCACGGGTTCCGACACGTCGACGTTCTTGCCCTTGACGATTGTCCTCAAGGCTGACCTCCGCAACGCACATCGCGCGCGCTCGGCAGGCTGAGTTCCAACCGAAGCGCATGCGTTCCAAGACGAGCCGCTGCTACGCGGCCAGTATAGGAGCCGGCCGGCGGACCCGGCCTCACGTGTTCCCAGTAGAAACGGGTAATCGCCGATCGGGCCCGTCGCCGGCTCAGCGTTCCCGAGCCACAGTCACTGCGGATACCGCCACGGCCCCGGCGCCGTACAACGCCTCGGCACAGGCCACCAGCGTGGCGCCGGTCGTCACGACATCGTCCACCAGCACTACCCACCGGCCCTCGATACGGGCCGCCTGCGAGGGTCCCCGAATCGCGAAGGCGCCGGTCACATTGGTCCGGCGGGCGCGCCGGCCCAGATCGAATTGCGGCGCCGTCCGGCGTGTCCTCTCGAGCGCCGCCAGCCAGGGTGTGCCCAGATGTAGCGAGGCCACTGTCGCCAGCAACACCGCTTGATCGTAGCCGCGCCTCCTGGCCCGCTCCGCATGGACCGGCACCGGCACCAGCAGCTCCCCGCCTGCCCCGGCCCCGAGCCAGCGAGCGGCAAGCGCCGCCCCAAGAGGCCTGGCCAGGCGCCGCTCGCCGGAGTACTTGAGTTGATGTAGCGCCGCCCTCACGATGCCGGTGAACGGTGCGCACCACTCCAGCTGGGCTAGTGGCGCGGGCAAAGCCGAGGGCAACCCGATAGGGACGCCCGATGGCAGGGCCAGCCGCACGTCCACAGCTCGACGGCAGGTCTGGCAGAGCGTCGCTCCCTCGGCCGAGCAGCCCGCGCAGGCGGCCGGTAGCGCGACGTCGAGGAGGGAGGACGCCAGGGCCGAGAGCGCCGGAGGAGACATCGGCCGACTCTACCGTTCGAGGCTCATCCACCACGTATCTCCCGCTTATGCGGCTAAGTACGCCAGCGGAGCATCCGGCCCCTGCGAAATGTCCGGCTGCCCTATCCGAGGTCGATGGCGATCTCGTCGCCTATGGCCGTGCCGGTGGCCTCGATCGTGCCGGAGGGAAGCTCGAGCACGCCCTTCGCCCCGGCGACGCGCCAGACCACGCCGCGCCAGGCCGGGATTGCCCTTCGAGCCGAGAGGACCCGCCGCATGCCGGCCGAGTCTCCGGCGGGAGCCGACACGAATACCGCGTCAATTGGAAACCTCATGAACAGCATATGAATGCCGCTCTCGCCGGGTAGCCACAGACCGTCACCGACAGGCAGTGAGGCGCGCCCCATGAGCCCCATGAACCTGGCCCAGAAAGAGGCGCCGTCCTCAAGTCGCTCGGCCAGGAGAGTTCCTTTGCTGACGTTGCGGGCGACCAGAAGCCGCCTGCTCACGGAGTTGACTTGCCGCCGAGAGTGATGGCGATCGAGATCACGGCCGGCCCCAGAATGACGATGAAGAGCGAGGGGAAGATGCAGCCGACCAGCGGGAACAGCATCTTGATTGGAGCCTTTGCGGCCATCTCTTCGGCTCGCTGCCGGCGCTCGATGCGGAGCTGCTCAGACTGGATCTGCAGCACCTTGGAGATCGAGACGCCCAGCTGCTCGGCTTGGATGATCGCGCCGATGAAGCTGGAGAGCGGCTGAACGTTCGTCCGCGGGACCATGTCCCGCAGCGCGTCTCGCCGCGCCTTCCCAACCCGAACCTCGGCCAATGCCCGGCGGAACTCGTCCGTGAGCGGACCCGGCAGCTTCTCGACGACCTTCGCCAGGGCGGCGTCGAAGCCCAGGCCGGCGCGGACCGAAATCGTAAGCAGGTCGAGTGTGTCGGGGATCATCCTGAGGATGGCCTTCTGGCGGGCCTTTATCCGGCGGCCGAGCCAGAACTCCGGGAGCATGTAGCCGATGAACACGCCCAGGACCCCGAAGAAGATGCCCGCGCCGAAGCCGAGCGCCACCAGGCCCAGGACGAGGAACATGACCACGCCGGTCGCGATGCCGACGAGAATCTTCACGCCCATCCAGTCCGCGACTCTCAGGTCACCCGGATTGCCAGCCATGGCCAGGCGCTTCTCGGCGTTGTCAGTCGAGGACGCGCTCCCAAGTCGGCCGCCCATCCTGGACAGGCGGCTGACCAGCGGTCGAAGCGTCCGATCGGTGAATGGCTGCTGCAGTTCGAGCTCTTCCAGGTTCTTGGCCTGTACAGAGCCGAGCTGCGTGAGTCGTGCCTGGACTGGGTCAACGGGCGAGCTCGCGGCAAGGCCGACGACCAGCAGGACGCCACCGCCGGCAACGAGGACGAAAACGACGATAGCCAACATCTCAGACCTCGATAGAGGTGATGCGTCGGATCAGTATGAACCCGAGGAACATGAGGGTGAAGCCGACCATCAGCACGACCAGGCCGGCCGGCAGGCCAAGGAACTCCGGCGGCTGCTTGAACATCGGATCCATGAAGGTAGGGGCTATGACCATCAGCAGGGCGGTCACGCCGATCGGAAGGCCGGCGACCACGTAACCGGACATCCGTCCCTGGGCTGTCAGCGTCTTGATCTCGCCCTTGATCCGGACCCGCTCGCGGATTGTGAAGGCGATGGAGTCGAGGATCTCGGCCAGGTTGCCGCCGACCTGGTGCTGGATGCCGATGGCCGTCGCCATCAGCTCGAGGTCGTCTGATCGGACGCGGCGGACCATGTTCTCGAGCGCCACATCGAAGGCGAGACCGAGGTTGACCTCACGCACGACTCGCCCGAACTCGATAGTGACGGGGGGCACGGACTCGCGAACCACCATCTCGATCGCTTGAAGGAATGAGGAGCCCGCCCGGAGGGCATTGGCGATTAGGGTGATCGTGTCAGGGAGCTGCTTGTTGAACGCATTCAGGCGTGAGGCTCGGCGGCGACTCAGCCACATCCGTGGCAGGAAGAAGCCGATGGCAGCGCCGATCAGTAGCGCGATTGGCGTGCTGAGTGGCACGAAGATGACACCGAGCGCCAGGAAGCAGAAGGGGACCCCCAGAATGCTGAGCCCCCACAGGGCCATGAACTCGCCGGGCTTGAGCTTCAGGTCCGCTCGCGCGATGTCACGTGCGAGACTCGCGCCGAAGTCGCGCTGCTCGACGACTCGGTTCAGGCGGGCCAGGGCCACGCTCTGAGCGAGGATATTGCCGAGGCTGGCGCCCCCTTGCGCGGATGACGCCGCAGCGGTCATCTCCGTCTTGCCGGCGGTGTACCTCTCGAGTCGGGCGCTGATGCCGCCGCTCCGGCCCGAACCTGCCAGGCCAAGAACTAACAGCATGACCCCGCTGAATACCAGGACGAAAATGATTAGCCCAGCCATGACGTCTCTCCCGCCCCGCTCAGTACGCGAAGCCGAACAGGCCCTGCGGCAGGTGGATGCCCTTGATTTCGAACTTTTCGACGAACTTGGGTCGGATGCCCGTCGCCTTGAGGCGACCCTGGATCTTGCCTTCGACTACGCCGGTTTGCTCGAACAGGAAGACGTCCTGCATGACGACGATATCGCCCTCCATGCCCTGGACCTCGGTGATGTACTCGATGCGGCGGGAGCCGTCCTTCATGCGGGACTGATGGACGATCAGGTCGACGGCGGCCGACACTTGCTCGCGGATGGCCCGCAGCGGAAGGTCGACGCCGGCCATCAACACCATCGTCTCGAGGCGCGACAGCATGTCGCGCGGAGTGTTGGCGTGACCGGTGGACATCGATCCGTCGTGGCCGGTGTTCATGGCCTGGAGCATGTCCAGCGCCTCGCCGCCTCGGCACTCGCCGACGATGATCCGGTCGGGCCTCATGCGGAGGCAGTTGCGGACCAGCTCGCGGATCGGGATCGCGCCCTTGCCTTCGATGTTGGCCGGCCGGGACTCCAAAGTGACCACGTGTTCCTGGCGGAGCTGGAGTTCCGCCGCATCCTCGACGGTGATGATGCGCTCGTCGTTGGGGATGAACGACGACAGAACGTTGAGGGTCGTCGTCTTGCCGGAGCCGGTGCCGCCGGAAACGAAGATGTTCAGGCGAGCTTCCACGCAGGCGCGCAGGAAGTCGAACATCTCCGGCGTGGCGGTGCCGAACCGGATCAGGTCATCCACGGTGAACGGCGAAGCCGAGAACTTACGAATTGTGATGACGGGCCCGATCAGCGACAGCGGTGGAATGATCGCATTGACGCGGGATCCGTCGGTAAGCCGAGCGTCGACCATTGGGCTCGACTCGTCGATGCGCCGGCCGATCGGGGCGATGATCCGATCGATGATGCGCATCACGTGGTCGTCGTTCTGGAAGACGACGTTGGTCAACTCGAGGCGGCCGTTGCGCTCGATGTAGACCTGGCGCGGGCCGTTAACCATGATTTCGGTGACGGTCTCGTCGCGCAGGAGCGGCTCCATGGGGCCGAGGCCGATGATCTCGTCCGTAATCTGCTCGAGCATCCGAACGCGCTCGGCGCGGGTCAGGGCGAGGCCCTCTTCGTCGATGACTCGACCGAAGATCTCCTCGATCTGGCGCCGAACCTCGACCTGGTTCGTCAGGTCGAGCTTGGGGTCCAGGTCTTGAATGACCCGAGACTGGATTCGGAACTTGACCTCGCGCAGCGACTCGCGTACCGGAGCCTGGCTCAGGAGGCGCTGTCCGGTCGGGCCCTGAGACATGCCGCCAGATCCCGGGGCTCCGGGTTGCTGAGCGCCCGGTGCGCCCGGCGCCACGCCGGGTCGCGCGCTTTCGATTCGCTTCAGTAGGGACATCGCCTACACCCCTTGCTGGCCCCGAGCGTCCGGCTGAACCGAACGCCTGTGGGCAACTATCTCCACGCGAAGAGGGACTTGCCCTTCTGAGGCGCCTTGCGGCCGTCCTCTTCGCGCGATTCTTGACTTCCGACGATGGAAGCAGCTAGACGCAAAACGTCCTGGGACACCTGGCTCTCCCGGTTGCTCAGCACGAACGGCACGCCACGGTTGAGGGCGTACACGACGGCGCGGCCGTCGCTGACGATCGTGTGATCGACCTTCCGCCCGATCGAGTGCTCCACGTCGGCCACCCTGATACCCAGGGTAGTGTCGGCGCGGTTGAGGACGAGGCGGATCTTGTGCGAGTAGCCGAGCTGCTCGGCGACTTCGAGGAACAGTCGTATGTTCTTGATGCTTGTGATTTCCAGCGTCAGCACGGTCAGGACGACGTCCGCCATATCCAGGATACCCAGGATGGTGTCGTTGAACCAGGCCGCGCAATCGACCACTACCAGCTCACTGTGCTGGCGCAGGATCTCGAGAACGTGCTTCACGCCCGCGGGAGTGATGAGTTCGGCCATCTCCGGCGAGGGAGGGGCAAGCAGAACGTGGACGCCGGACGAGTGCGTCAGCGTGAAGGCGTCCACAGAATCGGGATCGCGGCCTTCCTCGAGCTGCGGCACGAGTTCCGCCATCGACTTGTCCTTGGGGTTCAGGTTGAGCAGGACGGCCACGTCACCGAACTGAAATGACGCGTCGACGAGAGTCACCTTCTTGCCCAATTCAGCCGCGGCGGCGACCGCCAGGTTCACCGCGATGGTGGTTCGGCCAACGCCGCCCTTTGGGCTGAAGACCGCCACGACCTGACCGGCTTCAGTCGGAGCAACCGCCCGAGCCGCCTGGGAGATGACAGCCCGGCCGGCCTTTTCCTTCTCGCGTGCATGGACCTGACGGATCGAGGCCGTCAACTCATCGCTGCTGAAGGGCTTGACGAGGAACTCGCGTGCCCCGGCCAGCATCGAACGCCGCAGGTAGTCGGCCTCGCCCTGGACAGACATCATCACGACGGCCGCTGACGGCACCTGAGACGATAGGCGTTCAGTTGCCGCGATGCCATCCATGTCGGGCATGTTGATGTCCATGAGGATGACGTCGGGCAGGAGCTTGGTCGCCTGTTCGATCGCGTCGGCGCCGGAGGAGGCAGTTCCGATCACCTCGATGTCCGGCTCGAACCCGAGCAGTTTCGCGAGGTGGTCTCTTGTCTCCGGGATGTCGTCGACGATGAGGACTTGGATCTGGTCAGCCATCGAGATCAATCGCTTCCAGGGTGCTGGCTCCGCAATCGGACGGCGGAGCGGTCTACCACTGAATGCCCTTGGCCAGATCTGCCGGGAGAATGCCTCGCGGATCAGGCGGAAGCACGCCCCACTTGTCGACGAGCACCCTGAAGGTGACGCCGTTGGTCACTGAGTCCGGCAGGGCATTGTCCTTGTCCGAGCGCAGCGCATAGGACAGGTCGATGTAGTTTCTGGGATCCACCTTCTCGGCCCGCTGGGCCCAGTTGATGAGCTCGGCCTCTTCGGGCTTGACCTCGATGATTGCGACCATGTGGCGATCGGTGAACTGGACGACCGCCGTGGTGGGCCCGGCAGTCATGGGGGGCGCGGACGCATTCACCATCGGCTCGGTGGTCGGGGCGGCGGCCACAGGCGGCAGCAGCGTGGCCAGGATCTTGCGGTTCTGGATCACCATCTTGGTGGTGGCCTGCTGCCCGCCGGTGAGGGTGATGGTGTTGTTGGCGGCATCCTTGCTATCGATCGAGAGCTGGTCCGTGTAGACGCTGAGGATGATGTCTACATGGTCGCCCGGTACGATCAGCGTTCCCACGCCGGTGGTCTGATCGAGCTCCATGGAGACCGCGACCATCTTGGTCGCGATCGCTCCCGAGATGTCCTGACCGTCGGCCATGGACCCCGGATTAAGGAAGTCGCGGCTGGGGATGAGGACCTGGTTGGCAGTGATCTTGCCGCCGGCGATCTTGCCGATGACCTGGTCCTTGCTGTCGTAGGTGTCCTCGCCCAGGGCCGTGCGTTCTGACAGCGTCATCGTCTTGAGGTCGAGCATGTCGGCCGTGATCTTGTCGCCCAGATTGATGTCTGTCTTGGCGATGACCACTTGTACCGTTGGCTCTGGCGTGGCCGTTGGCGACGCTGCGGCATTCCCGCCTCCGCCGGTGCTACTGCCGTTTGCCACGACAACAGCTAGGAGGCCGCCCGTGATGGCGACAAGGATTCCAAGCAGGATTAGCAACCGATTCGACCGCTTCACAACGATGCTCCCCAGTGATGTGACAGGTGCCACCACGGTAGCCTTGCGGCCGACCTAACTGCGACTATACCAATGGGCTACTTGTTCTAGGACGGATTCTCGGTTTGGCCCGGCGGGAATTCCCATTCGGACCGCGGTGGGCAACAAAAACGGGCCGCGCACGAGGCTCGGCCCGTTAAAGTCAACGACCGCGCCCGAGGCGCGGCCATTGACTCTTTGTCGCAGCTTGTCTGCTACAGAGCAGCGGCGATCTTGCTCAGGATCGTCTGGATGTTGGTGCCCAGGAACATAAGAACGCCAACCACGAGGACGGCGATGAGTGCGAGGATCAGGGCGTACTCGGCAAGGCCCTGGCCTTCTTGACGACGGATGTGCATCAATGGCCTCCTGATAAGAGCGTCCTCCAATCGGAGGATGGCCCCTATTCTGGCTGTCCCGGGATTTCGGCGCCACTAGCCAGATGGTAATGGGACCGAACACAAGTCCACCTTGCCGCACCTCCAAAGCTGGCGTCCAGGTTCTCGTGGCGCTCGCGGGCACCAGTTTCCATGACCGCCGCTAGGTCGCCTGTCCTACGCCATCTCAGACGGCGGAGGCTATGAGGCTCAACAGCGACGCAAGTTGATCACCGAAGAACAGCAGCGAGATGAGGCAGGCGACGGCCATGATGACGAGGATCAGGCCGTACTCCACGAGGCCCTGGCCGATCTGCCTCGAGACGAGCCCCCGTCCCCGTCGGGCGTCTTCCCCGAGAGAGGGCGCAGACGAGGTCTCGGCCGGCCGAGCGACTCGATATCGCCTCAATGGGCGGGCAGGACCAGCACGACTTCCCGGCCTTCGTCGACGAGCTCGGCGCTCACACCGATGGTGTCGGAGCGCTGCTGGACTTCGCGCCAGGTGTTGGCGGGCAGGGCCAGGGGCTGGTTTGCCCGCGCCGCTCGCGTGACCTTGGCGGCTCGGGTTTCGTCGATCATCACCTTGAGCGCGTCCGGGATGTCGCGTTCGACCGGCTTGCCCTTCTTGTCGGTCGGCGGCGGCTCCTCGACCTCCAGTTCCTCGACAACCTCGGCGTCCTCGCGCCTGGCCGAGATGCGAGCCTCGGTCTTGTCCGTCGCCCACTCGAACCTGATGGAGATCCGATCCGGATGGCACGACAGAAAGCCCGTGATCGTCTCGTCGATCAACCTGAACAGAGCGCTCTCCACGTCCATCGGCAGGCGGCGATCCGAACCGTATGATTCGAACTCGATTGGCACCTGGGAGCGCCGTCCCCGGTCGCGGGCCACTCGTCGCAGGGTGGGCACCAGCCCGAGATCATCGAGGACCATCGGCCGCACGTCGAAGATGAACGTCTTGGTGGCTTCGAGGGTGTGCTGGACCATCCCTACGAGCTGCCCGATCTCCGCCTTTGCCTGGGCCGGGTCCCGTTCCAGCAGGCGCTCTACGATCTGGGCCTGGAGAACGATGTTGGTCAGGCTCTGGGCCGGGCCGTCATGCATTGCCCGGGCGATCTCCCGCCGCAGGTCCTCCTGGGCCGCAAGCACGAGTCTCGAGACTGCCGGTGGGAGCGGCGTGTTCGTATCGAGCTTGTCGGCCGTGTGTCGCGGTACCGCGCCGCCCATCGAGGCGCGATCGAGTTCGACGCTGTAGCGGCGGAGGCTCTCTCGAAAGCGGGTCAGGATCTTAAGCTTGCCCTCGAGGATGTCGACCTGCGCCTCCATGATGACCGAGCGCTTGGTCAGGGCGACGAGCTGGTCCGTCTGGTCGTCTTCCTCGCCCTCGGAGTCCGTGCCTGCCGGCCTGGCCTTGTCGGCGGCCTGAGAGCGTTTCTGCTCGTGACGAGTGGCCTCGGTTCGGGCCTGGTTGACGAGCAACTCGATTTCGCCGATCTCCCTGGTCAGGAGGTCGACTTCGCGCCTGGCCCGTTCCGCGATCTCGAGCAGTGGCAACGGCAGTGGGTCGATGGCCACGGGTGGCTCAGTCCTCGGGCATGCGGATCCAGCCCTGGCGCATGGCGTAGACGACGGCCTGGGTGCGGTCGTTGACGCTCAGTTTGCGCAGGATGCTGGACATGTGATTCTTGACGGTCTGCTCGCTGATCGAGAGGGCATAGGCGACCTGCTTGTTGGTCATGCCCTGGGCGATGTTGTCTAGGATCTCGACTTCTCGCGGCGAGAGAGGGGCAAAGATCGGGGCGGCTTCTTGGCCGTAGATCGCCAGCTCCCGGAACTCCTTGAGAACGCGGCTCGCGACGGCGGGCTTGGCAAAGACCTTGTCGTTGATCAGGTACTCGCCGCCGGCGACGCGATGGATGATCGCGACCAGGTCGTCCGGGGCAACGTCCTTGAGAATGAAGGCAGCCGCGCCGGCCTTGATAGCATCGAACAGAGCGTCCTCGTCCTCGCTCACGGCCAGGACGATGATCCCCGCCGATGGCAGTTCGCGCTTGATCCGCTGGGTTGTCTCGATGCCGCCCGGGGCAGGCAGCGACAGGTCCATCAGGATGATGTCGGGCGACAGCTGGACCGACAGGTCGAAGGCGCTGCGCGTGTCGTCCGCCTCGCCGATGATCTCGAAGCCCGGCTCGCGCTCGAGGATGTTGCGCATCCCGACGCGGAATAGGGCGTGGTCGTCGACCAACAGGATCGTGGTCTTGTCGCCTGTCCGGCCGCCCGGCCCCGGCCGGCGCCTTTCGGGCCCGGAGTAATCAATCGAACTCATGCGCTCTCCTCTCCCACTGGAATCATCAACCCGACGACCGTTCCGCCACCGGGCCGGGACCGAACCTCGAATTGCGCGCCGATGAGCTCGGCTCGTTCCCGCATGAACTGAAGACCGAAATTGCGCCGGCCTCGAGCAGCAACCGCACCGACGTCGAAGCCGCGTCCGTCGTCCGATACTTCCAGGATCCACTTCGTCGCCTCGACCCGTGTCGACACGACGGTACGACTCGAGCCGGCGTGCTTACGCACGTTCTGTAGCGCCTCCTGGACGATCCGTAGAACGGCGGTCTGTTGGGTCGGGTTCAAGCCGTCTCCGGGAGCCTTCAGATCCGTCTCGACGGTCGCTCCAGTGAGAGCGGCCATGCTCTCCACGGCGTCCATGATCGAACCGTCGAGGCCCAGCTCGTCGAGCAAGGGTGGACGCAGCTGGCTGATGAAGGTCCTGACCTCGCCCAGCTCGCGTCGAAGCAGCTCGCGCAGGAACTTCAACTCGCTGCCGGCCATGCGCACGTCCTCGTTGAGGATGCGCTCGATGTACTCGACCTGGAAGATGGCGTTGGACAGAGCCTGGGCCGGCCCGTCGTGAACCTCCTGAGCCAGCCTCGAACGTTCGGCCTCCTGGGCCTGGACGATGCGCATCTGCANNAGCTCGAGTTTCGAGAGCTCCTGCTGGTGGCGACCGAGGTCCGCCGTCAACCGCTCCACTTCGGCTCGCAGCGTTCTCTGGCGAGCATCTTCCGCGCCGGCCTCGGCCGCAGCCGCCGGGTCGTCACCTTCGGACTGGGTCCGCGGGGCGCGGTCGGCTACGTCGAGCTGGTCACGGAGTCGATGCCAGCGGCCCAATGTGTCGCGGTAGGCCTCTCGGTACCTCTCGGTAACGGACCGCAGATTGTTGGCTCCGTAGCCCAGCGTCGACTTCGCTTCGGCGTATAGCTCGTCGAAGCGCGAGTCGCGCGATTCTGAGGCGCCTCGGGAAGCGTCCATACCGATCGGAGTATACGGGCCATCTCTCATGGACAGGCGATCCGGAAGACCCTGATTCGGGCCAAAGGGGAGCCATCTGCGGGCTTCGAGCCCGTGTTGTCCGCTAGAAGCACCTCCTGGAAGCATTTGGCGGCCGTTCCGCCCCGATTCAGGACGTCCGGCCACTCCCTGTCGCCGTCGGTGCGAACGATGAGCAGCCCGGCTCCAAACCGACGGGCGAGGGCCAGGACTGCGTCGGGCGACTCCTCTGGCAGAGCCAGAGCCGGGACCCGTGTTGCCTCGGTCAGCCAGATCGGGTTGTCGGTGATGACGGGGGCCGCGCCATCCAGCGGCGCCCCGGCCCGGGCCATGGCCGCGGGCAGGGCCTCGTAGAGGTGCCGTGCGTCGTCGGCGCTGCGGGAGATGCTGACGACGGTCAACAGGCACAAGGGAGCGATCGTGGCGATGGCGAAAGCCGGGCCCAGCCAGGCCACCGGTCGAGTCCAGTGGCGCAGCCTCCCGACCCAGACGATGAGTCGGTCCAGACCCGCGACGGCGCAGACCGCCAGCAGCACCGGAGCCGACCCGGCGGCATGGAGGTATGTGCCGGACTGCGTCGCGACTGGGAACAGCAAACTCGTGGCCAGGAAGGTGAAGATGGAGACCAGTACGAGAGGGCGAAGCGAAGGCCGTCGCCCCAGCCACGGCAGGGCGATCAAACCCAGCAGGCTAACCGGGATTCCCGGGAGCAGGAGCACGCTGAAGATATCGTGCTCAAGGCCGGCCAGGTGCTGGCTGGCCAGCGCACCGGGACCCTGGCCCAGGTAGCCGGCAAGGGTCGGCGGATCCTGATAGGCGAAGACGTCGTAGCTGTGCGCATACAAGGCATTGCTGATCGCCTGCCCGGGCAATGGGTTCCCGAAGACGAGCCAATCGCGAACGGCCCACGGCGCGAAGACGAGGAAGGCCACGACCCCTGGCGCGGCGATCAGGCCGATCCGACGGCGCCGGCTTCCCGGAGTCCAGAACCAAACCACAGCCACCCAGGCGAGTGCCAGCCAGACGGCTTCGCTGCGCGTGAGTGCCGCGGCCCCGAGCAGCAGCCCCAGGGCGAGGAGCCGGCGATCGAACGGTATCGGCCGTCGGGCCGCCGGGTCCGTGGCGCCCGAGGCGTCGCCGGGGTCCTCGGCCGCGGCAATGCGTGTCATCAGCAGGCACGCGGCCAGCGAGAACGCCGCAAAGAGCGCCGTGGAATCGGGCAGTGCTCCGTACAGGACGAGCGGCCCCATGACGGTCGCAGCGAGGCCCGTGCCGATGCCCATCGATCGCGCTCGTCCAACGGGCAGCCGCAACTCGGCCGCCAGGTCCGCGGCGAGGCGCCAGGCCATAACCGCTACCGCGGAGCTGGCCAGTACGGACACGATCTGCGCGGCACGGAACCAGTTGGCGGCTCCGGCCAGGGCGACAGGCACGGCCGCCAGCAAGGAGGGCAAGGGCAGCCAGACCTCGAACGCGGCGCGCGGCAGCACCAACGGTTGGGTCTGGTAGCTCCACAAGGCGTCGCTGATGAGGCCCCGGCCCTCGACCAGGTTGCGAGCCACGCCGGCGTAGTAGGCCGTGTCCTCGGGAACGGGGAAGCTCACCGCGGCCGCCGCGGCGGCCCTTACGGCGATTGCGACCACGAATATGACGGCGGCACTCAGCCAGGACTCGCGGCGGCTCACGGCGCGTTGGCGGCGCTGTCGCCGAGTGGGCCGGACGAGCACCGCGTGTCACCGGCCACGGTGCAAACGGGGTAGATCGCCAGTGCGGGCGCGTTGTCGACCGTCGGATCGCCGGTCTTTGGGCCGTCGTAGGGCACGCTGAAGATCGGCGCGCCGATCCACGCCGGTCGGACCTTCGACTCGATCACGGGTATCAACTGCTCGGTGACGGCAGCTCGCTCGAGGATCAGCCAGCGGATGTCATAGGCCGTGGCCACCTCGTTGACGACCGGGAGTGGGTCGCTCGGCGTGACTACTCCGCCGTGGCCGGTGAAGTACTCGAACCCGGCAGGATCGGCGGTCATGAGCAGATCGCTGGGCTTGACTCCCGCGGCATCGAGGGCGTGCCCCGCAGCTATGCGGGCGTCTCGCTCGGCGTTCCAGGGTCCCAGAGCCAGCGCGGAGAACATCGCTGCGCTGATGACGAGCGAACCCACCGCCGCGATAAGGAACATCGGCACCGCGCGTTCCTCGGTCCAGCCGCGGCGGTGTCTGACGGCCCAGTTCGCCGCCAGGACGACTCCCTCCAGGCCGGCGATGAAGCCGAACGGCACGAGAGCGACGGCCGAATGAAGGAAGGTCCCGTGCGTGACGAGGACGGGGAACACGAGGGCGGACCCGACGAACAGCAGCGAGGCGTAGACGAGGTATGGCCCGAAGTCGAATGATCGGCGACGAGCCCACAGACCGCCTACCACGAACGGCACGAGCACCACCGAACAGCAAACCACCGAGAAGAGGACGACCTCAGACATCAGGCCCTGTATCCGACTCGCCAGAATCGGACCGATGCCCTGGCTGAGGAAGGCCGCCAGAGAGGTATCGCTGGTGATGCTGTTCATGTCGGAGTACGTCTGGATGAACAGGACTCGTCCGGAGGCCGTGGCCGGCGACAGTTGTCCAAAGACGGCGAGCTGGCGGATGTACCAGGGCGCCATGACTGCCAGGAAGAGACCCGCGCAGGCGAGGGCATCGATCCAGCGAATCCTCGGCAGCCGGGTTCCTCGAGATCGCCACGCCCGCCAGCGGTCCCAGACGAAGGCCAGGCCCACCGGTACTGCCAGGAGGATGCCATCGTTGCGGGACAGCGAGGCCAGGCCAACCATCAGCCCGGCCAGAACGAACGAGCGGCGATGGCCCCGAAGCCCGCGGGCCGCCAGCCACAGCGCCGCCGTCGCCAGTGGCTGGTAGAGCGAGAAGTTGTCTGGCTGGGTCGCGTAGATCGTGGCGGCCGCCGGAATGGCGACGGCCACGCCCGCGGCCAGCGCAACGCGGGACTGGCAGCCGACATCACGCGCTATCAGCCACGTCAGCGGGGCCGCGAGGGATCCGATCAGCAGGAAGGGTAGGGCAGACGCGAAGGCGGTCGGCCCGAACAGCCAGATCGACGGCAACTGCACGATCGAGGCGAGCGGCAGCCAGTACACATTGCTCGGAATCGGCAAGATGGCGTGAAGCGGGAGCCGCCCGCCGACCTCGACGAACGAGTACACGAAGTTGACGCTGAAGCCGTGCCCGGCTTGCAGCGCCCGAGCCACATCGACGTAGTAGTACGAGTCCGGGTAGGCGGCATCCGGATGCAGTCCGAACAGAACTGCTCGGACCATCAGGGCAAGGGCATACAAGGCGACGGGGATCCGCACGGCGTCGCAGCGTAGCATCGGCCGGGTCCCACTCCACCGGTACGAACGACCTATCGCTGGGGCCCTCGGCGTGGGACCCGGTGCGGGCGAGTTACGGTACCCGTACACTCCCGCTCATGGTTTCGAGCCTGGGGATAGTCCTGCCCGCGTACAACGAAGAAGCCCGCTTGGGGCCGGCGTTGGACGAGTTGTTCGCCTACCTGTGCTCCGCGCCGGGGGACATCCTGCCCGCGACCGTCAACGTGCTCGTGGTGGACGACGGCAGCACAGATGCGACTGCAGCCCTGGTTCGGGCCCGGCCGGAGTTCACCGACGACGCCGCGAGATCGGGTCGGCGCGATTGCCCGGCGCTCCGGCTGCTGACCGTCCCACACGGCGGCAAGGGGTCGGCCGTGCGCGCAGGGATGCTTGCCACTACCGCCGACGTCGTCATCTTCGCGGATGCCGACATGGCCACGCCCCCGGACCAGCTCCCAAAGCTGGTCGCCGCGCTCGCCGCCGCCGACATCGCGCTGGGGAGTCGGATCCAGCCCGACGGGTCGGACATGCGGGCCACTCAGCCGCGCTTCCGGCGGATGGTCGGCCGACTCTTCCGGCTGGTCGCGCAAGCCTGGGTCACGGGCCCGGTCAGGGACACCCAGTGCGGCTTCAAGGGGTTCCGTGGATCGGTGGCGCTCGATCTCTTCGGCCGCCTGCGGATCACCAGCATCGTTTTCGACGTGGACCTGATCTACCTCGCTCGACGGCGCGGCTACCGGATCGCGATCGTGCCTGTGGTCTGGGCCGACCGGCGGGGATCGCGTATGCATGCTCGACCGAAGCTGGCGCTCAGGGTTGGCTGGGACCTGATCCGCATTCGCTTCGTCCACGGCGGCATTCGAAAGGCCGCCCCCGGAGGACTGGCATCTGAGGCGGTCACCAAGGGAACGCCCGAGCCATGATCGCGGCCGAGTCGTCGGCGAGATACCGCCAGCAGCTGGCCGTTACCTTCCTTCGCATCGGCTCGCTCGCGTTGCTGCTGCTGATGCTCGGTCTGGTCCTTGCCTCTGCGGGCAACACCCTCGGCTACGACTACACGTGCTACCAGGGCGCGGCACGCCACCTCATCGACGCCAGGCCTATCTACGACAACGCCTTCTCGATCTCTGTCGGGACGTGCCCCGGCACCTACACGTACCCGCCGCCATTCGCCGTGGCGATCGTTCCGTGGCTCCTGCTCGGGGAAGCGGCCGCCGGCCTGTGGTGCGTTGCTATGGCCGCTTGCTTTGTGGCCGGCGTGGCTCTGCTGCCGGTCCGGCGCGACGTCCGCTGGGTCGTGATCGCCGTGGCCGCGTTCGACTGGCCGTTGCTGTACGCAGTCAAGCTGGGTCAGGTGGAGCCGCTCCTCTTCCTGGGGTTCGCGGCCGCGTGGCGGGGCATGGATCGGCCCGGCGTGGTTGGGGTCGTCAGTGCCATGGGTGCGCTCGTCAAGGTCCAGCCGGGGCTCCTGGGGGCGTGGGCGCTGGCCACACGGCGGTATCGCGCGGCCGGCGTCGCTCTGGCGGTTGGCCTCGCCCTCGCAGGCGCAGCGACGCTCTTCACCGGGCTCGGGGCCTGGGCCACCTACGCCGATCTCGTCCGGGGCCTGAGCGGGACGCTATCGGCCGCCCACAACTTTGCACCGGGCGCGGTCGCTCATCTGGTGGGCGCGTCCGACGGAGCCGCGACGGCGGTCCAGCTCGCTTCGGTGGCGCTGGCCGTGGTCGCGCTGCTGGCCGCCTGGCGGTGGGCTTCGCCCGTGGCGAGCCTGCAGGTCACGATCGTAGCCAGCCAGCTCCTGTCGGCGCCTCTGCGGGATCACTACGCCGTGCTGCTGCTGCTGCCCGTGGCCTGGCTCGTCGACCGGGGGCGGTGGTGGGTTGCGCTGGTCCCTCTGGTCGGCTGGATATCACTCTTCGGCTACGTCAAAGACGAGCCGCCCTCATGGCCGGCGGTCGCGAGCATTCCGGCTATGTTCTTCGGAGTCCTCGCGTTGCTGCTCCTGGAGGCGTACTGGGAGCGCCGCGGCCAACCGGGCTCGGGTGCCCAGGCGGGTCGCGGGGCGGCTCCCAAGCATGGTGATATGCTCGGATTGTGACCGTCCCCTCTCGGCCAGATGGCGATCCCGCCCTTCTGAAGACCCAACCAGCCCGCCCGTCCCAAGCCGAGGCTGTTGTGCGCCCTCGAGCCGGCTCCGCGGCGTCCGCCGCTGTCGGTTCGCGGCTCGTGGCAGTCCGCCGGCCGTTCGACTCCATCGCTGACGAGACCTGGGACTCGGCCGCGGGTCGGACGCCGTGGGCGTCGCCGTTCTCCCGCTACTGCGTCCAGCAGGCCTGGTGGGACGCCTACGGGGCCACTGCGCACGACCAGACTGTGGTCGTGGTCGCTGAGGGCGCTCCCAACGAAATCGTCGGCATCGTGCCTCTGATGCACCGTCACGAGCTGGAGCCCGGCGACCTGGCCGCGCGCACGACGATCCGACACCAGCCCGGTCCGGCTCTCCGGCCGGTACCGGATGCCGCGACCGCGGTCTTCTTCGGGGCCTCGTACCACGCCGACTACGCGACCGTCCTGGCCGCGCCGGCCGATCTCCCCGCCGTCTGCGAGGCAGTCGCTGAGTACCTTGCGGCTCAGGATCCGAGTCGCTGGGACGTGGTGGACCTGCGGCGTCTGCGTTCAGGCGATCCCGCCACGGACGCCCTCGTCGGCGCGCTCGAGTGGGCGGCTCCGACGGCCGGCTGGTGCGTGACTCGCGAGCAGGAGGACGTCTGCCCGGTTGTCACCCTCACCCCCGGCGTCGACTTCGAGGGCTACCTCGGGACACTCGGCAAGAAGGAGCGCCACGAGATCCGCCGGAAGGTACGCCGGGCGGAGGCCGCCGGCGCGGTCCGGCTCGAACGCTCGGCCAGCCCGATCGACGACCTCGACGCTTTCGTCGATCTGCATCAGAAGCGGTGGGGCGCGGAGGGTCTCTTTCCGCCGACCGAAGGCGGAGCCGCCAGCCGACGGTTCTTCGGCCGCCTTTTCGAGAGTTGCGCGCCAACAGGTATCGTGGATCTCAGCTTCCTGACGGTCGGTGGCCGTCGCATCGCGGCCGGAGTCACGTTCGACGACGGCGAAGCCGTTTACTACTACAACGCCGGCGTCGAACCGGACGCCCGAGAGCTATCACCCGGAGTGGTCATGGTCGCCTGCTACATCCAGCGAGCCATCGAGCTCGGCCGAACCCGCGTCGACTTCCTGCGCGGCGACGAGCCCTACAAGTACGAGTGGGGCGCGGTCGACGTGCCGATCGAACGGCTCCTGGTCCAGCGAGTCGGGCCGGCCCCGAAGGGCCTCTAGGCATGGGCGCCGACAACACCATGGTCGAGCCCTGCGTCGAGCAGCGAGAGCGCCAGCCCATCGACGGCGGCCGGGTCCGTATCGTCGAAGTGATGGCCACCGGCACCAACGGCGGCGCGCAGGAACACGTCTACTCGCTGGCATCGCGACTCAATCCGGAGTGCTACGACGTTCGGGTCGTGTCGCTTTCGCATGGCAGCAGCGTCCGCCGCCTCCAGAAGGCCGGCATCGACGTGACCGTCATCGACGAGCCCGACGATGACCGGACCGCGCGCGCCCTGGCCGACTTGCTGGCCCCGTTCCAGCCCGAGATCGTCCACAACCACATGTATCGAGCCGAGATCGTTGGCACCAAGGCCTCGCTCATTCTCGGCGAAAAGGGCTGCAAGCGACCGTTCATCGTCTCGACCGTCCATTCGAGCCGCATCCGCTGTCTCGAGGATCGGAAGGCCCTCAACCAGCTGACGCCGCTCATGGATCGGCTGATCGTGGTCTCGAAGGCGATAGAGCAGAAGATCCGCGAGGAGGGCCGCCGCGGCGTCCCGGTCAGCCTGATCTACAACGGCGTCGATCTCCAGCGCTACAGCCACCAGCAGCCGTGCTGCACGCTGCACGACGACTACTCGATCCCGGAAGATGCGCAGATCGTCGGTGTAGTAGCTCGCCTGGAGGCCGAGAAGGGCCATCGCACGCTCCTGGACGCCTGGCCGTTCGTCCGCAGCGCGCAGCCGCGGGCCTGGCTGCTGATCGTTGGCGAAGGCTCCGAACGTGATGCCCTGGAGGCCCAAGCTGCCTCTCTGGGGATCGCCGAGCGGGTCGTCTTCACCGGCCGTCGCGAGGACGTGCCGGCGGTCACCGCGGCCCTCGACGTGGCCGTGCTGCCCTCCTACCGCGAAGCCCAGGGCCTCAGCGTGCTCGAGGCGATGGCGCTCGGCCGGCCAGTCGTGGCGTCGAACGTGGGCGGTATTCCGGAGATGATCGAGGATGGCGTGAGCGGCCTGCTGGTGCCACCCAACGATCCGGAGGCGCTGGCGGGTGCCATCGTTCGGCTACTGTCCGATCACCCCTACGCCGACATGATCGCCAAGCGCGGCCACGANNGGGCTCGCGGCCTACTCGGCCGAGATCAGGAGCAGCGCCAGGTCGAAAGTGCCGCGTTGCTCCGCCTTTGCCGAGCGCAGCTGCTGCATCGCCGCCTCGGAGTGGCCTCGCTGGCGGGCGATGGCCACGACGACCTCCAGCAGATCGGCCAACTCAGCGGCCGCGTGCTCGTCGTCGGCTGCGGCGTCGTACTCGGCGATCTCCTCGTCGAGCTTTGCCCTGAGCGCCTCGAGGAGTTCGGTTCCGTTTATCGTCCGGGTGACCACTTTGTGGCCGCCCGCCCGCAGCGTCCCGGGAACCAGATCTCGAACAAGCTTGTTGTATTGGGCCACGCCGTCTCCCCGGTCAGGTGCGCGTCAAAGATCCGTCAGCCGCCAGTACCGCTCGGACGGACCGACGCCTCCGAGTCTGCCGACGAGG
>PLNK01000153.1 GCA_003142755.1 Chloroflexota bacterium | reverse complement strand
AGCGTCAGCGATCCGAGGAGGCCGCTCGCCAGGAAGATGGCCAGGAAGGCCTTTGGACGTGGCAGCGGCCAGCAGGCCGCGGCAATTGTCGGTTTCACGATGAATGCTCTCCTCAAACTCCACCAGGCAGAGACGCGGATTGCCGGCGAGGCCCGCGTCGGGCGATGTGCTTTCTCGTCACCTCCTCCGGTCTCGATTGGCACCGTGCGACAAGCAGGTGGTTCGCACGAGGTGTGCGGGAGGGCGATGCCCTGGCCCTCCCGCTTCTCGTTCAGGGCTAGACGCCCCGGACCTGGAACTCCCAGAGGGAGTAGCCGTAGGCGGTGGCGCGAGTCGTGCCGTACATCCGGACATAGCGACCGGAGCCCGACACGTTGAGGGTCTGGACTCCGCCCGTCCCGGTCGTCGTCGAGTAGATCGACGTCCAGTTGACCGCGTCATTGGAGGTCTGGATCTGGAAGGAGCGGCCGTAGGCCGCCTCCCAGTTGAGGATCACCTGGCTGATCGAGTGCGTGGCGCCCAGATCGACGTAGATCGACTGCGAATCGCTAAACGCGCTCGACCAGCGGGTGGTCGTGCTGCCGTCGACCGCGTTGGCGCACGGATAGGTGGCGCTCTCGGTCGATGAGCATGTCACCGGATGGCCCTGGGACAGGAGCGTCACCGTCCCCGTCGGCGTCGAGACGGGTGTGGGCGTCGGGGTTACCGTGCCCGCGAAGGTGAACCAGTTGATGTTCATGAAGTCCGCGGCCTGGCCCGACGTGAAGACCAGATAGACCGTGTGAATGCCGGTAGTGGCGCTCATTGCCGCGGTCAGGGTCTGCCAGGTCTGCCAGCCGCCTGTGGGTGAGATGGGAATGGTTGCCACCGCCGGGTTGGTCCGGCTATCGAGATGGACCTCCACGTTGCCGGTCACCCCTGCCGCGGCACCCGAGGCGACTCGGGCACTGAAGCCATTGGCCGCACTCGTTCCGAAGTTGACGTTGTTGAACTGGAGGTAGTCGCCGTTGGCGATGTAACCCACATCGGAGCCGCCGCCGGTATCGGTCGTGGCTTCGGTCTGGGTGCCCGACTGGGAGCTGAAGCTCTCGGCCTGGATCGTCGAGCGGGCGTCGATCGTGCCGCTCGTCAGGGTCGGGGTGGGGGTGGGATTCGGGCCGGAGCCCGGCGTCCACTGGAAGGTTGCCACGGCCCCGGCCGGCAACGTGTAGGTGACCGATTGGCCGTTGATCAGGATCTTGAACGTCTGAGCCGACGAGGCGTTGTTCAGCGCCAGCACCACGAGCGAGCCGTCGGGGTTCTTGAATGCGACGTCTTCGATGCTGCTGGAGCCGAACGTGTTGGACGAGATTCGGTAGGCGCCCGAGCGGACGAACTTGCTGGCCTGTCCGAGGACGTAGTAGTCGACGGTCCTGGTGTAGCTGCCGCCGTTGACGGTGACCACGCCACGACAGGTGGTGCAGCCGCCGTTGGTCGGGCCGTTGTTGGGGTCGAGCGCCATGTTCCAGAGGACTGCGCTCTTGCCCCAGTATCGGGCGTTGAGGATGACGAGGTTCTCGGTCTCGCCCTTGAGGTTGGCCGCGAAGTCGTTGTAGTACGGCGCCCAGTTGCCGCCCGAGCACTCCGTGAGCCAGGTGTCCTTGTTGGGGAAGCTGTTGTGGAGGTCGTTCTCGGCCGAGACCGAACCGCCGTAGCAGTGCCAGGCCACGCCGGCCGTGTACAGGCTCGCGGCGGAGTTATTGAAGACCGTGGTCGGATAGCTCGGCTGGTCCCAGTTGTGGTCGTAGGCCATGATCTTGACCCCGCCCAGGCCCGCGGCCGAGAGCGCCGGACCCAGGTTGGCGCCGATGAAACCGGCCTGGTCGGCGGCTGGCATAAGCGAGCCCGGGTAGCCGGTCGGGCTGTAGAGCGGCTCGTTCTGGACGGTCAGGCCGTAGATCGGGACGCCCGCGGCCTGGTAGCCCTGGATCGTCTTGACGAAGTACTGGGCGAGAGTGTTCGAGTAGGTGCCGCTGTTGAGGCTGCCGCCGATCATCGACCCTGAGGTCTTCATCCAGCCCGGTGGGCTCCAGGGCGTGATGATCACCTTGACCGATGAGTTGAGTGAGCGGGCCTGGGTGAGCAGCGGGGTGATATAGGCCGTGTCGTGGCTGATCGAGAAGTCATTGAGGTCGCAGCAGGTGTTGTCGAAGTTGTAGTTGCCGCTCCTCGAAAAGTCGGACGCGCCCATCGGCTGGCGCAGGAAAGACAGGCCGATGCCACTCGACGTGCTGAACAGGTCGTTCATGATCGAGTTGCGGGCCGATGAGTTGTAGATCAAGTACGACGACGAGTCCGTCAGCGAGGCGCCCCAGCCGTCGACCTGCTGGTAGGTAGTGGCCGGATTGACGGTGATCGTCAGCGGGTTGGAGCCGCTGTCGGGGGCGAAGGTCAGGTTGGCTTGCTGAGCCAGCAGCTTCGACTGGTCAGGCGTCGTGACCCAGACGTTGACCGTCTCACCCGCGGCCAGTGTCGGCGAGACCGCGAACGATGCGGCGATCAGGGCCATCGCCCCTGCAAGCACGGACATGAGACGTATCGAGCGACCACGCTTGATGTTGGATTGAGTCATCCCTGGTCTCCTCTTCTGAACCACGGAAGCGGGGAGCGGCGAAGCGCCCTCCCGGCAGGAAAGGGTCGGAACCCCCCTCCCGCGGCAACTCGGCACGGCCCGAAACCCCCCGGGCCGGCCCGGAGAGACCGAGCCGGCCGGGAGGTTCAGGTGGCCGCCCGAGGAGCGGCGCGCAATGGCTACGGGTAGCTGACCACGGTGCTGGGCGAGGTGTTGGTGGGCGTCGTTGCTCCCGTGGTGTTGATCACGTTGGTGATGCTGCCGGCGTTGCCGAGTGAGATCGTCAGCAGGTCGTGCCACTTGACGCCCGAGACCTGTGGCGCCTCGAACGCGCGGGCCGACTTCACCGTGTTGTTGACGTTGAAGTAGCAGTAGCTGCCGAGGCCCCAGGCCTCGAACGTCGTCACCGAGTTGGAAACCTTGATGGCCGCGTAGCCGTTGGTCGTGCCGTTCATCCAGGAGGCCTGGTTCGGCACGTCGTACGGCATTTCGTTCTGGAAGAAGATGATCTTGCCGTTCTGGCCGTTCCAGGTGACTTCGTACTGCTGGTAGTGCTCGGCGAACAGACCCGTCGCGATGACGTTGTTGCCGTTCACGATCAGGGCGTTGGCGGCGGTGTTCGAGGTCCATCCCACACCGGAGCCGTGGTCGGCGCGCCAGGCCCAGATGTGGTCGATGATCGTGTCGTAGCTGTTGACCACCAGGCTGGCCGTCGCCTTGCCCGCCATGTCGCCGCCGATCCGGAAGAAGACGTCCTGGATCGAGTCCGGGTTGGAGGCATGGCCGGTCGTGTTGCCGGCTGTGCCCACGGTCAGCAGTGCCGCGGAGTTGGTCAGGCCGCCGTCGAAGATGAGGCCCTTGATCCGGACGCCGTCGACGTTCGCGACCTGCATGGTGTTGACGCCGTTGTCCGGGATGAGGGTCGCGAGGCCGACGCCGAGGATGATCGTTCCGGCGCGGTTGACGTTGAGCGTCTGATTGATGTGGTAGATGCCGGGGGTGAAGAACAGGTTGCAACCGCGAGTAAGGGCGCTGTTGATGGTCGTGGCCGTGTCGGCGGAGCCGACCACGTAGAAGCCGCTCATCGGCAGCGAGGTGCCGGGCGTGCTTCCGCTGGCCCAGCTCGGGCCGGACGCGTTGGTCCGGAGCGAGGGGGCGAAGACGTTGTAGTTGCCCGACGAATCGATGTAGAGGTAGGGGACGTCGCGCGATACCGGAGTAGTCCCGAGAGTCGTATACGTGGGGTTCGGGAAGCTCTGCCCGGGTGCACCCGTGACACCCGAGAAGACCATGTTCCAGTTCGAGCCGGACCAGCTGCCGAAGGTGCTGTCACGCGAGTAGTACTGCTGCTGGGTGCCTGAAGTGACCGTGCCCGAGACCTTGCTGTCGGCGATGTAGCCACCGGACGAATAGCCGTTGTCAGACGGCCAGAGGTCCAGGTTGCCCCGGATATCCATGCGGCGGAAAGGCGCCGCCTGCGAGGTCGCCCAGCGGTCAAGGCCGCCCGTCGGGTTGACCTGGAGGTTCTCGGTGGATCGCCAGAACTGGGTCAGGACGCTGCCCGACGCGTCTGCGTTCACGCCGCCGTTGATCACGACCTGATCGGGGTTCTGGCCGAGACCCGCGACCGACATGTAGTAGCCGACGTTCGCGGTGACGCTATACGTGCCGGGCTTGAACAGCAGGGCATGGCGCTCCGTCCCCATCTCGCTGCTCGATCCGCTGAAGACCGAGTTGAGGGTCGACTGGATCGACGAGGCCGACATGCTCGGGTCGAAGATGGACACGTTCGGCCCGAAGTTGGGTGTATTCGAGCCGCCGCAGGTGCCGCTGGTCGGCGTGGCGGTCGGCGTCGGGGTGGGAACGGAGCCACCCGAGAAGGTGAACCAGTTGATGTTCATGAAGTCGGCGGCCTGGCCCGACGTGAAGGCGAGATAGACCGTGTGAGTGCCGGTCACGCCGCTCATGGCCGCATTCAGCGTCTGCCAGGTCTGCCAGCCACCGGTCGGCGAGATCGACAGGGTGGCGACGGTGGTGCCGGTCAGCGAGTCGAGATGGACGACGATGTTGCCGGTCACACCAGCCGCGGCGCCGGAGGCGACTCGGGCGGTGAAGGTGTTGAGGGCGCTCGTGCCGAAGCTGACATTGTTGAACGCGATCCAGTCGCCGTTGGCGATGTAGCCCACGTCGGAGCCGCCACCCGTATCGGTCGTGGTCTCGGTCTGGGTGCCCGACTGGGAGCTGTAGCTCTCGGCCTGGATCGTAGAGGTGGCGTTGATCGTTCCGCTCGTCGGGGTCGGCGTGGGGGTCCCGAACGAGCCGTAGACCTGGAACTCCCANNCCGCTCACAGTCAGGTTCTGTACGCCGCCGGCGCCGGTCGTCGTGGAATAGATACTGGTCCAATTCGTGTTGTCGCTCGAGACCTGGATCCCGAAGGAGCGGGCATAGGCCGCTTCCCAGTTGAGCGTCACCGAGCTGACGGTCGCGCTGGCGCCGAGATCGACCTCGAGCCATTGCGGATCGGAAAACGCGCTCGACCAGCGTGTGGTGGTGCTGCCGTCGACCGCCGCGGAGGCCGGGTACAGCGCGCTCTCGGTCGAGGACGCCGTTGCCACTTTGCCTTGCGAGATGAGCGCATCGGCGGCACGAACGGTCGGTGTCAACGACGGCACGATCCCCACCGAGATGGCGAGGGCCGAGAACACGAGCGCGCTCGCGGCCAGTGCTGCCAGCGCGCGTATCAGCGTCGGCCTGCCGCGACGGCGGCCGCTGCCAGTACCCGACGCGGGTCGGATTTGTGCGGAACCCATGGCTCCTCCTGCCTGACGCAATGCTTCCTGAACTCGGCTCCATGTGCATGCCGTCTGCAGCAGGTCGGACGATCTCAAGTGGACAACCTGGCAACGTTTGCAGGCACAATGCGTGGATTGTGACGCCACTTGCGAGCGCAAAACAACTCGGACGGTTCCCTATTGACGGGGCCGGTAAGGTTGAGTACCGACGACATTCAGCAATCGTTGCCGGAAGCCGCTCCGGGCCGAGGTGAACGGCCCGCACTACATCGGAGGGTTGTGGCCCCTCCGGCTCCTCCTTTGCGGGGGAGTCGCTTCGGCGGGTCCCCCGCATACGAATTGCCCTCGGCCGCCGCAGGACGGAAGCAGTCATGCCGGCGCTTTGATGCTCCAGCCCACGGGGCATCGGCTCCCAAGGTCTTCTGGCAGCTCGCGCCCTCAGGGCGTGGACGCCGAGGAGCCCACGCTTGACTCCCGAACGACCAGGGTCGTTGAGAAGACCACGTGGCGCGGCGCGTCTTCGGTGCCATCGATCCACGCGGCCACGATGTGAGCGGCCTCCCGGCCCATCTTCTCGATGGGCTGCTTGACGCTGGACAGGGGTGGCCGGATCGTCGACGCGATCGGGTTGTCGTCGAAGCCGACGATCGCCACATCATCGGGAACCCGCCGGCCCGAATCGAGGATGACGCGCAGCGCGGACGCCGCCATGACGTCGCTGGCCGCGAACAGGCCGTCGAGGTCGGGCACACGATCGAGCAGCTCTCTGGCGCACTCGGTGGCCTTCTCGTCGCTGAACAGGCCATCGGCTTCGAGGCGATCGTCCTGCGCCAGGCCCGCCGCTGCCAACGCCTCGCGGTAGCCGGCCCGCCGGTCCAGCCCGGCGGGAGAATCGAGCCTCCCGGTAATCGTTCCGATCCTTCGACAGCCGATCGAGGCCAGGTGGGCCGTCGCGGCTCGCGCCCCGCCTTTGTTGTCGCAATCGACGCTGTTGACGCCCTGGTCGTCGAGGCGACCGATTACGACGACCGGCATGCCTCGGGCCGCCAGGTAGGCGGGCTTCGGATCATCGGCGGCCAGACCGACGAGAATCGCCGCCTCGACACGGCCGCTTCTGACGTATGCGATCGTCCGGTCATCTTCCCGTTTCGTCCTAGGCCGGAGCAGCACGGCCTGCAGATCGCGATCCGACAGTCCAGCCGTGATGCCGTCGAGGAGCTTCGGGAAGAAGGGGTCGGTGAACAGGAATTCGCGAACGCGGGGGATGATCAGCGCCACGAAGTCGCCGCGCTGCCGTCTGAGGTTCCGCGCCATCGTATTCGGCACGTACTCGACCTGAGCGATGGCTCGTTCCACCGCGGCCCGGGTCGACGCCTTCACGTAGCTTCTGTCGTTCACGACCCGTGAGACCGTGGACGCTGAGACGCCCGCGAGCCGAGCCACTTCCATGAGCCTGGGCGTGCGACCCCCTTCGCGAACCACGTGTCTTGCTCCTGCGGCAATGGCGTCCGGCCTGGCGTCGGCTCGCTGGCATTGTATTCGGAGCAGATGGGTTCGGATGGGAGGTCACCAGACCTCTCCAACACTTGACGGCAGGGGGTGGGGGGAGCCGCGGAAACGACTCCCCCCTGCGAAAGGACCGAGTGGTGGCACAAACGCCTTTCGATCGCTAGTGCGCCACGAGGCTGAAGGACTGCGCCGCCGTTCCGTTGCAGGTGTACTGGTCTAGCTGCACCGAATCGGCAGTCGAAGCGGCAGGCACGTCGAGGCACTTGCCGCTGTTGAGAGAGACGAAGTGGTAGTAGCCGCTCCCTTCGGACACGGCCTGCCACTGCTGGTTGGCGCCACCGCCGTAGAGCCACAGCTGTATCAGCGCTCCGTCGGCCGTCGAGACGCCGGTCACATCAAGAACCTGGTTGACGTTGCTGCGATTGCCAACGCGGTAGTAGCCGGTGTTGGCGTTACCGAACTGGAACTGCTGGGCGTTGGAGTTGTTGCAGGTGTACTGCTGGATGGCGGTTCCGTTGGCCGTGGCTGCCGCACGGGCGTCGACGCACTTGGCGCTGTTGCGGTTGACGATGCTGTACCACGCGGTCGTCGAGATACTGCCGTTGGTGGGGGCCGCGGTCGGCGTCGCCGTCGGGGCGGCGGTCCGTGTCGGGGCGGGCGTGGGAGTCGGTCCGTTGACCGGATTGCCGTAGACCTCGAACTCCCAGAGCGAGTAGCCATAGGCAGTGGCCCGGGTCGTGCCGTACATCCGGACATAGCGCCCGGTACC
>PLNK01000007.1 GCA_003142755.1 Chloroflexota bacterium | reverse complement strand
CGATGAATCCACTGATGACCTGGCTCCGGAGAGAGATCAGGGCATCGACCGTCATGCTCATGCGTTGGACTCCTCAGGCAACTGCTCGTCTGGACCGCCGTGCCCCTGCTGTATCGAGCGGCGAATCGAGCAGATCTCTCGGGACTAATGCGCGGTCGCTAGGTCCACTCCGCGGGGCGTGTCACGCTCCGACCAGTGGGCAGGAGCAACGGCGACGGCAGTTGGCAGGCCAACAGGACCTCAGGGGAGAGGGGTGCCCAAGAGGTGGCGTTGTCCGCGAGAGCTCGAAGACGCAAGTTGCGAGGGCTCACTACGTGGACGGCCCCGAAACGCCGATTTGCCTGAGCTACAGGCTCTGCGAGGTCGGAGTCATCCGAGATCACGATCGCCTCGTCGTAGAGCTTGTCGAAGCCGTCGAGCAACAGGAATGTCGCTAGGTTGACGTCCGAGCCCTTCTCCTCGGTCTTGAAGACCTCGACCGTCGCCGGGCCACGCGGGGCTGGGTTCGCCAAGGGCATGGAGGTCTGGTGCCGCGTGAAATGGCCGAAATGGATCGAGACCAAAGGGAGGCTGCGCACGGCTGCGAGGTATTGCCGTTGGCGAGCCTGCGAAGCGGGCTTGCGGTCATCGACCTTGGCAGTGAAGTAGCGGACCCAGGTGTCTGCGCCCGGAGCGAGCGCGGCCCCGAGAGCCTGCAGATCGAGCCGCTTCAGGGCGGGGTTAGCCTTCAACGCGCCGTAGTAGAGATTGAACCCGTCGATGTAGACGCGGACCCTACGCGCGGCCATCCCACCCTCGCCCAAAGAAAAACCCGACGGGCGGAACCGCCGGGGTTGCAGGGCAATTCTAGCAACCCGCGTTCCATGTGACACGGTACTTTCGTATCGCGCAACTGATCGTTGACGCTTGTTGCCTGGCGGACGGCCCGAAGGAGCAGGCGAGCGACCGAGAACTGCTCGACCGAGCAAGTCAGCACTACTCGAATGGTTGGGGCGAGAGGTCTGGTGGCTGCACTTCCCGTCCCGCGGATTATCGTGCCTGATTCGATCGTTTTGGCGCTCAAGAATGCGGGGTGATAGGTTGAGTTCACCGTCGACCCCGCGCCATCGAGGCCCTCTGGCCGCCCGTCTACGTGATGCTTGATGCTGACATCTCGACACGCCATGATCTGTTCCAGGTCGTGGCCAAGTAAGCGAGGTTGGGACATGTACGCTCCCGAGGGGGACGACGCATTCCAGTCATGGCAAGACGATTTGCGAGAAAGCATCCGAGCTGGCGTCGAGGAAGCCTGTTGCGGGGGCGAAGTCGACTGCGTGAAGGCGATGGTCCGCCACATCAACGATGCGAAGCCGCCTGCCTTATCGCACTGGAGTGTTGCTGCCGAATCGGCCCTTCTTCATGGCGGAATATCCCAGGTGAAATTCACTATCGCTGGGGTAGAGCAACCGCGCAGAGAGTTGGCGGATCTGTGTGTCATCGCGGCTTCCGCTGAAAAGGGCCAGCTCACGGGTTTTCGCGTTTGCTTCATCCAGACGAAGGCGAACCACCGAGACGACCGCCATCACGCTTCCTACGATATCGATGGCCTGCAGCTCTGGCTTCTGAGCAGATTCCCCAAGTTCGAGGGAATTGGGCGCTTCGTGAAGGGACCGAGCTATCACCTGAACAACACCACCGGGATGCTCGGGGCATATGGCTTCTTGTCTCACCCCGGAGAGATGTCGCTTCTGAGCGCGAGGGTCCTCGCGAACGTTCTTGCGGAATGTGCCGGCCGAGACAAGAGTCGCGAGATTGACGCACGTGAACTCGCACCAACGTTGGCGGCACTAGGTAGCGGGTGGTCCCGGGATTGCTTCTGCCCCCATCGGGCTTCCACCGGTGGTGACACGACGGCACTGGCAACCCTCTCGTACGACGACTTCGTTCGGGAATGGACGGGCCTGCGCTTGGGTGAGCCGTGGTACTCGACTCGAGCGAACCATCGCGATGTCGCTGTACGGACGCTAGTCGACAGGATCGTTGCTGCCGCAGTCGACGAGAACCAACTTCCCCACGTTGCCCAGCTGTTCCACCCGGACGTTCCCCGCGAGGAACCGGAGGCATCTGGCGAGGACCGCGATACGGGCCACGACGCCGAGGCGCCGGCTCTGGGCATCCTCGCAGTCATCCTCGACTGGCGCGGTTGACGGACTTGCATCTGCGACGCCGCTCTGAGGGACCGTAGAACCGTAGATGGATGATGCACCCGGCCTTCGCGGGTGGGACAATGAGCCTGGTCAGTTGGCTTGGGCAGCGCCGTCACCGCGACTCAAGATCCGTCTAGTCCGACGGCCGAGAAGGGGGCTCGGATGCAGTTCCATGATCCCCGACGTGAAGTCGAGAAGCTTCGTGAGCATCTCGCCGCGCACGACAAGCCGATAGCTTTCCTGCTGGGTGCTGGTACATCTTGCTCCGTGCGGGACGCAGCAGGCCTTCCCCTGATTCCAACAGTTCGCGAACTGGGCGTCCGGTGTCAGACGGCCGTCGAGGCGCTCGGCGATGGGCACCGTGATGCCTACCTTGCCATCAGGAATGAGCTCGCGCTGTCGCGACCCGATCCCACGATTGAGGACATATTGTCAGCGGTGCGCCACAAGGTGACCGCGATGACTAGCGGCGATCAGCTCGCCGGTACGGACCGAAGCCACCTTGAGGGCATAGAGCGAGCCATCCGAGAGGCGATCGCCATAGCGGTGACGCCGGATCCCAGCGCGGTCCCGACCACACTCCCGCATCACGCGTTGGCCAGGTGGATCAGCCGGGTGTCACGGACGAATCCGGTCGAGATCTTCACTACCAATTACGACACCCTGCTAGAACAGGCTCTAGAGCAGGAGTTGGTTCCGGTATTCGACGGATTCGTTGGCAGCCGTCAGCCGTTCTTCGCCCCGGGCTCGTTGCTGCACGAGAACTCGGCGCCGGGATCAGACTGGTGTCGCCTGTGGAAGATCCACGGGTCGGTCAATTGGCATTGGTCGACATCAACGTCTGGTGAGCGTCGAATCGTCCGCACTCATGAGTCGACAGACGGCGAGCTAATCCTTCCTTCCTACGAGAAGTACGAACAATCACGCAAGCAGCCCTACGTCGCGATGTTGGACAGGCTGGCTCGTTTCCTGACCGTCCGGGAGGACGCGGTTCTGATTTGCCTTGGCTACAGCTTCGGCGATCAGCACATCAACGAGATTCTGTTCGATGCACTCGGGGTTCGTGACCGCGTTCATGTCTTTGCCGTCCAGTACGCCGATCCGGCCGCGGACAGCGACCTCTACTGCAAGGCGCTTCGGCGCCCCAACCTGGTGGTGTACTCGCCATCACAAGCGATTGTGGGGGCCAGTCAAGGCGCTTGGCGTCTTGTCGAGCCAGTCGATAACCGACTGGCCGGCCTCCTTGATATTCCGTTCGATTCCGATGGAGTGCCAGAAGCGGACAAACTGTCATTGACGGGACGGTTCCGGCTCGGAGACTTCACTTGGTTCACGCGCTTCCTTGAGCGGCTGGAAGTGGCCGATGGATGACCGGCCATCCCGATCTGCAACGCTTATTGGTTATGTGGCGTCGGTCGCCGGAGCCGTCGTACGGGTCCGACTGCAGCAGGCTCCGACGACGCTGGTGATGGTGGCCGGCGAGTCGTACCGAATTGGTCAAATTGGTGCGTTCTTGCGAATCCCCCTCGGTTACACATCGCTCTTTGGCGTGTGTACTCAAGTGGGCGCTGACGCCGCGCCCACCGACATGCCGGAACCAACCGCGCTGGAGGCCCGAGATGGGCCTGCACAGAGCGGTTTCCGATGGATGACGCTCGCCTTGTTTGGAGAGGCGCTTGGCGGCCAGTTCGATCGAGGCGTCGGGCAATATCCGACGGTCGGCGACGAAGTTCACCTTGTCACGCCTAACGACGTTGCGGTCATCTATGGGGACACGGCCAAGGCAGACTCGATCTCGGTCGGTCGTATTGCGACCGCGACCGGTGTTGAAGCCAGGTTGCAGCTGTCAACGCTTGTAAGCCGCCATTGCAGCATCGTGGGCTCGACTGGTTCAGGTAAGTCCAACCTCGTGGCTGTGATTCTTGAGGAGTTGGCGGCCGGCGCTTTCCCCCGCTCTAGGGTTCTTGTGATCGATCCGCATGGCGAGTACGGGTCCTCGCTTGGTCCCAGCGGTCGTGTGATCACTTCAGGTCTCGGTCTGCCCCCGGACGCCAACCGGCTCCGCGTACCTTTCTGGGCGCTCCCACTTGACGAACTCATCGACATGACGATGGGGGACCTTCAGCCCCACGTGCTTGAGGCAATGCGTGACCGAGTTCGACAACTGAAGACCGAAGCCTCAACCCGCCTGAAGGAGCCGCCGCCCGTCGAGGCAATCACTGCTGACTCCCCCATACCTTTCAGCATTCGTCGTCTGTGGTTTGAGCTCCAGGACGAAGAAGCGGCAACCTATAAAGACGGAAGCAAGCAAGACGAGTCGACCAGGTACGAACCGGAGGATCCTGGCGACGCCGCGACCCTCCGCCCAACTCGGTATCCGCCGGCCACCACGTTCAACAGCGCTCCGTACTACAACAATAAGCGCCGGGGAATCGGTCGGCAGCTGGATCTCCTTCCGTCGCGCCTTCTCGATGCTCGGTTTGCTTTTATGTTCGATCCGGACGAACTGAACCCAGATCTCGATGGCGCAATTACATCCGACTTGAGCGAGCTCTTGGCCGACTGGGTTGGTGGCGATGAGGCAATCACTGTGCTGGACGTATCCAGCGTTCCCTCCGACGTACTCACCACCGTGGTCGGAACTATGCTGCGGCTGATTTATGACGCTCTCTTCTGGGCGATGAATCTCGACGTAGGCGGTCGTCGCCAGCCGCTACTCATCGTCCTGGACGAGGCTCACCGGTTTCTCGCGAAAGGAGTGGACTCACCATCCCACCGGACCATTGGTCGGATCGCGAAGGAAGGGCGCAAATACGGCGTCGGACTGATGATCGTTAGCCAGCGGCCCGGCGATGTTGACGGATCCATCATGAGTCAGTGCGGCACCATGATCGCGCTTCGCGTGACGAACGGAGAGGATCGATCGGCTGTCGCTGGCAGCGTACAGGATGACCTCGCTGGGTTGACTGGGCTGATTCCTTCGCTGAGGACTGGCGAGGCCCTGGTTCTTGGAGATGCCCTGCATGTGCCGTCGCGCATTCGAATACGGAAGGCTCTCCACAAGCCCGTCGGACAAGATCCTGATCTCCCGTCGGCCTGGGTAGACGGGACGCGACCAAGCAGGGAGGGGTATGAAGTGGCGATTAGGAATTGGCGATCACAGTCGACAGCCGTCGCACAACCAAAGAGGGAGGAGACTCAGGGTGGCAATGCCCACGATGACGACAGTTGATTCTTCTAACATCCTGGCTATCGGATACGACGATGTAACCAGAGAGCTGTACGTTCAGTTCCTGAATGGATGCACCTACATCTATTCCGATGTTCCGCCCGAGACCTACGGGGAGATGCTTCAAGCCGATTCGAAAGGCAGCTTTCTTAATCGGGAAGTGAAGCCCAACTACGCATATCGGCAGGCCTAGAATCCTCGTATCCGGTCCCACCGATGCCATCGACTGCGTGAGCACTCTTGTCCCCGACTGTACNNGGTCCCCGACTGGCCTGGCTAGCTGGGCGCCGCTCGGACGCGCGCCCCAAGCTAGCTTTGGTCTGACCTTAGGATCCAGCCCCATGACTGGCGGCCGGACCGAGCGATTTCTCGTCGGCCCAGCTCGGGTCGCCGGCGAGTTCATCGGTCCCGATCCGCTCCTGTGGGATCTCCGCGCCCTCGAGGAGCAGCGGGACGGCCCTCGTGCGGAGCGTGGGTGGCAGCCACCGGGCAAGCGCGCATGCTTCAGGTTCGCTTCGCGGCCGGCCGCGGCGGATCGGGTTCGCTAGAAGAAGCCGGGCGTACAGGCCGATGGCCGCTTGGACCGGCGGCAGGCCGTTCCGTCGAGCGACGCCGTCGGCCGCCGCCGGAATGCGTAGGCCCTCCTCATCGAAGTCGCCGAAGTAGCGGACCTCGGTGATGCCCGCGAGTTCACGGACGTAGTCGACCGAGGCGACGAACGCCTGGCCTCCGCCGAAGGCGACGATGCCGAGCGGCGAATCCACCGATCGAGGGGCGTGAGCGAGCGTCCAATACGTCGCGGTGTTTTCGACAACGAGCAGGTACGGGCCGTCGCCGACGCGGGTCCAGGGGAACGGCGGAGGTGTGCGGACCGCGCCGAGCGCTTCGAGCGTCAGGCGGCCCGGCCCGAACAGGCGACCTTTTGAGAGCTTGGCTAGCGCCTTTTCGGCGCCCAGGAGCTCAATGCTTCGCTCGTTGATCGGCACGAGCCGCATTGGACCGCCGGCGATGGCGAGTTCGTTCGCCGCACAAAGTAGGCGGACCTCGAGCCCGTCCCAATCCCCCCGTGCGTACTTCGCGGCAGCCCAGCCGAGATCGGCATGCCAGGTGATTCGCGGCGGTGCGACGGCGGGAACGATGTCGGGCGGTTGTCGAAGCACCCAGCGCGGCAGGGCCGGGGTGGGAAGCTTCTCCCAGAGCTCGCTGGCGGCCGGCAGACGAATGAGCCGCTCGGCGGCCAGGGCGTTGAGCGCGGCAGCCATTTGATCGCGGGCGTCGGGGTTCGCGGCATAGTCCGGGTCTGCTGCGGAGGCGGCCTCGTGAAGGACGGCGATAGTGACCTTGCCGCGATCACTCGCCTCGATCGTGACGCGAAGGGCTTTGAGGATGCGATCGGCTGGCCGTTCGCTACGCATGGCCGGCCTATGGCTCCGCAAATAGCGGCTCTGGCGGCGCGAGCCGCTGGCCGCGCGCCGCGGTGATCGCGTCTTCGTCCTGAGCCCGGTCGTCGATG
>PLNK01000131.1:20909-21227 GCA_003142755.1 Chloroflexota bacterium | reverse complement strand
TGGTCGATCGCGTCGCCGCCCGGCTCGCCGATCCCCACCCGAAGCCTCGGGAACTGCTCGTTGCCCATCTCACCGATGATCGATCGCAGCCCGTTGTGCCCGCCCGCGCTGCCGCCCTCGCGGAACCGGAGCTTGCCGAACGGCAGGGCGAAGTCGTCGCACACGACCAGGATCTCGGACAGGGGCGCGTGCCCGCGGGCGAGGACCTTGCGCACCGCCAGCCCCGACTCGTTCATGAAGGTCAGCGGCTTGACCAGAAGCAGGTCCAGGCCCTGGTATCGACCCTGAACGATCGCCGCGGCGTCCCGCGTCCGCCCC
>PLNK01000131.1:0-20805 GCA_003142755.1 Chloroflexota bacterium | reverse complement strand
ATGGCCGATCCTCCCAGCATGAGCGCTACCGCACTCGAGGAGATCCTGGCACCGACCAGGTAGCCGCGGCCGGCGCTAGCTCTCGGGCGTCACCTGGTCCGAAGTAGACCCAGGGGTCGGGCCGTGCTGGCTGCCGCCGCCGCCGTCTGACGGGCCGTGGCTGTCACGACCCGGCAGCGACGCCAGCACGCGCTGCTCGAGGGCACGCATGGCGGTCTCCTCGACGGGCTCGGCGTGGTCCCAGCCGCAGACATGGAGTGAGCCGTGAACGGCGAGCAGGAGCAACTCCTGAGTGGGCGACCAGCTGACGTCACCAGTCTGCCCGCCACGCCCATCCGCGGCCTGGGCGATTGCCCGCTCCACGGACACGATGATGTCGCCGAGGTGCGCGCGCAGCCCCGGCGGTAGGGCGAAAGCCTGCTTGAGAGCGGCGGCCACCCAAGGGTCGCGCTGGAGTGGGTTTCCCCGATCGTGGGGCGGAAACGCCTCGGGCGGGAAGAACGGGAACGACAGCACGTCGGTGGCGCCCGACCCGCCCATGTGCGTGGCGTTCAGTGGAACCATCTCGTCGTCGGTCGAGAGGACAACGCTGATCGAAGCCGGACCCGGAGCGCCGGCCGCCTCGAGGGCGGCCTTGACGGCGACAGCGACACGGTGACGGGAGGCGATATCCGGCACTCCCGGTCGAATGGTCACATCGATTCGGAATGGTGGAAGGTAGACCGAAGAGGTGTCACCCTCGTCGCCATCGAAAGACGTCGGAGTCGGGTCTGTCAACGGACCACCCACCGATTGGTGGGCCAGATCCAGCCGTTCATCTTTCCCGGTCATGGATCCGGGCTCGGCCGGCCCAGACCAGCCTCTCGTTCCCCATGTCGGGTTCCGCTCCTCTCGCTAGCCCAGGCCCTTTTCGCGACGCGACTCGAGCTCGACGACCTTGTTCTGTGGATAGGCGATGCGCTGGTGGTACATCCCCAGGAGCTGGCCGACGAAGGCCTCCCGGATGTTCTCGAGATCGCGGATCGTGAGGTCGCATTCGTTGAGCTGACCGTCGCTCAACCGCTCCTGGATGATCTGGCTGACCATCGCCCGTATTGTGGCCTCATCGCGGCTGGAGAGTGAGCGCACCGACGCCTCGACGCCGTCGGACAGCATGAGGATCGCGGCTTCTCGCGACTGAGGCTTTGGTCCGCCGTGGCGGAAGCGGCGTTGGTCGACCGCATCGGCGGCCGATTTCCCGGCGCGAGTACCCTCACCACCATATGGCCGCGCGGCCGCCTCGCGAGCCCTGCCATACACGGAGCCCATGATGGCCGTGCCGTGGTGCTGCGGAATGAACGCGATCAAGGGCTTGGGCAGCCGGGCCTTGTACGCCAGATCGATCCCATCTGCCACGTGCTGCTTGAGGATGGTCGCCGAATCCTCCGGCTCGAGCTGGTCGTGGATGTTCTCGCCGCTGGCCTGGTTCTCGATGAATGCCAGCGGGTTGGCCAGCTTGCCGATGTCGTGGTAGTAGGCCGCGGCTCGCGCCAGCAGCGGATCCGCGCCTATCGCCGATGCCGCCCGCTCCGCCAGGTTGCCGACCATGAGCGAGTGATGGTACGTGCCCGGCGTCTCGATCAGCAGCCTGCGCAGAAGAGGCTGGGACGGGTTGGCCAGCTCGAGCAGCTGGGATGGGGTCAGGATGCCGAACAGGTTGCCGAGCAGCGAGAACGTGCCCAGGGTGATGACCGTGGCGATGAGGGCGCCCCCCAGGGCGGCAGCGCTCAGCTGGAGCATGCCGGTCATGTCGTGCAGACCGAGCAGGCCGAACGTTCCGACGACGGCTATGTCTATGGCCGCCACCGCCAGGCCGGCCTGGACGAAGTAGTGCTGTCGCTCGCCCTTGCGGATGGCCAGGATCCCGGCGAAGCCACCCAGGAAGACATAGGCGGATAGCTCGATCGACGAGCCGCTGACCGGGCCGGCAAGCACGGCCAGCAGCGCCACCATGACGATGCCGATGCCCGAGTCGAGGAGGAGCGTGAGAAGCATGCCCGAGGCTGCGGCGGGAACCACGTAAGGCAGCCAGGCTCGGCCGCCCGGGATTTTCACCGCCAGGACGGACACCACGAATATCAGGCCGACGAGGAGCAAGGTTCGGCTGCGGTGCCAGTATTCCGGCCGGAACCGCCACAGCCAGCCGAGCAGGAGAGCCGCAACAACGGTCCCGAGCAGCATCCAGGCCGCCGCATTACCCCAACCCACGGTCGATTTGTCGAGACCGAAGAAGCTGATGACGACCATGTCCAACTGGGTGATGACGTGGCCCTGGTCCACTATGACCTGGCCCGCCTGAAGAGTGGTCACGCGGTTGTTGGCCGGGTTGGCTCTGGCCTGATCCTGGGCCTGCCGAGTCAGCGTGGGGCTCACGGCCGAGTTGACCGTAACGAGTGGCGACACGAGTTCCGTCACCAGCTGCTGCTCCGCCTGGCTCAACCCGGCAGGCATCTGGCTGGCAACGATCGTCGGGACCTCGGCCACGGTCTTTATCTCGTGGCGCTCCGCGCTCCCGAGCAGCTGCACGGACGCCTGTTCGATCGCCGTCCAGCGGGCAGAATCTAGCCCCTGGAGAGTCGCCATGGCGCTGGTCGATAGAGCGGGCTCAGCCGCCGCGAGGGCGGCATTCCGTGCATCTGCGGTCTTGCCGGTGCGGAACGCGTCGTCGACCGGGACGAGGTCCGTTTGGAGCGTCGAGACCTGGAGGCTGGCGAGGTTGTCCGCCCGGCTCTGCGTGAAATCGTAGGCAGGTGTGACAGCGGCAGCCGCGGCGTCCTGCGCCTGCTTCGTCGCATCCTGGTCCGGGATCGTGGCGTCTCGGGGGGCGCGGATTGCCGATTGGGCGATGGTTCCGGCCGCGTAGGCAGGCCGTGTCGTCATCAGGTCGCTGGCGACTCCGGCGGCAAGCGCAACCGCGATCAGCACTGCCGCGCCGACCAGTCTGACAGCATCTCGCCGGCCGAACGGACTGGGTCGTTCGTGCGGCTCCCTCGACATCGTTAGGCCGTCACGATCCTGCGGCGCGAGATGCCAGCAACTGGGTCACGATCTGGCTGACTACCTTCCCGTCTGCGCGCCCGCGGGTCTTCGGGGAAAGCCAGCCCATGACCTTGCCCATGTCGCGAGGAGACGCGGCGCCGGTTTCGGCGATGGCCTGGTCGATCAGTGCCCGAACCTCGGCTTCTGACAGCGGCTGGGGCATGAACTCGGAGATGACCTTGATCGCGGCCTCTTCCTTGACCACGAGGTCCTCTCGGCCACCGCCACGGAACGCGTCAACGGACTCGTGGCGGACCTTGAGCTCGCGGCTGAGGACGCCGATCATTTCGTCGTCGGCGAGTGTGTGCTTGCCTTCCTTCTCGGCGCGCTGAACAGCCGCCAGCACCATGCGCAGCGAATCGCGGCGCATGGCGTCCTGAGACCGCATGGCGGCCTTCAGCTCTTCGTCGAGTCGATCACGGAGAGACACCGGTGTGGCTCCTCGGGGCGGGTTGCGCGCTAACCAGTCGGGCCGCGCACCCCTTCGACGGCGTGACTGGTCTCGCTAGCTCTGCTGCTGGCGAGCAACCTTCTTGCGCTTGGCTTCCTTGCGCTTGCGCTTCACGCTCGGCTTCTCGTAGTGCTCGCGGCGACGGGCCTCGGCAAGGATGCCGCTCTGCTGAATCTTCTTGTTGAAACGGCGCAGGGCACTCTCGAAGCTCTCGTTCTCACCCACACGGACTTCTGCCAATCCGGAAATCACCTCCTTTGGGGCTCGTACGCGATCGCGACTCGACATCACGCTCTCGAGAGCATGGGCCGACCGCCCGCGGACAGGGCTGCCGGAGTGTAGCCCGGACGCCACGAGACGGTCAACCTGGACGGGGGTCGCATCGATCTGGCGCCTCGCGTGGCATCGCCCCAGAGGTCAGGGTGAACAACGCAGGCATCTCGCCGATGGTGAAGTTCCCGACTCCACAGCGGGTATGAGGGCCAAGGCCTCGATTCCAGGGCGAGTTCGACCTGCCTGAGGCTACTCGATCGGCCGGTCGCACATGGCCGCCTGTGACCTTCGCTACGATGGCGGCAATGGATCGATTGGACAGCCTGCTCGACATCATCGACCAGGGCGAGGATCGCTACGGCGACCGATTCGCCTTCGGGATGCGGAGTGACGACGGCTCGACCGAGCACTGGACCTACCGCGAGTTGAACCGGCGCAGCCGGATCATCGCCTGGCGGTTGCGCGCCTTGGGTCTCCGGCCTGGCCATCGAGTCCTGGTCTGGACGCCATCGAGCCCGGCCGTGCCAGCCCTGCACTTCGGGGCCATGCGAGCCGGCGTTGCCGTGGTGCCGCTCGACCTTCGTATGTCATCGGGCGCAATCGAGCGGATCGTAGCCCGTGCCGACGCCCAGCACCTGATTCTCGGCACCGGCCGCGACACGCCCGACCCGGCCGACGCCCGCCTGGAGCACTTCCCATGCTCGGTCGTCGAGCGGCTCGCCGACGAACCGGACGGCACCTTCCCGGTCGACTGGGAAGCTCAGGTCGACGCCTGGCCACGACCTCAGGGCAGCGACATCGCCGAGGTCGTGTTCACGTCCGGGACCACTGGGGAGCCAAAGGGCGTGGTGCTGACGCACTCCAACCTGATCGGGACGCTCGACGCGGCACACAACCTCCTCCCTGAGCAGGAGCATCGCGCGGTCTCGCTCTTGCCCCTCTCGCATCTGCTCGAGCAGGTGGCAACGGTCTTCTACGCGATGAGCGTCGGCGCTCACGTGCTGTACGTCCGGAGCCACAACCCGCGGGTCATCTTCGAGGCGATCCGCGACCACCGGACGACCACGCTGGTGCTGGTGCCGCAGGTCATGGATCTCTTCTGGGCTGCGATCGAGCGAGAGGTGGCGGCACAAGGCCGGCTGGGCGTGTTCAACGGAATGCGCCGGGTCGCGCGGCGGCTTCCCTACCCCGCCCGACGCCGTCTCTTCGCACAGGTCCACCGCCAGCTCGGCGGCTCGCTGAACCTGATCGTTTCGGCAGCCGCGTTCCTGCCGCCCTCGCTCCAGCAGGCCTGGGAGGACCTGGGGGTGGTCGTCATGCAGGGCTACGGCGCCACGGAGTGTGGAGTGGCTTCGGCCACGAGTCAGACCGACCACGGCCTCGGGACCGTCGGCCGGACGATCGCGCCGGTGGAGGTGAGGCTCGCCGACGACGGCGAGATTCTGGTCGCCGGCCCCACCCTGTTCGGCGGCTACTGGCGCGACCCGGCCACGACCGCCGCCTCGTTCACCGCCGACGGCTGGTACAGGACCGGCGACATCGGGCGGCACGACGAGAGCGGCCACCTGATCCTGATGGGCCGCAAGAAGGACATCATCGTCCTGCCCAACGGCTTGAACGTGTATCCCGAGGACGTCGAGAACGCCCTGCGGACGGCCGGAATCCGCGACGCGGTGGTCGTGGAAACTCAGCCCGGGCGGATCGAGGCGGTCGTGCTGGCGCCGGGCGCACCGGTTCTGCCCCAGCCTGGCGAGCCGCCCGATGCCACGCGCGCCCCCGAGATCGACGACCCGGCCGCGGTGCGGGCGGAGATCGACGCGGTGGTCAAGGCCGCCAACCGCACGTTGGCCGTGCATCAGCGCGTGGTCGGTTGGCGGCTGTGGCCAGATGCCGACTTCCCGCGGACTCACACGTTCAAGGTCCAGCGGGATCGGGTCCGGATCTGGGCGGTGATCGACGAGCCACTCCCGGTTCGCGAGGAAGGCCACTCCCCTGGGGGCGGGCGTCGGGGCAGGCGCAGCTAGGGAGCCGCCCGCGACCTCGTGTCAGCCGGGAGGCCAGGCCATGTGGCGGCCGCCGAGCATGTGCACGTGCAGGTGGTCGACCGTTTGGCCGCCGTCGCGTCCGACGTTGATGACCAGCCTGTAGCCGTCGTCCGCGATCCCTTCCCGCGTCGCCAGCTCGGTGCCGACGTCGCAGATCTTGCCGATCAGGTCGTGATCCTCCTCGGCCACGTCGCGGACCGACGCGATGTGCTTTCGCGACAGGAGCAGGATGTGGGTGGGTGCCTGCGGGGAGATGTCGCGGATCGCGACCACCGAGTCGTCGGCGTAGATCTGAGCCGAGGGCAGCTCGCCCGCAATGATGCGGCAGAACAGGCAGTCGGACGGCATGGCGAACTCCCTGATGCTCTCTGAGGGCGACCTTCGTGACTATGTCGATCTTGCTACTTGCGAGCCGGCTTCGCCAGGGGTTCGTACGCGGTCTGGAGTGAGCGCCCAGCGCGAGCGGTCACGGCCGGAGCGCTCACTCCTGCCGCGCTTTAGGCCGTGCCGGCCGATCTAGAATTGACACCAGGAGGCGACGCATTGGACGCGCGAGGGTGAAGCTCCACCGTAGGTCGATTCTGACCGCGACCGCGTGCCTGGCCGTGGTCGCCGCATTCGTCGGCTCCGTGCTGCTGGCCATGACCTCGACCACTGCGGCGAACGTGCCCCCGAGCCCGTCGTTGCTCGCAACGGCCGGGCAGTCGGCGGCAGTGGCAACGCCCACCCCCACGCCGGCGTCCACACCAATGCCCGCACCCGTCTCCAGCGCCACCGCCCCGGGGCCGTCCGCCACGCCGACGGCCAGGCCCGCGCCGAACGTTCGGGAGATCTTCGTGGCGCAGGGAACCGAGCCGAGCATCGCCGCCGATCCGTTTCACTCCGGTGTCGTCGCCGTCGTCTCGGAGAACATGGTCATGACGGCAGCACGGAGCGGCTGCAGTCGGCCGGCCGTTCGCATCTCACAGGACGGCGGCAGCACCTGGGCCGCGCCCGTCTATCCGTGGCGAGGCCAATGCCAGGACATCCACGCGGTCCTCGCCTGGGGCCCCAACTCGCGTCTGTATGTCGGCGACGCGGTGGGCGGCACGGGCGGCGTGGTGATGTCGGTCAGCCACAGCGACGACCTGGGCAAGACGTGGTCGGTGCCGTTTGTCGAACCGTTCACCCGGGGCTGGTCCGGCTGCTTCCCGGCCATGACGGTCGACGACTGGCCCAACAGCCCCAACTTCGGGGCGGTCTATGTGGCCTACAACTGGCTGCCCGACAACTTCGGTCCCGGCGTCGCCGTGATGGCGTCGCGTGACGGCGAGAACTGGGCCCAGACCGAGCTGACGCTGGACTCGCTGCCCGACTACCCGTACTCGTGGCGCATCGGCTACCGCATCCAGGCCGCGCCCGACGGCACCGCCCTGGTGTCGTTCTACCAGAGCAGCCTCAAGCTCTGGAGCGCCGCCAACATCCTCTACGAAGGCTCCGCGGACAACATCGGCCGCATGGGCTTCGAGGCCGCGCGAGTGCACTTCGAGGGCAAGGTCCTGGCGGCCGACAAACCGTACTGGGTGACGAGCGTCGACCATACCGAAGCCCAATGGCAGTCCCAACTCGCGATCGACGATGCCGGGCTGGCTTGGCTGGCGGTTGAGAACGGAGACCGAGTGGCCCTCGGTCGACTCGACGGCCGGTGGCGGGAGTTCTCGGTCAAGGGCCAGACGAGCTTCAAGCCCTCGCTCGCCATCAGCGGCCAAACCATCTTCCTGGGCTGGCACGCTTCGGACGACGGCGGCATGATCCGGACCTACTACTCCATCAGCTACGACGCCGGCCAGACGTTCTCGCCGCCGGCCCTGGTCAGCGACGGCGCCTGGAATCCTCGACAGGCGAATGTCATCAACAGCGTCGGCCTGCGCGAGAATGCCGACTTCCAGAACGGGGTCGTCTACTACGTCTACGGCGACGCACGCTCGGGCCTCGGGATCTACGTTGCGGTGATTAAGCCCTAGACCGCGACCGCCTCGAGGGCGACCCAGTCTTCTTCGGCCCAGCGGCGGCCGAGCCGCAGGCCCGCGGCCTCGAACGCGGCGACCACGTCGCCCTCGCGGTCGCGGAAGATGCCCGAGGCCAGGATCCGGCCGCCCGGCGCCAGCTCCGCTCGGAGCGGCACAGCGAGCGTGACCAGGAGCGAGGCAATGAGGTTCGCGAGGACCAGATCGAACGGGCCCTCGCCGGTCGGGACGCTGCCCCGGCGGACGCGGATCTTGCGCGTCTGAGCGTTGCGTCGGGCGTTGGCCGTGGTCGCCTCCACCGCGATCGGGTCCGTGTCGACGGCCAGGAGTTCGCGGGCGCCCAGCTTGGCGGCGGCGATCGCGAGGATGCCCGAGCCACAGCCAACGTCTACGACGCGTGCGGTGCCGCCCCGGCCCAGGCCACTTGCCAGCAGCCCCTCGTCGGCGAGGGTCTCGAGGGCCGCGAGGCACAGTCGCGTGGTCGGGTGAAGACCAGTGCCGAAGGCCATCCCCGGGTCCAGCGACAGGACCACGTCCTCGGAGTTGCGGGCGTGGCGCCGCCAGGTAGGCCGTATGACCAGCCGCCGGCCCACCCGCAGCACCGGGAAGTGGCTCTTCCACGACTCCGCCCAATCGTCTTCGTGAACCAGGCGCGTCTGCAGGTCGCCGATCGGTCGCAGCCCAAACGCCTGCAAGTGGCCCAGAGCGGTGGCCGCCTCGGCGATCGCGGACTCGACCCCCGCCGGATCGAGGCCGGGCAGATAGGCCCGCACGATCGCCGGCTTGGTCGGGTCGACGACCGCGCCCAACCCCTCGTCGGTCAGCCCGAAGCCCGGCTCGACGCTGGTGCCGCCCGGCGCAAAGCGGGTCAGGATCTCGCTGACGGCCTCGACGGCCTCGATGTCTGCTGCCACCGACAGCTCGACCCAAACCCCCCGCCCAAGCGCGCTGAGGTCCGCCGCGGCGGCGCCCGTCGATGAGTCTCCGGCCGACGATCGGTCATCGGCTCCCCTAGCCGAGGGCATCTTTCATCCGATCGATGATCCCGCCTGTGAGCACGGGCTCGCCCGACTCCGCCGCCAGTTCCTCGAGCAGCTGGCGCCCGCGCTTCGAGAGTTTCGTTGGGACGTTCACGTGGACCATGACGTGCAGATCGCCCCGCGTGCCCGGCCGCCGCAGGTGAGGGACGCCGCGGCCCCGCAGTCGTATCTCGGTTCCCGGCTGAGTTCCGCCGCGGACCTCCAGATCTTCGTCGCCTTCGATAGTCGGGATTCGAGTCCGAGTCCCCAGGGCGGCCTGGGCGATCGAAAGCTGGAGGTCGTAGAAGATCTCCGTTCCGTCGCGGCGTAGAACCGCGTGAGGAGTCACGTGCACGGCCACGTACAGGTTGCCCGCCGGACCGCCTCGTGGACCCGCTTCGCCCTCGCCGGAGAGCCTGATCTGGTGGCCCTCGTCTATGCCGGCCGGGATGGTGACGCGGATCTTCTTGTGTCGTTGGGCGCGCCCCTCGCCGCGGCAGGTCTGGCAGGGCGTGTCGACCACTCGACCCTCGCCGTTGCAGCGGGTGCAGGCCGTGACGTTGACCATCTGCCCCAGCATCGTCTGGCGGACGCTGCGGATTTCGCCTCTGCCGCCGCATGCGGAACAGGCCACCTGCGAACTACCGGGCGCGGCCCCCGTCCCGGCGCAGGTCGCACATCGATCGAGCAGGTCGAACTCGATCTCCTTGTCGATGCCGCGTACCGCCTCCTCGAATGAGATCCGGAGGTCGTAGCGCAGGTCTGAGCCGGACTGGCGCCGGCCCCCTCGACGCTGGCCGGCAGCGGCCGAGCCGCCCATGCCCGCGAAGAAGGCGTCGAATAGATCGCCGAAGCCCGCGAACCCCTCGCCGAAGGGCGAGCCTGCCCCGCCCATGTCGCCCAGCCCGGCCCGGCCGACCACGTCGTAGACCTGCCGTCGCTTCGGATCGGACAGAACCTGGTAGGCCTCGTTGATCTCCTTGAACTTGTCTCCGGCGCCGGCCTCGGTGCTGACGTCGGGGTGCCACTGCTGGGCGAGCTTGCGAAAGGCGCGCTTGATGTCGGCGTCGGACGCGTTGCGGTCCACGCCGAGGATCTCGTAGAAGCTGCGCTCAGTTGCCATCTGACCGACAAGGATACGAGACGAGCGGACCGAGCACGTTCTGGTGGCACCGGAGCTCGCGGCGTCGCCGCTAGGACTGGAGCAGCTTGCCCAGACGCCGCGAGGTGATGGCCAGCCCGATCAGCCCCATGGTCAACAAGTAGGCCACGTCGAGGAGCAATACCGCGTCCGGAGTGCCAGTGGTCAGAGCCCGGATCAGATGCACTCCCCGATATAGGGGCGTCGCCTGAACGATGGCCTGCAGCGCCGGCGGGTAGGCGTCGATCGGATAGAACGTGCCGGAGAACAGGAACATGGGCATGATCGCGAGCTGCACGAAGTCGAAGTCGCGCCAGTGCCGGACGAAGGTCGTGACGGCCAGGCCGGCGCCGGCGAACCCGAACCCTACGACCATCGCCGCCGGGAAGGCGAGCAGCCCGAGGGGAGACGTCAGCAGCCCCAGGCCGGCCAGCCCGAGGACGGCTATCACGACCAGGAACCCGATGGCATAGAGGCTGCCGCGCAACAACGCCCACATGACCTCGCCCCGGGCGATGTCGTTGAGCGACATCGGCGTCGAGATGATCGCGTCGTAGAGCTTGGCGTACTTGAGCTTGAAGAAGAAGTTGTTCGAGGTCTCGTAGATGGCGCCGTTCATCGCCGAGCTGGCGAGCAGTGCCGGAGCGACGAAGACGGCGTATGGAACGCTCGTCCCATTGGCGAGCGGGACGTTGCCGATCAGCGCGCCCACGCCGAAGCCCATCGAGAAGAGGTAGAAGAGCGGTTCGAAGAAGCCCGAGAAGATGACCATGAACGATCGGCGATAGACCAGCATGTTGCGCTGGACTATCCGCGTCGGGCGAGTGAGGGCACGAGGGGGCGCGATCCGGAGAGCGATCATCTAGACGACCAGCCTTCGTCGGAAGGTGATTCGAGCGGCCCACAGCCCGACGAGGGCGACCGCCGCCAGGGCGGCGACATGGATGCTCAGCCCGACGGGGTCCACCTGCCCGATCGACAGCGAACGGGCCGCCGCGACCCCATGGTAGAGGGGCGTTATCCAGGCCAGCGGCTGCAGCCAGAGCGGCAGCTTCTCGATCGGGAAGAACGTGCCGGAGAAGAGGAAGAGCGGCGTGATGCCGAACCGGAAGAGGGCGTTGAAGCCGCCGTCTCCGGTTTGCGTGGCGGTGAAAGCCATGATCGGCGCCGCGAAGGCGAGGGCCGTCAGGACCGCGATCGGGACGGCGAAGACCACCAGCGGCGAGGCAGCCGCGCCAAGCACGACGATGACCGCGAGGAAGAGAACGGACAGCAGCGTCGCCCGAAAGGCGACCCACATGAGATCGCCCGCCAGCAGGTCAAGCGCCCCGAGCGGCGTGTTCAGAGCCGCATGGTATGTCTTGTCCCAGTGGATCTTCCCCATGATCGGCCAGGCCGATTCGAAGGCGGCCGCCATCATCGCCTGCGTCACGAGCAGCGCCGGTGCGATGTAGTCGAGGTAGGGCACTCCGCCTGGGAGACTGCCGTTCCGATTCACGTACAGCCCGAGGCCGATGCCCATAGCCACCAGATACAGGAACGGCTGCGACATGCCCGACAGCACGTAGCTGTACCAGCCGCGCCGGAAGACGAGAAGGTCGTGCTCCAGGACGCGGAGCGAGCGGCGCGAGGCTATGGCGCCGGGGCGGGCCAGGCGCAAGCCGATGACGGTCATCAGTCGACCAGGCTGCGGCCGGTGAGTCGGAGGAAGACATCTTCGAGACTGCTGCGCCGAACGAGGACGCTGGCCGGACGCAGCCCGCGTTCGTACGCGGTCGCCGCGGCGGCCTCGCCGTCCGCGGTGTAGACCAGGACTCGATCCGGGAGCTGCTCGATGCGCTCCGCCAGACCCTCCAGCCGACCGTCGAGATGGGCCGAGTCGTCGGTCTCGTCGTCGTTGCGCCGGAAGCGCAGCTCGAGGACCTCGCGAGTCACGTATTTGTCGATGAGCTGGCGGGGCGACCCCTCGGCCACGATGCGGGCCTGATCCATGACGACCAGCCGGTCGCAAAGTTGCTCGGCCTCGTCCATGTAGTGCGTCGTAAGGCACAGCGTGACGCCGCGCTGCTTGAGCCGGTACAGCCGGTCCCACACCAGATGGCGGGCCTGCGGATCGAGGCCGGTAGTGGGTTCGTCGAGGAGCAGCAGCGACGGTTCGTTGATCAGCGATCGAGCGATGACCAGGCGCCGCTTCATGCCGCCCGAGAGCGGCTCCACCTTGTCGCCCGCTCGCTCCGTCAGCTGCACGAATTCCAGTAGTTCGGTCGCTCGCCGGCGCGACTCGGCCCACGACAGGTCGAAGTAGCGGCCGAAGATGAGAAGGTTCTCGAGCACACTCAATTCGCTGTCGAGGGTGTCCGCCTGCGGCACGACCCCGAGCCGGGCCCGGATCCGCGCGCCATGCTGGGCCGGGTCGAGCCCGAACACGGTCAGCTCCCCGGAGGTCACGGGCGACACGGTGCCGATCATCCGCATCGTCGAGGTCTTGCCCGCGCCGTTGGGGCCGAGGAAGCCGAATGCCTCACCCGGGGCCACGTCGAAGTCGATGCCGTTCACGGCCGTGAACGAGCCGAAGCACTTCGTCAGGGCACGGGCGTGGATGAGCGGCTGAGTCGCAGGAACGGTGGTCTCTGGCACGCCTCGATGGTACCGCCGTCTGCCGATCTGCCGCGGACGGCCCGAGCCACGTAACCCGGCGAAGCCGGCGTCAGGGCGGCCAAACGCTCTGGCAGTTGTCGGAGTGGCCGCACGTAACCCGGCGAAGCCGGCGTCAGGGCGGCCAAACGCTCTGGCAGTTGTCGGAGTGGCCGCACAGGGTCATGGGACGATCTGGCCGTGGAAATGAGGGCTCGCCGTGCGCATATCATCGTCGAGTACCAGCAAGGGTGAGGCGTGGAAGAATTCTGGGTCTGTCCGCACTGCCGATCGTTGAATCGGGCAGGGTCCGGCAAGTGCTATAGCTGCAAGAACAAGCTCGGCAGCAAGCCTCGCGAGGACCCCGTCCGCCGAGCGGCCGCGGCCCCCACGCCGGCCCCCGCGCCGGCGCCGACGCGTCCTGGCCCCACCCCGGAACCTGGCGCCGTTACAGCTCCGGCGCCCTTCTACGCACGCCCCGTTGTGATGGGGCCGGTTTCGGCCGGGGCCGGAGCTGTAACGGCGGCACGCCAGGAGCGCCGCCTCCTCGACCCGGTCGGGGCTGTCCGCCGCCGTGTTGCGTGGTGGCTGGCAATGCGTCAGTCCGTGTCGCTCGACTGGCTGGGCTACCTGACCACAGCTCTTCTCGCACTGGTCCTCTTCATCGGCGCGCTGCTGTTCCTGACGGTGATGCCGGCCGCCACTCACCTGCTCCAGCATGCGGACCTGAAGGCGGCCGCCGCGCAACTGACCACGAGCCAGCAGGGAGAGTTCCGACTCCTGTCGGTGGCCTTCGCCGGCATCGGCCTGCTGACGTTGCTCTGCTTCTCAGCGTTCCTCGGCCTGACCACCCACAACGCCACCGGCCTCGGTGCCGACCAGCCGATTCTGTCGCCCTACCGGGCCGGAACCTGTTGGGCAGGAGTGGTCTGGACTCAGGCACGCATCGCCGTTGGACTGATCGTGCCCACAGTCCTCATCTGGCGCGGCTACGCCATTCCGGGTCTGCTGGCGGCAATCGTCGCGATCGAGATCGCCCACCGTAACATCGAAGACATGGGCGGGTGGCTGAACCGGCCCGGCCACCATCTGCCCGATCTGTACGTCAAGCTCGGTGTCGGTGGCTCGATCTCGTCGCCTTTGTCGTCCATCTGGTCGGCCTGCTTCCGAATCTCGAACGTGCTGATCATCGTCTGCAGCGTCGTGCCGGCGCTCCTCCTGGGCGCGTTCGTGGCCCTGGTGATCGCCAATCGAGGCGGAGTGGTCATGTGGCAGGCGACCGGCCTCGGGCCCGCGCAGCTGGTTGTGGCCGTCCTCGCGGGCTGCGCAATTGCGTTGACCACCGTCTGCGTGGCGCTGCTCGTGCCGATCACGCTCGGCCTCACACAGCGCCAGCGAACGCGCAGGACGCTGGTTCGGGTCGGCCGGTCGAGGTCCTGGGTGGCCCGTCCGGGCGAGGGCGGCTACGCCCCGGGATCGCCGGGTCTCGCTTCGCGCTACGCCGAGAACGACGACGATGACCGGATCGTCGAGCGGGTCCCATCGTATGGCGACCCTGCGGCAGGGTTCCCCGGCCCCGGCCCAGGGTTCCCCGGCCCAGGGTTCGGTGGCCCAGGGTTCGGTGGCCCGGCCCAGGGTCTGCAACCGGGCAATCCCGCTCTAGGTGGACAGCCGTTCGGGTTGATCGGCCAGAGCGGCCCGGGCCTCAGGGGCCCGGGCTTCGGAAGCCCAGCGCAAGGGTCGCGACCGAGCTTCCCCGGACCTGGCGGTCCGACGTTCGGCGGGCCGGTTCACGGAAACCTGGATCAGGCCTCCTTGAACTCGCCTTCGACGACCTCCTCGTTACCCTGGTCTGAGGATCCACCGGCCGACTCGGACTGATCGCCGTCGTCGCCTGTGGGGCCTCCGGCCGCGGGACCGGTCGGCGGGGTGGCCTGATAGGCCGCCGTGCTGACCTTCTGCAGCTGCTCTACGAGGGCGTCGGCGGCTGCTTTCAACGCAGCCTGATCGCTGCCCTTGAGAGCCGTCCTGACGGCCTCGACACGACGCTCGGTCTCGGCCCGGTCCTCGGGCGCGACCTTGTCGCCGAGATCGCGCAGCGTCCGATCGGCCTGGTAGGCCAGGGCGTCGGCCTGATTGCGAGTCTCGACCTCTTCCTTGCGCTTGCGATCCTCTTCGGCGTGGGCCGAGGCCTCGTTGACCATGCGATCCACGTCGCTCTTGGACAGCATCGAGCTGGCCGTGATGCGGACCTGCTGCTCGCGGCTGGTCGCCCGATCCTTGGCCTTGACGTCGAGGATGCCGTTGGCGTCGATGTCGAATGTGACCTCGATCTGCGGGATGCCACGCGGGGCCGGCGGGATGCCGTCAAGCACGAACTTGCCCAGCGTCTTGTTGTCTGAGGCGAAGTCACGCTCGCCCTGGAGAACGTGGACCTCGACCTGGGTCTGGTTCTCCGACGCAGTCGAGAAGACCTGGCTCTTGCTCGTCGGGATCGTGGTGTTGCGGTCGATCAGCCGTGTCATCACGCCGCCCATGGTCTCGATGCCGAGCGACAGTGGCGTGACGTCGAGGAGCAGGACGTCCTTGACCTCACCCGCCAGAACGCCGGCCTGGATGGCGGCACCGATAGCCACGACCTCGTCCGGGTTGACGCCGCGATGCGGCTCCTTGCCGCCGAACATCTGCTTTACGGCTTCGTTGACCGCCGGCATGCGGGTCATGCCGCCGACCAGCACGACTTCGTCGATGTCGCCCGGCTTGAGGCCGGCATCGCGGAGTGCCTGGGAGACGGGGCCGCGGGTCTTGTCGATCAGGTCCGCCACCAGGTCTTCGAGCTTGGCCCTGGACAGGGTGACCACCAGGTGCTTCGGCACGCCTTCGAAGGCGGTCATGTACGGCAGGTTGATCTCGGTCGTCGTCGTGGTCGACAACTCGATCTTGGCCTTCTCGGCGGCTTCCTTGAGCCTCTGGAGGGCTTGCGGATCGCTCCGCAGATCGATCCCCTGCTCGCGCTTGAACTCGGCCAGCAGCCATTCGATGACGCGCTGGTCGAAGTCGTCGCCGCCGAGGTGGGTGTCGCCGTTNNATCTTCTCGTCGTGCTTCTTGTCGAGGCCGTAGGCCAGGGCCGAGGCGGTGGGCTCATTGATGATTCGCTTGACGTCCAGGCCGGCGATGCGGCCCGCGTCCTTGGTAGCCTGGCGCTGGGTGTCGTCGAAGTAGGCCGGGACGGTGATGACCGCCTCGGTGACCTTCTCGCCCAGGTACGCCTCTGCGTCGGCCTTGAGCTTCTGCAGGATCATGGCGCTGATCTCGGGCGGGGTGTAAGTCTTGCCGTCGGCAAGAACGACCTTGACCCCGTCGCTGTGCGCATCGCGCTCGACCTTGTATGGGACCAGGTCGAGGGAGTGGGCCACATCCGGATCGTCGAAGCGGCGGCCCATGAAGCGCTTTATCGAGTAGACGGTGTTGCCGGGGTTGGTGACGGCCTGCCGCTTGGCCAGCTGGCCGACGAGCCTATCGCCGCTCTTGGTGAAGGCGACGACCGAAGGGACCGTCCGGCCGCCCTCAGCGGACGGGATGACGGTTGGCTCTCCGCCTTCCATCACTGCCACGACGGAGTTGGTCGTGCCCAGGTCGATGCCGATGATCTTGCCCATCTGGTGATTCTCCTAGTCGAATTGACTGCGTCAGTTGCTGTGTGGGATGCCGCCCGCGGCCGAACCGCCGGCGACTGCGACCAGGGCCGGTCGCAGGACTCTGTCTCGAACGCGGTAGCCCCGCTGGATCTCGGCCACGACTTCTCCGTCGGGCCTGCCCGTGGCCGGCACGTTGGCGATTGCTTCGTGTTCGCGTGGATCGAAATTCCGCCCGATAGACTCGATCGGCGTCACGCCTTCACTCTCGAGAAGCGCCCGCAGCTTGCGGTCGAGCAGGACGATGCCCTCGATCCAACCGACGCCCTTGAGTTCCTCGGGCATCGCCTCGAGGGCTCGATCGAAGTCGTCGGCGACGGCGAGGATCTTGCGCAGAAGCGACTCGCTGGCCAGACCGAACTCGCGCTCGCGGTCCTCGGCCGTGCGCCGCTTGTAGTTGGCGAAGTCCGCAGCCGTGCGCTGCAGGGCGGCGAGGTGTTCGGCCGCAAGGCCCTTGGCCGTTTCGAGCTGGGCCTCGAGCTCCTCGACCGTTGCGTCGCCTGACTCCGGCCCGGGGTACGGGCTGTCGCCCGGCTGACCGGGCCAATCACCCGCGGCGCCGCGGTGATGTGTTCGGCTGTGGGTCGGTCGATCAGGCATACAGATGCTCCACCAACTCGTTCATGAGCCCCGAGACGAACTCCACCGAGGCGATCGCTTGGGCATACGGCATACGCGTTGGTCCGAGAACGCCGACTACGCCGATGGCGCGGCCGACCCGCCCGTAAGGTGCCAGGACGAGCGAGACGTCCTGCATCTCGAGCGGTCCGTTCTCGTGGCCGATGTAGATCTGGATGCTGCCGGCTCTAGCCACGCTCTCCACGAGTGAGCCGAGATAGGCTCGATTCTCCAGCGCCGCGAAGACCTGCCGGACCTTCTCGCTGCGGTCGAACTCCGGCGCGGCCATGACGTTGAGGAGGCCGTCGCTGAAGAGATCGTCGATCAGGGTCGCGTCGAACTCGCGCATCGTGCGCACGAGGCCATCACCGATGCGGCACAGCAGTTCGAGATCGGCGGACTCGCCCTCGCCCCGAGGCAGATCGGCCAGAGCGGCATCGATCTCGTCGGCGGTGCGTTCGACGGCCAGCACGTTCAGCAGTCCGGCGACTCGGTCGAGCTGATCCTGGTCCGTTGAATCGGGCAGGTTCTGAAGGGTCTGCTTCATCGTTCCTTCGCGGAAGAGAACCACCAGCAACGCCAGGCGATCCTGGACGGCGACGAGGTCAACGCGCCGAACGCGTGCCGCCCGCGGTTTCGCGGTCGTGGCCAGACCGGCGGTTCCCGTGTTGGCCGCAAGCGTGCTCGCGGCGAGGCGGAACCAGTGTTCGCTGGCGAACTCCACCTGGCCGAACTGGTGTCGGATCATGCGCTGCTCGACCTGCGGAATGGGCCACTCGTCGGCGAGAACCTGGACGTAGTAGCGGTAGCCGGCATCCGTGGGCACACGCCCAGCCGAGGTGTGAGGATGCGAGAGGAGACCCATCGCCTCGAGGTCGGACAGGATGTTGCGAACCGTCGCACTGCTGACGCCGAGGGCGTAGTGCGTGACGAGCGAACCCGAGCTGACGGGCGTCGCCGAGAGCACGTATTCATCGATGACGGCCCGCAGGATTTCGCCCGATCGGACGTCCAGCGAGCCGATGGTGCGGCGGGGTCGTCGCGCCATGTCAAACTCCATTTCCCTACCGGCTTTGCGGTCGAAGTTCGTTGAGGCGGTTGGGAACGGCGTCGGCCCTGAGGCTGAACTGTCCGCGGCCCGGTCGCCGATCCCCCGGTTTCGGCCTGCTTCCAGTGGTGGTTAGCACTCTCACTGGGTGAGTGCTAACTCGTTGTTGGGGATGGTAGCAGTCTCTCAGGCAGAGTGTCAACGGTCGGTCCCGACCAGTCGAACAACCGCCGGGCATACGTTGAGGCCGGAGGCAATGCCTCCGGCCTCAACAGGGTTGCCAGTGATTGAGTTGGCTGTTGGGAACTCTAGACGCGGGCCATGCTGCCCGTAGTCGTGTTGCGGCGCGCAAGGGCGTCGACAGCGACCGCGGCCAGAAGCACGAGTCCCGTAGCGATGAGCTGGTACTGGACGGGCATGCCCAGCAGGAACAGACCGTTGTAGATGGCGCCGATGGTGAGACCACCGAGAAGGCCGTGGATGGCGCGGCCCCGGCCGCCCATCAGGCTCGTGCCACCGATGACCGCGGCAGCAACGGCGAAGAGCACGTACTGACCGCCGTTGATGTTGGTGGTGATGCCACCCAGCTGGGAGACATAGATGATGCCGCCCAACCCAGAGATAGCGGAGCAGATGATGAACGCCCAGGTGCGGATCGAAGTGACACCGACGCCGGCCCGTCGGGCCGCTTCGGGGTTTCCGCCGGTCGCGTACATGTGGCGCCCGAACTGGGTCCGCTCGAGCAGGACGGTGGCGAAGGCCAGCACCGCAAGGACGAGGGGCACGACCCAGGGCACGCCGATGATCGGTAGCGTCCCCTGGCTGCGGTTGACGTTGCAGATGGCCAATACCGCGATCCCTGCAACCGCGATGAAGGCAACCTTGGCGACGGTTAGGCCCAGCGGCGGGGCCACGAGGCCGCTGCGACGCCGGCCGTAGTCACGGATCCACATCGAACCGCCGACGAGGACCACGATGACAGCGAGACCAACCCAGCTGAACAGGACGTCCAGGTAGGAGTAGACGATGCCGTAGATGTTCACCTGGGCGGGCACGATCGTGCTCGTGACCGAGACGCCGCCAGAGGCGCCCAGGAGGATGATCATTACCCCGAACCAGAACATCTGTCCGGCCAGGGTGACCACGAACGAAGGCAGCTTCAGCCGGGTGATGATCAATCCGTGAATGGCCCCGATCAATCCGCAGACGATGACTGCGGCGATGATCGCTCCCCACCAGGGCCAGTTGTGGAGGAAGTCAGAAGGCGCCTGTTGAGGTTGCACAAGAAGGGCCGCCACGATCCCGCCGATGGCCGCGACATAGCCGATCGAAAGGTCGATCTCGCCCAGCAGCAGCACGAAGATCTCGCCGATCCCCAGCATGATGAAGACGGAACTCTGGGCGAACAGGTTGACCAGGTTGATGGGTTTGAGGTAGACGTGGTTGGGCGTGATTATCTGGAAGATGATCGTGACCGCAACGAGGGCCGCGACCACCGGCAGCACGCCGGCATCGCCGCTCTTGACCCGAACGAGCCACGCCCTCATGTACTCGCTGAGGGTCTGGGCAACGATCTCGGGCGGGATCACATCCACCGCTGCGGCGGTTAGGTCTGGCGCGGCCTCGGCCTGTGCCCCGATCTCAGCGGAAGTCTTGCCGCCGAACTCGTCTCCGACTCCAGGCATCGCTTAGTTCCTCCCTAGGCTGGAGCCGGAAGTGCCGACCTCGCGGGCCGACCCGCCGGTCGTCATGAAGTCGACCGCGCTCTGCCTGTCGAAGGCCGAGACGCGATCCTGGGCGACCATTCGGCCCAGATGAAGCACAGCGATCCGATCGGCGACCTCGAAGATGTCGTTGAGGTTGTGGGAGATGACCATCACGGCAAGACCGTGGTCCTTGAGCCGCTTGATCAGGTCCAACACCATCCGAGTCTGGGCAACGCCAAGAGCGGCGGTAGGCTCGTCCAGCAGCACCAGCTTGGAGTTCCACATGACAGCCTTGGCAACCGCAACCGACTGGCGCTGGCCGCCTGACAGGGTTGAAACGGGCTGGCGAATGGATCGCACTGTGGTCACGTGCAGGCCGGCGAGTGTCTCGGCGGCAGCGCGCTCCATGGAGTCCTCGTTGAGCATGAAGCGGTTCAGCCTCTCGCGGCCAAGGAACATGTTCTGGACGATGTCCAGGTTCTCGGCCAGGGCGAGGTCCTGGTAGACGGTTTCGATGCCAAGTGAGGCCGCGTCCCTCGGGCTGCGGATGTGGACCGGCTTACCTTCCCAGAGCATCTCGCCGTGGTCGGGCGGGTGGATTCCGGCGATGGTCTTGGTCAAGACCGACTTGCCTGCGCCGTTGTCTCCGCAGAGGGCGGTCACCTGGCCTGCTGGGAGGTCCAGGTCGACCCCGAACAGCGCCTGGACCGCGCCGAAATGCTTGCTGATGCCCCGCAACCTGAGCAGGGGCTCTGCGTCACTCGACGCTTTGGCAAGTGCCTGCCCGCCTGGGCCTGGAGCACTTCCGAGCTCCCCCGTCCCAGTCACTGTCATTGCCATGACTCCAATCTGCGGTCGCGCTGCTCCGTCGCGGTGCTTGTGTGCCCATCCGAGATCGCAAGCCAGCGGGATCCTTGCCTGGTCGTTGATATCGAAGAAGTCATTCGCGGCCCAGTGTCATCGGGTCGCGTCCTGGGTGTGCCGTGTCGCACCCACGAAGTGCGGGTGCGACACGGCGAGGTCGCGATGTTGCGATGCGCTAGCGCGTATGCGCTATCGCGGCCAGCTTGTGACTAGGAGATGCCAGCGG
>PLNK01000126.1 GCA_003142755.1 Chloroflexota bacterium | reverse complement strand
CATCTCGTAGACGGGGATGCGCAGCGCGGCCACCACCTCGCGGACCTTGGGGAACTGCGAGCGCAGGTCGTCCGGCATCGGCGGGCGGGTGGCCTTGTAGGCGGCGAATTGCTCGTGGCGGAAGGTTGGGCCCGGCAGGTCGAAGCAGGCCGCGACGTATTCGGGCCGCAGGTCGGCGATGCCGCGCAGCAGGATGCTGCAGAAGCCGAAGACGGCGTTGACCAGCTCCCCTTTGCTCGTGGTCAGCGGCGGCAGGGCGTGATAGCCACGGTAGATGAGGCCGTTGCTGTCGAGCAGCATCAGACGGGTCATGCGGGCCTCGGTCGGTACGACGCCGGCAATCGACAGCGGCCGGCGGAGCAAGTTTACCCGGGGCAGGCGCAGGCGGGCCCGGCCAGGCTCCGGCAGCTAGTGGACGAATCCGGCCGAAAGGCAGGCCAGCCCATAGACGTTGATGGCCGCGCCGGCGGCCACGGCCGCCACCATGCCCCGGCTCAGACCCCTCCGGGCGACGACGAGACCGAGCAACAGCCACGCGAACGGCAGCCCATCGAGGATGAACCGATAGCCGAACTGGGCGTAGCCGGGGTTGCCGTGCATCAGGTCCAGCGTGACCGGCAGAACGAGGCCCAGCCAGCCTGCCAGAACGAGCGGATCGCGCCACCTGGCTCGGGCCAGGAAGACGAGGATCGGCGTCGTGAAGAAGATCGAGCAGCCCGCCCAATTCGGCTGGGCCCACGGGAAGTTCTCGTTGAAGTCCCAGCCGCGCAGGACCATCGTGAACAGCCCCCGAGCCAGGTAGAAGGGCGAGACGATGCCTTGCGAGTACCACGCCTCCGACAGCACGGAGCTGCCGTCCGGGCCTCTGATCAGGTCGTAGCCGAACTCCAGGGGCGACCCGAAGCGGACGACGTTGAACAGCGCCAGCCAGATACCTACGAGCAGCGCTCCCAGCGTCAGTGACGCGATACCGGCCCAATCTGCCCGCCGCAGGAGCGTCTCGATTCTGGGCCACGCGGCCTCGAGCCGGGCCGCCAAGCCGGCGCGATTCGTTGCGGGTGAGTCGGGCGAGGTCGTGTCGGTGGCGGTCTCGCCGCGCGACAGCCAGCCCTCGGCGCGCCAGAACAGGACGACGAAGGCCGGGCCCGTCAGTAGAACAGTGGGGCGACACCCCACAGCCAGGCCGAGCATGAACCCCGCCACCCAGGGCCAGCGGCCGCGCAGCGCCAGGTTGAGCGCCGCCAGGATAAACGTCACGGCCAGCGTCTCGGTCCACAGATGGACGCCTCCTGTGGCGGCCACGTAGAACGCCTCGCTGCCGAAGCCGAACGCGAGCGTCAGGACCAGCGCATCCCGGAGCCGAAGCCGGAGCCCGCGGAGCAGGGCCAGCACGAGCAGGACGTTGATCGCGCCGGCCAGGGCGCTGACCCCGCTGGTGTCGCTGAAACCCTCGCCCAGGACGGCCACGATGGGCATGAGCACCACGGCCGGAATGGGCGGGAAGGGCAGATAGAAGACGCCGTTTGCGCCCGGCACGAGCTCGATCCAGGGCCTGCTGCCGTCGATCCAGAAGTGGCCATGCAGCAGCGAGCTCGCCAGCGGAAACCAGCCGTCGGTCTCGTTCTGGTTCGGGCCAATCCACGCGTACAGGCCGAAGCAGATGAGGAACAGCCCGACCAGGCCCACCGGACCAGCCCATCGCCACAGCGCAATCTGGCGGGGAAGCCGCCGAATGCCTGCCAGGGTCGCCTCAGCCATCGCGGCGATTCTAGCGGACCGGCGAGGTCAGCGGCCTCGAACACGCCTCCGAAGGCGTTGCGGCAGGAGAGCGACGGCCACGCCTATCGCAAACAACAGAGCGAACCCAAGCAGCCAGAGGAGCCGCGGGTCGACTCCGGCCGCCGCCGTCTCCGTCTGGATCGGGGGCGACCCGCCCGCGTCGCCGGCCACGTCGCCCGGCACGCGGTTGGCGGCGTCGGTGGTGGGGGTTGTCGCGGCAGCGGGGTTCGCTGCAAGGGCGGCGGTCACGCCGGCAGCAAAGGCCGGGGCGGGTTCGCTGGCTGCGGCCGGGCTTGCGGCGGCGAGGCCCACGGCTCCCTGCGAGTCGAAGTTTGGGCCGCTGCTCTGCGCGAATCGTTCCGGCGCGTTGGCAGACGTCAGGCTGGCGCTCGTGGTCTGGCCCAGAAGCGAGGCGGCGCTCGTCAGCATCAGACCCGCCAGGCCGAGCGCGGCGAGCGAACCGCCAAACGATCGACGCAGTCCCAGCCCGAAGGTGACCTGCCAGCCACGCCGCTTGCGTCGCAGCCTGGCCGCATCTTCCTCGGTCAGCATGAAGTCGCGAGGTCGGGCGGGGACGGGCATCGAGGCTGTGGCCTCGGCGATTGCACCGAGGTCGGCGAAGAGCTCGGCGCAGTCCGGGCAATCGGCCATGATCTCGACGGCCCTGGCGCGCTCGCGGTCATCCACATCGCCGCCGTAGAGGCGGGCGATGAGCAGCTCATCGTGGCTGGCGTGACTGGCGCGAGTGCTTCTGTCCATCACGATCCTCAGACGATCTCAACCACGGAAGAGTTCCCGATTCGAGGCCAATGCCCGTCGCAAGGTGAGACGGCCGCGGTGGATACGCGACTTCACGGTCCCGACCGCCACGTGCATGATCTCGGCGATCTCGTCGTAGCCGTAGCCCTGGACATCGAATAGCACGATGCAGCTGCGCTGGTCGGCGGGCAGCTCCTCGAGCGCGCGGGCGAGGACCTTAGAACGCTCCGCGGCCAGAGCCTTGGACTCGGGTTCCACGTCCGGCTCGGTAGGCGGCTGCCAGCTGTCGTCGTCGTACTCGGGGTATGGCTGGCTCGGCCGCCGGCGCCGCGCCCTCTGGATGTCCATCGCGGCGTTGATCGCGATCCGCCCCAGCCAGCTGCGCACGCTGCCTCCGCGAAACGAGGCGAGGTTCCGATAGGCGTTGAAGAAGGCCTCTTGAACCGCGTCGGCGGCCTGATCGCGGTCCGGGACGAGGCGGTAGACCAGGGCGAAGAGATGGTCCTGATGCCGCTCGACAAGCTGGTTGAACGCCTCCAAGCGGCCCCCCAGGGCCTCCTCAACCAGGGCAGCGTCGATCGCCTGGCCGGCCGCGTCGCCGGGCCGGTGTCCGCCCGATGCCGCGTCGGCAGGAAGCTGGTCCGCGCCGCTCGCTTCGGTCACGACTTGCCCGTCAACCACTCTCTCGTCCACGAACGCTTCGCCAGTGGCGGCGCGCGGGTCGGCCGCGGCGGCGCGAGGATAGCACGG
>PLNK01000033.1 GCA_003142755.1 Chloroflexota bacterium | reverse complement strand
TGCGAGGAATGACGAGTACAGCGCCGTTCAGACTGGAAGCTATCTCTGGCAGCTCCTCGGCAGCCGCTTCGTCGAGAAATTCGACCCATGCGGGCGGGTGGGGTGGCTCATCAGGGTTAACGATGAAGAGCCGAGTGCCAACCCCCAGCGCCGGCTCCGCCTGCAGCTCCTTCAGTCGAGACAGCCTCAAAGCATCGTCAACGACCACCCCTTGGCGTAGTCGAAGTAGACGAAGCCTGCGCTTCGCTTCATTCGGCATCGGAGCCCCCCTTTCGCTCTTGCGCGTGCCACGCTAGCTGACACTGAGCAGACATAGGGTACGACCGTAGAGGAGTGCCCAATGGCTGCGAGCAACAAGCTTGATGAGAAGTCTCTCGCCCAGAAGATCCGGTGGGAAGGGGGCCTTTGGGCCGCGCTCGAGTACGGACTGAAGGCCGAGCGCATTGCAGACCCTGAGCTGGCCGAGTTGTGGGCCCGGCTGGAACGCGGGTATCGAGAGATGGCTCCGCTTATGTCGGCTGCATCGCAGCGTCTGGACGTTGCGGCCTGACGCCACGCGCAGCGTAGGGAAGGAACAGGAACAGGCGCTCCGGGCGGCCGACCAGGCCCCTAGACGTACGGCCGCGAAGGCTCGGACTGATAAAGAGCGGTGACCTTCCCCCCTGAGAATCCGAAGACCTCGGCTCGCGCGGCAGGATCAGTCAGGTCCAGTATCCGCAGGCTCCCGTCATCCAACTTGGCCACGGATTCGACTCGAACGAACGCAGCCTCGAACAGCTCGGCGAAGGACGCGAGCGCCTGGAGCTTGGCTCGCGCATCTGCGAGGTAGTCGCCATGCGGATCTACGATCGAGGCACCCAAGCTCCCGTCAGCGCGTCGGGAGACTACGATGAAGTCTGGTTGAAGGGACGCCCAGTTCCCCTCGTCGTCCTGGTAGGCGATCCGGAGCGATGCGGGTGTGGCGGATGCGGGATTCCGATACCAAGCCACGAATCCGGGCCTCGCGATCTCTGCCTCAACAACCCTTCGCTCCCAATCGTTGAGGTCGGCCGGGAACACGCCCGCCCCGTCCGAGAAGAGGTGACCCGAGAACTTGGGCAAGTCACTTCCATCTCGGTTCTTGGTCGCCGCCCTCTCGTTGTGTCGCAACTCGATCGTAACGACCTCGGGCGTCGTCGTTTGCTCCCGGACTCGTGTGTAAGCGTCGCGAGTGGCCCCGCTCAGGTTCGCGATGGCGACACGAAACCGATCCAGTTGCTGCTGCAACCAACCGGTCGCCGTCTCCTCGCCACACCCGCGGATGCCATCCACACGGAGCACGGCTGCGCATTTGGCCCGCGTGGCATCCCGATCGACATTGATGTCCGAGGCAAGGCGATGTGCGAACCACGCCTTACCCAGGCCTTCGGGCATTCCGTTGATGGTCCGCTGGCTGTCTCGGGCGACGTCCCGCGAATGGGTCGCGATCTGCCGGACTTCGGAGGCGGCTGGGCCGATGTCCTCGCCAGTTGTCGTGATCCGCGATGTTCGAACCGTGGCGGCGAGCAGATCGTCTAGGTTGGCGTCCACAAGAGGCTTGTACTCGGCCGCGAGTCCATCCAATCGAGCATTCAAACGATCGGTCAGCGAGGCGCCTGCATCCGCCAGAAGCGGTGCACCAGTAGCATCGTCTGACAGCAAACGGGCCATGGCGCGGGCTCGACGGAGGGGGCTCGCCGTTCGGTCGGGCGTTGGAATGCTAGGCAGCGTCCCAATGAACTCGAAGACCTGGGGATCCAACGACGCGTTCCGCTCAAACACCATCGGCGCACGCACGACGGACGCCCCGACCTTGTTCTGACCGTTGTCTGCGCCCTTCCCCTCCAGCTTGAGNNGTCGAAGAGCGGCAGGTAGCACATTACCGAATTGAGGGCGTCGTCGGTCGCGATCCGATGTGCGAGCGGCTGGCGAACCATCCTGCCTATGATCTGGGCAATGTGAGTCGCGTCTTGGGCGGGCCGCTCAGAATACAGAACCTCAGCCCGCGGGCAATCCCACCCAGTCGAGATCGCCTCTTTTGCCAATACGACGCGGATCTCCGTCTCCGTCTGGATGGACTCTGGGTAGACCCAGTCGACAGTCCTTCGGCCTATCGTGAGAGTCTGGTGCTCGCCGAGAACATGAGCTACCGATCGGGGACCCAGCTCCGGCCATTCCGCCTCGAGCACACCAACAAGCTCGCTCAGCTTCGCGTCGCCAGCCTTGTCCGGCACCTGGATTACCAGGACCGGCATCACTTCGGGCTCGCCTTCGGTCGCTGAATACGCTGCCCAGCGCTTCTCGTAGGAGCGAGTGGCGCGAATAGACTCTCGCAGCAAGGTCGTGGAGAAGATGCCCTTTTCGTCAGGTTGATCGAGTCCGATCTCGTCCTTCACGAGCCCAGAGGCGCGGACGCGTTCTATGTCAACGACAACGTTGGTCCGACTGGTTCGGTCGGTGACCTCGCCCATCGCCCTTGTGAACCGATCTATCGTTGCCGAGATACCCCAAACGATCGGCATTGGTGGATTGGACCCAGGCTCGCCATGGATCAACCGACGGACGATGGTTTGACGGTCAGCGGTTCGTTTCATGCCTCGATGCGCCTCATCGAGAACCATGACCAGGTCCGTGGACGTGCCGTGGATCGTGTTCCCAAGGACGTCCCAGAAGGAGTACTCCCGAGCATTGGTTCCGCTCTGGGCAAGTCGGCTGGTGCGCGACAGTTTCTGGGTGTTTAGGAAATAGACGCGGCCGGGCAACAGATCCGTGTCCAGAAACGCGTCGTCGACCTCCCGGAGCGACCAGGGGGTGAGAAGCTCCGAAGCGTCGTGCATCCGCGCACGGGTCTGCCGATTCAATGCCGGGTCATCCGTGATCCAGAGGAATGCGATCCGCGGATCAGCCGCGACGCGCAGGTCGGTGGACCCGAAGAACAAGGCCTCGATCACAGCCGTCGCGATGACAGTCTTTCCCGATCCCGTTATGGCCGACAGGGCAAACGAAGAACGGTCGTGGTCCTCGGACCAGTCTCTACGCGCTTGATGGATCCGCTTGAGTATCTCAAGCGAGGCGTCGCGTTGATAGTCGCGCAGCTCGTAGCGCATCAGGCTCTGCCTCGGTCCGGTAGGAAGATGGAGAGGTAGGAGTCAGGGAGCCGGACGACCTCCATATCAGTCGGCAACTCAGCGGCAACACCTGCAAAAGTCGTCGGGGAGTCGGTGACGATAAATGCAGTGCAGGCCGACTCGGGCCTCTCCGAGAGGAATCGGCGCCATCGGTCCTCGTTGAAAAGGACACCGTAGCGGCCCGTCCATACGTACTGCGGCAGTGCGCGCTGTTCAACGGGTGCGCCGACGACGCGACCCGTAGCCCCGGCGCGGAGCCACATCAGCGGAGCAATGTCATCAAACGCCGAGCCTAGATCAACGTCGTCAGGGTCGAGGTATCGCAACTCGTAGAAAGCGACGTTCTCTTCGAAGCCCTCGGCCATCGGGAAGGCATCGGCGTATTTGTAGTCTCCGGCGACAGGCTGGCCTTCTGGAGTCTTGCCGGTAATCGCAGCGGTAACCCTCGGCCTTGTCACGTGCTCGAAGATTCCTAGTGCCTCCCAATCGGGGTCACCGGGCCGCAAGCCACGAGCTCGTAGGTCCTTCGCCTCGTCAGCCGACACCTCGTTATTCGTGACCATGATTGATTGCCGGCGGCCGCCATCCTGTCGATTTAGCCGAGCCACCGCGTGAACAGTAGTTCCCGACCCAGCGAAGAAGTCCAGGACGATTGCCTCAGGCTTGTGCCGCACGAACAAGCGAAGCGCGTCCTCGACGGCGTACAAGGACTTTGGGAAGGGGAAGCGTCGCCCGGGCACAAAAGCCGCGAGCAGTTCTGTGCCGTGTACTTCGGCGTTATGAGAAGGCTTCGACCAGGTCGAAGTCGGGCTCTTGCGCTTGTCCACGACGTATTGGGCAATCGCGCTCCCGTCGTCTCGTCTTCCCAGATTGACAGCGGCACCGCTGTCAATATCCGAGATCTTCCCTGCGGTGAAATATGAGATCTCGAACTGCTGGGGCTTGCTCGGCGTGTGTCGGCCAACTCGAACGAACCCGCGGGCGTGAATCTCACGCAGGGCTGGAGCGATGAGACCCCAGTTCATCTCGAGGCCGGAATCTCGGATCGGGAACACCGCCGTGCAGCCGGGTCTATGCGGAGCCGCAGCGCGCGGCATTCCGATTGGTAGGGCTTTGCCGATCTCCTCGATCTGGCCAAGCTTGTTCACGTAGATGGGGTAGAACTGGGCCGGGCCACCCTTTGCCGTGCCACGGGCCGACGCAGCATCGCTCCTCCGCAATGTGCGCCAGGGAACTCCGGCACCTGCGACGAAATCCTCATCGGCCTCAGTCCCGACTACTGCCCGACCAAACAGGACGAAGTAGATGTACTCCTCCGATCGGGCGAAGCGGCCAGGTCGGTGTCGCCCACGCGGATTGACCACGCTTGTGACCATCTCTACGACGGCCTCCGGGAACGTCTGCTCGAGCAGCAGCCCCAGGCGCAGGTACTCCTTCTCGTCAATGGTCACGATGAGCACCGAGTCATCTGGATTCAGGAGTGTCCTGGCTAACTTGAGCCGTCGCTCCATGAATGCCAACCACTTGCTGTGGCGGTACGCGTCGTTCTCGTCCACGTAGTCGTTGTTGTACTTCCAGTCNNTCGATGTAGATGCAGTCGACCTTGCCTGCGTGAGTGAAGCGCAGCGCCTCCAACGCGTGGTGGTTCTCGCCTTTGATGACGACGTGGTAAGGCTTGTCATCTCCACCGCGTTCGAGGGACCCGAGGAGTCGGAGGCCGGGTACGACGGGCTCGTCGAAATCGGAGATCACGACGAGCGACTCTAGGGGTCCTCGCTCCAGACCGCCGACCTCATGCTCGCCGCGATGGACATAAGCGCCCTCGGCGTCCTGGATCTGGGAGAGGGCCGCGACCCCTCCGTCTATCCCGAGGACTTCGAACGTCGGACTGTCCACCTCATCGCGATTCACAACGTGGGAGCCGACACGGACCGGATGCTGCGGCAGGCGAACTCGTTCTGGGATGTGCCGTTCGAACACGAGGCCGAAGCTGCGCCGCTCTTTCAGCCGGTCGATCTGAGATCGAAGGTCGGCCCTTAGGGCGGGGTCTTGGACCTTCTCCAGGAGGACATCTAGCTCGCTACGAATCATTGGGTCAGATTAGCCTGTGCGCCGATCGGCTGTCCCTATTACGCGCCGTGTCGGCAACCACCGGCTTGCGGTCTGGGGCTTCGGCCCAGCGGCTTAGGGACGGGATCATCCGATGGCCAGCTCGGACGGGAGGGAGGACAAGTTAACTGGTGACAAGGCGGCTCTTGAAGTCCGCCCGAAGAGCAGGGAGGTCTCTCATGCCTCCCGCGCCAACAGATGTAAGCACGCGATCCAGTGGCCAGCGTGCCAGGGTTGCCTGGCGAGCGAGTAGCAGGCCGAGCCCATCGATGCCGTATTTGTCGTCCCAATCCAGAAGGACGTACCCAAGAAGTTGGAGAAGCCAGTTCTGATCAAGCCTGGCATCGAGCGTGGTCTTGATTTCCACCAGCCGGTGATCAAGGATGAGGTCCCCGTCCGCTCCGCCTACATAAATGCTGCCCTCGAACGTCGGGTTGAGCACGATTGGGCGCTCAAAGAAGTCCTGGAGTGGCTCGTAGCAGGCCCTTGACATTCTGGCAATGTCGCGCACTCGCTCGTCCGGAACGATCGCCAGGACCTCCTTTGCCGCCGCTTCGGCCGGTAGGCTGCCCAGAAACGAAGTGGGCCAGACATAGCCGATGCGAAACACCTCCTCGTACAGTCCCAGGACGTAGCAGTAGCGCGCGAGCCTCAACTCCTCAGGCACGGGGAGTTGTCTCTTGGCCGGAGGGTGGCGCTCCAGGAACCTGGCCAGGGCCGCGAAGAAGGCTGCTGGCGCCAGGCTGGCTGCCTTGGGCCACGCAAGCAGTTCACCATCTCGCGATGGCCTATATCCCTTGAGAAGTGCGTGGCCCTGTGCCGTCGCCGCCATCGTGGCGCCCTGCCAAGCGACCAACTCGTCAAGGTGTACATGGCCCCAGTAGAAGCGGAGGCGATAGTCGAGCGCGACGCCGGCTGTCGAGGATGCGTGACCCGGCGCTGGGATCGTCTTGCCGGTCATGTCCGGCAAGGAGTCGCGCATGTCAGTCAGCGCATCGCGGACGTCCGGGAAGTGATTGCTCATCCAGTAGCGGACCGGGCTTCGAGGGTCGCTGATGAGTGTCGTCAGTGACATGGCCCGCTCGCACGATGCGGACGCGAGTAGGTTGCCGTAAGACGAGGTTGGGGCGACGAAACGGTCATGGTCGTGGCCCTGCTTTCGCCTTCCTGGCTGTCGGCGCGTGGCGAGGAGCCTGATCGGTTCGGGTTGGAGTCGCCAACGAGTGCTCGTACTCATTGAGGATGTCGAAGAGCTCGTCCGCTGCCCATGTCCGCGCG
>PLNK01000025.1 GCA_003142755.1 Chloroflexota bacterium | reverse complement strand
TGGTCCGTTGGCTAACAACCGGCCAGAGGGCGAGAAGCGTGGCGAGGAAGGTGGCCATTCCGACGCCGGCGCGTGTGAAGCCGCCCTTGTAGGTAGCGAACACTATGGCCGCAAAAAGGATCCACAGGACCAGGCGGTCACGTCGTGGCAAACCCGCTGAGCGCTGCCAGACCATCCCCGCCAGGATGGCCGTGGCCAGCACGGCCACGCCGGACACCCAATTCGAATTGGGGTCGATCATGCCCATCGATTCTGAGTAGCCGGTCGAGACCTCAACAGCTACCCGCATGTAGGACGGGAGATCTGTGATCGCCTGGCCCATCACCAGCCAGAGACCCATAAACACGGTTACGAGCGAGACACCAAAGGCGACGAGCGATGTTCGCCAATCGCGGGCGGTAGTGGCCACGGCTAGGCCTGCGATACCCAGGCTCACGATCGCGATGTTCAGTTTGCCGAGCCCGGCCAGGCCAACGGCTGCCCCAAGTGCCACGGCAAACCAGATTCCGCTGGGTCGCTCTTTCCGTCGCAAGACAGCTGCTGCCGACGCGAGGAAGATGAGCAGGCCGTACTCCGGCCAACCTGCGATCCAAGGGAACGCAAATGCGACGCCGAGGACTAGCACGAATGCCCTCGCGCCTCCTGCGGCCTGTCGAACAAGACGGAACATGGTGGCGCACATGGCAAAGTGCACCGCCGCGACGAAAACCAGGGCCAGCGCACTGGTCCACCCGACGTAAGGTTGCGGAAAGCCCATGAACCCGAGTGGTCCGAATGAGAACGCGATGTCATGCCCGAATTGCAGTCGCTGGCGAGCCGCGAGGTCCAGGCCGATGATCCAGGCAGGGTCGATAGCGGTGCTGGCGGCGGTGGTTGCCTCGGGCCACGTCAACACCCCGATGGCTACTCCGACCACCCCGTCCAAGAGTCGATAGCTCAAGCGGAGGCGCCCAGCCAGGTGCGCCATCCAGTCCCGCCATGGACTCCTTGTTTTCAACGGAGCACGAACCTCTTCGTCGGCGCTCATTGGGCTGGCTGTATCGGCGATAGTCACGGAGCACTCCGGCGAATGGATTCGGCCCTCGGTTCGGGAGGCGGTTCTGTACGAGGAAACAGGGCTGTGGCGGATCAGCAACGATTGTACCGTCTATGCCCCGCCGCGAATTCAGACTCTACGTCTGGGACCGTGCTCGACGCACAGTCGGTCGAGCGCCCGGGCCGAGCCGAGACGTTCAAGCTGGCGTACAGCCAGAGCGGCAAAGGGATCGCCGGATCGATCGCGGTGACCGTCGCGGATGGCCCTCCACCGCCTTCATCCGTGCACAGAGCGGGCTGGCGAGGCCTCTCGCTCGACATCGCGGACTCAGCCGAGGATGGGAGATGAGCCAGACATCGGATGCCCGACCGCCAGCCGAGAGGCTCTCAGCGGCGTTGTGAGGCCGATCGTATCGGGCCTCACAGGCGTCGAGCGCGTCCATGCCCATTCCTATGAGATGGCGCAGCCAAGGCTAGTAGGGGGACCTCGGCGAAGGACCGGGGAGGTGCCCATCTGGTACAGTGAGGCGCACTTCCATGCGCTCCTGTTGCAGTAACGAGGACGGTATGACCGCGGAAATGATCGCCAACCTCCCGGCCTCGGGAGCGCCCGCTGGCCCCTTGGACGTCGTGGTCCTGGGAGGCGGGGGCCATGTGGGGCTGCCACTAAGTCTGGCTTTTGCCAAGGCTGGTCTTCGCGTTGGCATCGTCGACATAGCCGAAGCGACGATGGTACAGATCGGCCGAGGCGAAATGCCGTTCCTCGAGGCTGGCGCCGACCAGCTTCTGGGTGAATTGCTTCCGACGGGGCGCATCGAGCTGAGCACGTCCGCCGAGATGCTGCGCCGCACGCGCCAGGTAGTCGTTGTGGTCGGCACGCCGATCGACGAGTTCCTCAACCCGTCCATGACGGTCTTCGAACGGACGGTCGAGCAGATCTTTCCGCACCTGCAGCCGGGAACTCTCGTCGTCCTCCGAAGCACTGTCTACCCCGGGACCAGCGAGTACATGGCCAGCGCCCTCGAGGCCCGAAGCTGCAACGTGGACGTTGCATTCTGTCCTGAGCGGATCGCCGAGGGACACGCGCTCGAGGAACTGTCGAGCTTGCCGCAGATAGTCGGTTCGGACAACAGTGCGGCGGGCGATCGCGCGGAGAAGCTGTTCCGCAGTCTTACGTCGGACATCATTCGCGTCTCTACCAAGGAGGCTGAGCTCGCCAAGCTGTTCACCAATGCCTGGCGCTACATCAAGTTCGCGGCCGCGAACCAGTTCTTCGCCATTGCCCATTCCGCAGGCGTCGACTACGACCGCGTCCAGCACGCCATCCGGACCGACTACCCGCGCGCGAAGGATCTGCCGTCGCCAGGACTCGCCGCTGGCCCGTGCTTGCTGAAGGACACAATGCAGCTGGCGGCCTTCACGTCCGACCATTTCCAGCTCGGCCAATCCGCAATGCAGGTCAACGAAGGCCTGCCTGCGTACATGGTCGAGGCCATGGAGAGGCGTTATGGCAGCCTGCGGGGTCGGACAATCGGCCTGCTGGGCATGGCCTTCAAGGCGGAGTCTGACGACATCCGTTCATCGCTCAGCTACAAGTTGCGCAAGCTGCTCATGTGGTCCGGTGCCCGCGTGCTGTGCACGGACCCCTATGTCGCCGATCCGCGTCTCGTGCCCCTGGATCAGGCGATTGCTGAGGCAGAGATCCTGGTTGTGGGTGTGCCCCACCGCGTCTACCGCGACGCAAAGCTCGGCGACCGCGAACTGGTTGATATTTGGGGGGCGTTGGGCGGGATCCGTCTCTAGCGCCGCCGCATCGGAGGACACGTGAAGATACTTGTCACCGGCGCCGCCGGTTTCATCTGCGGCTATCTCGTTCCCGAATTGCTCGAAGCGGGCCACGAGGTCATCGGGCTCGACGACTTTAGCAAGTACGGCCAGACGGCCAAGAGCTACGACGGGCACCCGCGGTACCGCTTCGTGAAGGGCGACGCCAAAGACGAAGCTCTCGTGAAGGAACTCGCCGCGGATTGCGATCAGGTGGTCGCCGCGGCGGCAATGATCGGCGGAATCAGCTACTTCCACGAGTTCGCCTTTGACCTTCTCGCGGAGAACGAAGGCATTCTGGCCGCGACCTTCCGGGCGGCCATCGACGCTCGGAAGAACGGGCACCTGGAGCGGATCGTCGTGATGTCGTCCTCGATGGTCTTCGAGTCGACGACGGTATTTCCGACCCCAGAGGGCGCAATCTTCACGAGCCCTCCCCCAGTCTCGACGTACGGCTTCCAGAAGCTCGCGTCCGAGTACTTTGCCAAAGGCGGATGGGAGCAGTACAAGCTGCCGTTCACGATCCTGAGACCATTCAACTGCGTCGGCATCGGCGAGCGCAGGGCCCTGCGAGACGCAGA
>PLNK01000105.1 GCA_003142755.1 Chloroflexota bacterium | reverse complement strand
GCGGTTGCGGTCCATCCGCGTCGAGCGATTTGTGGCGCCTGTTGCGATGCTTGATCGTTTCGGCCGAGGCGCGCATGTAGACCTCGCGATAGCCCGGCAGGTTCTCGCGGTTCCAGGCCAGAACCGGAGCCTCGGTGTTGGATGCCGCCACGATCACGACCAGTCCCTGTCGCGACAGCACCCTGGCCAGCGCCCCCAGTCGAGCGGTAGCGGTCGGGCCATCGGCCTCGGGCGAGACGGAGGCGTCGGCAAACGCCTCGCGCACCTCGTCCTCGTCGAGCACGGCCACGGCGGCCACGGGATGAACGAGGGCCCGCAGCGCTCGGGCAAGGGTCGACTTACCCGCTCCCACAGGGCCGCCGAGCCAGACGACGCTCATGGGCAGGCCGCGTCGGATGTGTTGGCGCGCGGCGCAGCGGCAGGCACCGCCCAACTCCGGTCCGGCGCGGTGCGGGCGTCAAGGATGCGGTGAGTCGTTGCTCCCATGCCGGTACATGGTCCGCTCGGTCGGCCATCGGGTAAAGGCGGCATCCGAGGACCCGGACCGGGGAGGCACGGAAGTGCTAGTGGACAAAGAGAACGGGCCGCAATTGCGGCCCGTTTCTTCAGTCGCCCATACCCTCAGAGGGTGTTACCGATCATGCTCAGAAATGCTCTGAGGTTTGTGCCAAACAATGCCACGGCGGTTACGGCGACGAGTGCGATGAGGGAAAGAATGAGTGCGTATTCCGCGAGACCCTGGCCTTCCTCGCGGCGAAGGACCAAGAACACAGCGCCTCCTTTCGAAAACGACGGTTGGCGTTCGTCGTAACGCCGGTGGGCCGCGAGCCATAGGGCACGCAACTCCTGGTTGCCCGAGCGTCGCCTCAGGATATGCTTGCCTAGGGCTTCTGCGGACAGAACTTTGGTACTGCTATGGACGTCATGGTGCGCGTCGCCAACGCCTTCTTCCTGGCGGCGGCAGTGTCCCCAAACCGCACGGTGAGCGTCCGAACGCCGCTGCCTGCTAGAATGCCCCGGTCCTTTCGGCCCCGACCGACCGGCGTTGCCGCTCGCGCATCGGGGCATCCCCATAGGAAGGAGTCACTGGCGTATGCGCCGATACGAACTCATGCTCGTCTTGCGTCCCGATCTGGCGGACGACAAGGTCCAGGCGTCCCTCGAGCGAACCGCACGTGCAATCGCGGGCGGCGGCGGTCAGATCGTGAAGCAGGCCCCGTGGGGTCGCCGTCGACTGGCCTATCCGATCGATCATCATCGAGAAGGCTCGTACTACGTCATCCTGTTCGAGGCTCCGCCGACTGCGATCGTCGAACTCGAGCGCGGTCTCCTCATCAGTGAGGAAGTGCTGCGTCACCTCGTCACCCGAGTGGAGCGCCCGGTACGGGCCACCCGTGGCCATGATGCCGATGCGGACCTCGAAGTCCCGCCGCCGCCCACCGACGACGAGGAGCCCGAGGAGATAGTCGGGCTGATCGACGAGTCGGAGAGCGAAGAAGCACCGGCCGCCATCGACTGAGGCCCGCCGCAAGCGGAGCTGGAGGCACGCTCGATGTCGCTGAACAAGGCGATGATCATCGGCAATCTCGGCCGCGATCCGGAGATGCGGTATACGCCCAACGGCCAGGCGGTGACCCAGTTCACGGTCGCCGTCAACCGCAACTACAAGGATGCGAGCGGCGAGTGGAAGGAAGAGACCGAGTGGTTCCGGATAGTGGCCTGGGGACCGCTCGCCGAGCGCACAGCTGAGTACCTTCGCAAGGGCCGCAAGGTCTACGTCGAAGGTCGACTCCAGACCCGGACCTGGGAAGGCCAGGACGGTCAGAAGCACTACACCACCGAACTGATCGCCAACACCGTGACCGGCCTGGATCCGCGACCGCCCCGTGAGGACGGAGCCGCGGAACCGGCAGGCGCTCGACCCGCCAGGGGCGGGGCGCCGGCCGCGCCGGCCGCGCCGGGTGCGCCGAGCGGTGGCGACGATTTTGGAGCGAGCGACCTGGACGAGCTGCCCTTCTAGGCGGCCCAACCGGCCCAAACGACACCAATCGCCGCGTTCCGCACGCGGCTGAACGAACAGAGGACGCGAACAGATGCCTACGAACCCGCGAGAAAAGACCCGAGGCGGCAAGCGCGACGACTACTACCGCGACCGCCGCCGCCGCAAGGTCTGCACGTTCTGCGCCGACAAGACGGTCATGATCGACTACAAAGAAGTCAACCGGCTGCGTCGCTACCTGTCCGAGCGCGCCAAGATCGAGCCGCGACGCAAGACCGGCACCTGCGCCGGCCATCAGCGCCAGCTCGCCCTGGCCCTGAAGCGAGCCCGCATCGTGGCCCTGCTGCCGTACGCCCCGCTCCACGTCCGCCCCTAGCTTGGTTCAAAGCCTGAAGGCTCGGCGCCACGGCTCCGCCGCAGGCGGGTCCAAGGCGGCCGAGCGCTCTGGCGGTTGTCGAAAAGGCCGCCCGTAGTCGGAAGGGCCGCACTTGGACATCCTGCTGCTGGTTCTCTCGTTCCTGGTGATCCTGGTCGGCTCGGAGCTGTTTACCAACGGCATCGAGTGGTTCGGGCACAAGCTCGAGCTGGGCGAGGGAGCGATCGGCTCTGTCCTCGCGGCCGTGGGCACGGCGCTGCCCGAGACGATGGTGCCGCTGATAGCCATCGTCTTTGGGGGTAGCGTCGCTGCTAGCGAGATCGGCGTAGGCGCGATCCTGGGCGCGCCGTTCATGCTGGCCACCCTGGCCATGTTCGTGACCGGCGCCGCTGTGTGGCTGATGCGCGGCCGCCGATCGACAGGAACCACGCTGGCGATCGACACCGGCGTGATCAGCCACGACATGGCCTACTTCGCGGTGGCCTACAGCATCGCCATCGGGGCCGCCTTCCTGCCCGTCGAATTCGAGTGGCCGCGTCGGTGCGTCGCGATCGTGCTGATCGCTATCTACGCCCGCCATGTCTGGGTGCATTTCCAGTCCGACGCCGCCGCGCACGAGGGTCTCGAGCCCTTACGCTTCCACAGGCTCGACCGCGGCGCGCCGCAACACCCAAGCCCGCCCCGGCTGTTCATCGTCACTGTCCAGGTGATCGTGGCTCTGGCGTGCATCATCGGGGGCGCTTGGGCCTTCGTCGATGCGATCAAGGACCTGGCGTCCGCGACCACGGTCAACGGGACGCTGCTGGCGCTGCTGGTCGCCCCGATCGCCACGGAGCTGCCCGAGACTCTCAACAGCGTGCTGTGGGTTCGTCGCGGCAAGGACACGCTGGCGATGGGCAACATCACCGGAGCGATGGTCTTCCAGAGCGCCATCCCTACCTCTATCGGGCTGGTCCTGGCGCCGGCGCTGTGGACGGTCGTCGGCGGGGGAGTGGCCTTCGGTTCGGCCGCGATCACCCTGGCCGCAACCGCTGCGATCCTCGTCCCGATCGCCCTGCGCGGGCGTCTCGGCGCCAAGCCTCTTCTAGTTGGTGGCGTCTTCTATGTCGCCTATGTAGTCGTCGTGGCGGTGGCCCTGGTTCGACCGGGAGGCTGAGCCCCCAGCCATTTCAGGCTGAGGGTGCTCCGTGACCGCTATACTTGGCCTCCGCCGGCCGGGTGCCGGTGGTCACCCACAGGAGCGCCGATCAATGGTCACGGAGCATGCAACGGCCCCTGCCGCGAGCGCGGCGTCAGAGCCCGATCAGAACAGCCGCGTCTGCTACTTCAAGGGCGGCTACGTAGCGCTGGGCGAGGCACGCATCCCGATCATGACCCACGCCTTCCTGTATGGCACTGCCGTCTTCGAGGGCATTCGGGCCTACTGGAACCCCGACGAGAAGCAGCTTTACGCGCTCCGGGTCAAGGAGCACATCGTCCGGCTGCGCAATTCCAGCAAGATCATGCTCATGGCGGAGTTGCCGTCTGTCGCGGAGTTCACCGAGATCGTTCTGCAGGTCCTGCGACGCAACGAGTTCCAGGAAGACGCCTACTGCCGACCGTCCGTGTACAAGAGCACCGAGGCGATCGGTGTCAAGCTCCACGGCCTGACCCACGACTTCTACGTGCTGGCCATCCCGATGGGCGACTACATCGACACGGAGAAGGGCATCTCGACCGGGACCGTCTCCTGGCGCCGCACCAGCGACGTGTCGATGCCGTCTCGGAGCAAGATCACGGGCAGCTACGTCAACCCGGCCTTCTCCAAGACCGAAGCGATGCTGAACGGCTTCGAAGAGGCCATCGTGCTCACTGCCGAGGGCCACGTCGCGGAAGGCTCGGCCGAGAACCTGTTCATGGTCCGCGACGGCGTGCTTATCACGCCGGCGGTCAGCGAGGACATCCTCGAAGGGATCACGCGGGCGGGGATCATCGAGATCGCCGCGCACCTGGGGATCCCGGTCAAGGAGCGTCAGATCGATCGCAGCGAGCTGTACATCGCCGACGAGGTCTTCCTCTGCGGCACGGGCGCGCAGGTCTCGCCTGTCGCATCGGTCGACCATCGCGCGGTCGGCGACGGCCGGGTCGGGCCGCTCTCGAAGCAGATCAGCAAGACCTATTTCGACGCGGTGCGGGGGCGCCTGCCGGAGTTCCGGCACTGGGTGACGCCCGTCTATACGGGTGAGTGAAGCTGCTGCGCGAGACTCCTCGGCACTCCGGCCGGCCGGAGGGCTAGCCGAGCCGGCCGCGCAGACCAGACGCAAGCTCTCGCATCGAGTCCTCGAAACGATACCCGGCCTCGTGACGTGGATGTTGATCCTCGCCATGGTCCCGCTCGCCCTGCGCTGGCCGGCGGTGCTGGGCGTCTTCGTGATCTGTTTCGACTTCTACTGGATGTATCGCGCGACCGTCCTGTCGGTCAGCGTCGCCATCTCGTTTCGACGGATCCGTCGCACATCTGCCATCGACTGGCGGCAGCGGGCCTTCTCGCTGTCCGATCCGCAGAAGCGCTTCGACGAGCTGTCCGGCCTGATCGAGCGGGTCCGCGTCCGAGTAGACGAGTTGGACGCGGCCGGCAACAGGTCGGCGGCGCGCGGCGGTCGGCGCGAGTTGCGCCGGCTGACCGAGGAGCGCGTCAGCGTCGAGCGGCTCGTCAACCTGGAGGAGCCGATCCCGGATCCGCGCGACCTCTGGCACGTGGCCCTGATACCGACCTACACCGAGCCCTACGAGAAGCTCTATGAGACGGTCAAGGCCCTGGCCGATTCCGACTACCCGCGTGACCGGCGAATGGTCGCGATCATCACCCGCGAGACGGACCTCGCGGGCCGTGAGAACGTGGCCAAGCTGCACAAGGTCTTCGGGTCGCAGTTCTGCCACTTCTTCCACATCCTGGACCCGCTCGAGCCGGGCGTGGTGGTTGGCAAGTCGAGTGCCATGGCCTACGGCGGTCGGTGGCTGTACAGCCACCTGACGAGTCTCGGTTTCGATCCCAAGCAGGTCATCGTGACCGACCTCGACTCGGACTACCGGGTCCACCCCCAGTACTTCGGGTATCTCACATACAAGTTCGTGACCGACCGCGATCGCTTCCGCAGGCTCTATCAGCCAGTTCCGATGTTCCACAACAACCTGTGGCAGTGCCCGATGCCAGTGCGGCTGATCGCGGTCAGCACTACCCACATCCAGATGTGGCGGCATCTGACCCCCGAGCGGCTCGTCAGCTTCAGCTCGTACGCGGTTTCGCTTCGGACCGTTCACGACGTGGACTACTGGGCGACCGACGCCATCCCCGAGGACAGCCGCTTCTACTGGAAGAGCTTCTTCCGCTATTCAGGGCAGTTTCGAGCCGAGCCACTCTTTCTGCCGGTATACGGCGATGCTGTTCGAGCCCGGTCGTATCCGCGCAGCCTGGTCCAGCAGTACACCCAGATCCGCCGCTGGGCCTGGGGCGTGACGGACATCCCCTTCTTCATCGACAACGCCCTGTCTCACAATGAGATCCCGCTGCACCAGCGGATCGCGCGGCTGTTCAGCCTGTGGTTGGACCACATCAACTGGGCCGTGGCGCCGTTCTTCATCGTTGCCGGAGCCAGCCTGCCGGTCATGCTGAACCAGCCGTTCGCTGTCACCGCGTTCGGACAGCAGATCGGGGTATACGCGGCCTGGCTTCTGACTGGTGCGATGGCGGCGCTCATCGTGCTGGTGTTCATCGAGGACCAGCTCGCGCCTCCGAAGCCACCGGAGTGGGGCGTACTCATGCACATCGTCTCGTGGGCGCAGTGGGTCTGCCTGCCAGTGGTCGGGTTCTTCTTCACGAACCTGCCCGCGCTCGATGCCCAGACGCGTCTGCTGACAGGGCGCTACCTGGAGTACCGGGTCACCGAAAAGGCATAGGCGGGGCCACTCGCCTGACGACCGCTCGCCAGGCCTCTCCCTCGGCCGAAGGACGGACCAAGGCGGCCGCGCCCCAGCTGGCGGGGATCGTGGAGGCCGCCCCGGGGCCAGGGAGGCCGCACGCTCTGGCAGTTGACGATGGGGCCGCCCGCTGAGAGGCAACGTCCCCGACCTTTTCCGCGACATTCGCCGGGCGACTCGCCGGCGAGACAGGCCGAACGAGGCGATGCGATTCGACGGGATCGGGTCTCTCGACAGCCTGGCTTGACGCGAACGACGGCCGCGAGACGCGATGCGGGTGCGAGAAGTGCCGCGCCCAGGGCCGACGGGCGCAGTGGAGCCCGGCATCTGCAGCCACCGAGTCACCGGCTGAATGTCGCGAAACCCGAGCCAGCACCTCGATGGGTGGAGGTCTGGGCGGCGAAGTGGACTCTAGTGTCGCGCGGTTCGGTAGGATAGATACGTACACGTCCCCTCGCCGTGGTTGGGAGGTTGCCGCGCTCTGGCGGTTGCCGCGCCCTTGATGAACAGGCGAGGGGATCGTCGAATCTGAAGACCGCCAGAACGAGCCCGAGGACGATGTTCCGACCAGTCAGCTCCAAGCCCGAACTCGTCGCCCAGGAGCACGAGATCCTGACTCTCTGGCGTGAGCGCCGGACCTTCGCGCGGCTGCGTGCCCAAAACGCGGGCAAGGCGGCAGCTGGCGCGTCCGAGCGCTGGAGCTTCCTCGATGGCCCGATCACGGCCAACAACCCGATGGCCGTTCACCATGCCTGGGGTCGGGCGTACAAGGATCTGTTCCAGCGGTTCCACGCCATGCTGGGCCAGGATCAGCGCTACCAGAACGGGTTTGACTGCCAGGGGCTGTGGGTCGAGGTCAACGTNNTTCACGAACAAGCGCGATATCGAGGACTACGGCATCGCCGCGTTCGTGAACCTGTGCAAGCAGCGGGTCCTGAGCTTCGCCGCCCGCCAGACCGAGCAGTCGATCCGGCTTGGCATGTGGATGGATTGGAACGACCCGGCCGAACTGCGTCGCCTTCAGGAAATGCTCGGCGACGACCCCAACCAGCAGGTCACGGTCCAGGGGCCGGATGGGCCGGTCACCGACACAGCCGAGATGTTGGTCGCCCGCCTCGGCATGCCCGACCTCGGTGGCAGCTATTTCACCTTCTCCAACGAGAACAACTACCTGATCTGGTCCTTCCTCGCGGAATGCCATCGCCGCGGCTGGCTGTACAAGGGCCACGACACGATGCCCTGGTGCGCGCGCTGCGGTACCGGCATCAGCCAGCATGAGATGACCGAGGGCTACGCCGACCGCGAAGATCCGGGGCTGACCATCAAGCTGCCGCTGCTCGATCGACCGGGCGAGGCGCTGCTGGTGTGGACGACCACTCCCTGGACTCTGACCTCGAACGTGGCCGCGGCCGTCGGCGAGGAGCTGCGCTACGTCAAAGTCCGCCAGAACGATGAGATCTTCTGGCTCGGCCGCGGGACGCTGAAGCAGGCACTCGAGGGCCCGTTCCAGATTCTCGAGGAGAAGCTCGGCCGNNGGGGCCGAGGACTTCGCTCTTGGCAAGAAGCTGAGCCTGCCGATGATCGCCCCGCTCGACGAGAACGGCGTCGTCCTGCCGGGCTTCGGGCCCTACTCGGGCCGCGACGTGCGCGACGTCAAGGAACCGATCATCGAGTCGCTCAAGCACCGCCACCGCTTCTACCGGCTCGAGACCATCAACCACCGCTACCCGCATTGCTGGCGCTGCGGCACGCCGCTCGTCTTCCGCCTTGTGGACGAGTGGTACATCAGCATGGGCCCGGTCTACGACAAGCCGCGCGAGCAGCTGACCGCGGCCGAAGTGGACGCCAGCCTGCGCTACCAGATCATGGATGTCATCAAGGACATCAAGTGGATCCCGGGCTTCGGCTACGAGCGCGAGCTCGACTGGCTGATCAACATGCACGACTGGATGATCAGCAAGAAGCGCTATTGGGGTCTGGCGCTGCCGATCTACGACTGCTCGGCCTGCGGCAAAGTAACCGTCGTCGGCAGTCGGGAGGAACTCGCCGAGCTGGCGGTCGAGGGCTGGGCTGAGTTCGAGGGCCATACGCCGCACCGCCCGTACGTCGATGCGGTCAAGATCCGCTGCCCCGGCTGCGGCGAGACTCTGAGCCGCATAGCCGACGTCGGCAACCCCTGGCTCGACGCCGGCATCGTGCCGTTCTCGACGGTCCGGTACCGCAGCGACCCCGACTACTGGCGGCAGTGGTTCCCGGCCGACTTCGTGACCGAGAGCTTCCCCGGCCAGTTCCGCAACTGGTTCTACTCGCTCCTGGCGATGAGCACGGTCCTGCGCCGGGAGACGCCGTTCAAGACGCTCTTCGGCTATGCCCTTGTCTTCGGCGAGGACGGCCGGCAGATGCACAAGAGCTGGGGCAACGCCATCGAGTTCGACGAGGCGGCCGAGCGAGTGGGCGTCGACGTGATGCGCTGGATGTTCGCCAACTCCCGCCCGGAGGACAACATCAACTTCGGCTGGCACGCCGCCGACGAGGCTCGCCGCCGGCTGCTGGTCCTGTGGAATGTGTACTCGTTCTTCGTGACCTACGCCCGGCAGGCCGAGTGGAACCCCGGCCAGGCGGCGCCGGCTGTCAAGGACCGCGGCCCGCTGGACCGCTGGATCCTGTCGCGCGTCGCGAGGCTGGCCGGCGCAGTCGATGTCGACCTGCGGGCGTACGACGCCCTCGATGCGGCGAAGGAGATCGACGGCTTCGTCGAGGAGCTTTCGACCTGGTATCTGCGGCGGTCGCGCAAGCGCTTCTCACGCGGCGCCGATGCGACCGATCGAGCCGCTGCCTTCGCCACGATGCACACGACCCTGGTGGCCCTGACTCGGATCATGGCGCCGATCCTGCCGTTCCTGAGCGAGTCGATCTACCAGAACATCGTCGTGTCGGCCGGCGCCACCGACCAGCCCGACAGCGTCCACCTGACGAGCTGGCCCGCGGATGAGCTGAAGGACCTCAACGACCGCGCCCTCCAGGCCTCGATGGACGTCGTCGTTGGGGCAGTGAATCTGGCCCGGACCCTTCGCAGCCAGGTCGGCATCAAGGTCCGCCAGCCGCTGTCCCGCATGTGGCTGGCCATGCCGGGTCCCGACAGGCTGGTCGACCAGGAGGCCCTGCTCGAGCTGCTCAAGGACGAGGTCAACGTCAAGTCGATCGAGCTGATCGGCGATGAGTCCGAGCTGGTGGATCGGCGCGTCAAACCGCTCCTGCCGAAGATCGGCAAGAAGCTCGGCGCGGCGATCCCGGCCGTGATGGCCGCCGCGCGCGAGGGTCGGTTCGAGATCCTGGCCGACGGCTCGGTCAGTCTCGGTGGCGTGACTCTGGCGGCCGACGAGGTCGAGATCCAGGCCACGCCGCGGCCCGGCACGGCCGTGGCTCATGACGAGGGCCTGGTCGTGGTCATCGACACCGAGCTCACGCCCGACCTGCGCGCCGAGGGCGACGCACGCGAGCTCCAGCGGGCCATCCAGGACGCGCGTAAAGAAGCCGGCGTCGAGTTGGACGACGAGGTTGTGGTTCGAGTGGAGGCTCTCGATGCCGTCGAGCTGACGCTCCGGCCCTATATCGGCTCCGTCGAGACCGAGACACGCAGCAAGATAAAGTTCGGGCCCGTGCCGACCGGGGCCACCGCGATCCCATTCGACCTCGATTCCGGGTCGGTACGCGTCGGCCTGATGCCGAAAGCCGCGGGCCTTTAGGCTTAGCGAAACAGACGGAGGCAGTAACTGGACCCTAACGACACGCACCCGGCGGACCGTTCGAACCGCGCCTCTGTGGCCATGGCTCCGGAGGGGCGGCGCCGTGCGGCCTTGATCGGCTTCGCTCTGCTTGCCTGCACCGTCGCAGTGGCCGACCAGATTCTCAAGCGCTGGGTCATAGCCAACTACGAGGGGAAGGGACCGTCGCCCATCATCGGCGATTGGATTCGCATAGACCTCATTCACAACGGCGGCGGCCTCTTCGGCCTCTTCCAGGGATCGGCGCCGATCTTCGCGGTGGTGACTATCGCCGTCGTGGCGGTTCTGGTGGCCCTCGAGATCGGATCGGGCTGGCGCAGCTGGCTCGTGACCATAACTCTGGGTCTGCTGCTCGGCGGCGCAATCGGGAACTTCATCGACCGCTTCCGCTTCGGCTATGTCATCGACTTCGCCGACATCGGCATCGGCCGCTGGCGCTTCCCCTACATCTTCAACATCGCCGATTCCGCGGTCACGATCGCCATCTTGCTGATGCTCGTGCTGTGGTTCCTCGCGCCACACCTGGGGGTCCACGTGCCTGACGAGAGCAAGGCCGACGACACGCCGGTCGCCAACGACGTCGGCAGCTTGAAGGGCCGGTAGTCGATGAGGCGGTTGTCACTCACCGTGCCCGAAACCGCCGGAGGTCGAATCGATCGCTTCGTCGCGGACGTGTCGGGTCTGTCGCGGAGCTACGTCCAGAAGCTCATCACCGAAGGCCACGTGACGGTGGCAGGTCTCCCTATCAAGGCCAACGAGCCGATCGTCAGGGGCGAAGTCGTCGAGCTGGAGATACCCGATCCCACGCCCCTCGACCTGACTCCGGAGGCGATTCCGCTGTCGGTCGTCTACGAGGACGGCGACCTGCTGATCGTCGACAAGCCTGCCGGATTGGTCGTGCATCCGGCGCCGGGCCATCCCGGCGGAACGCTCGTCAACGCCCTTCTTGCCCGGGGTACCGAGTACGGTGGCATCGCCGGCGTGCAGCGCCCCGGCATCGTCCATCGCCTCGACCGCGACACCAGCGGCCTGCTGATGGTCGCCAAGGACGACCGGGCTCAGGCGAGCCTGATGGCCCAGCTCAAGGCCCGAGGCGTCAAGAAGACATATCTGGGTCTGGTCCTCGGCTCGGTCGCCGCCACCTCCGGCCGCATCGAGGCGCCGATCGGACGCGACCCGCATCACCGCACGCGGATGGCCGTCGTGCCCTCCGGCCGGGACGCCGTCACCGGCTACCGTGTCCGCGAGCGGCTGCCCGGCTGGACGCTTCTGGAGCTGGACCTGATCACGGGCCGGACGCACCAGATACGCGTCCACCTCTCGGCCATCGACCATCCGCTGGCCGGCGATGCGCTCTACGGCACCGGGACCTCACGGCGAGGTCCGGATGGTTCGGGGCGGCTGTTCCTTCACAGCTGGCGGATCGAGCTGCA
>PLNK01000162.1 GCA_003142755.1 Chloroflexota bacterium | reverse complement strand
TGCGCATCCCCGTCTACGAGATGGCCGGATACGAGGCGGACGACGTCATCGGCACGATCACTCGCGACATGGACGCCCGTGGCATCGACACGACGGTCGTGACGGGCGACATGGACATGCTCCAGATCGTGACCGAGCACACGCGGCTGATGACGACGCGCCAGGGAGTGGACTCGACCGTCTACTACGACCCGGCGCGGATCTGGGAGCGGTTCGAGCTGCGACCCGACCAGATGATCGACTACAAGGCCCTCAAGGGCGACCCGACCGACAACATCCCCGGCATCCCCGGAGTTGGGGAGAAGACCGCGGCGAAGCTGGTCGGCGAGTTCGGGTCGATCGAGGGCATCTACGGGCGCCTCGCGGAGGTCAAGCCCGACAAGCTCCGCGACAAGCTCGTCGACGCCCGCGAGCAGGTCTTCGCCAGCCGCGAGCTGAGCCGGATCATCCGCGACCTGCCGATCGCCCTGGACCTCGAAGCCGCCCGGCTCTCCGATTACGACCGGGCCGAGGTGGTGCGGCTCTTCCGCGAGTTCGAGTTCCGCTCGCTGATCGACAGGCTGCCAGCACTCACCGGCGAGTCGGCGGTGGACGCGGCGGACGCGCTGCGGTCCGTGGCGGGGAGTGTGCCGGCGGCCCGGGTCGCAGGCGAGGCTCCGCGCGGCGGCGAGGCTCCGCGCGGCGGCGAGGCTCCGCGCGGCGGCGAGGCTCCGCGCGAAGCCGGCCAGAACGGCGGAAGCCACCGGGTCGGCGCCGGCCGCTCGCTCATCGGCCAGGGCGAGGGGCTGCAACTCAGCATGGACTTCGGCTCGACCGGGTTGGGCGCCGCTGGCCCAACGGCCGGTCCGTCGCCTGCGGCCTCACGAACTCGAGTCGGGGGCGGCACGGCCGGACCCGTGGACCTGGCAGCGGCTCTCCGGGCGGCCGTGGCAGACCCGACGCTTCTGGACCGGTTCGAGGCCACGCCCGAGGACGCGGCCGAGGCCGCGACCTGGTTGGCTGCCCAGACCGAGGTTGGCGCCGCGCTGCTGATGGACGACCCGCGCCCGATGCGGGGCATGCCTCAAGCCCTCGCCCTGGCCTGCGGAGACGGCCGAGTGCTCGTGGCCGAGGGTCACGCGGCGGTCGGCTGGCTGGGCGACATCCTGCTCAAGTCCGGGGCGCAGGTCGTGGGTCACGAAGTCAAGCCACTCCTCGTGGCCAACATCGCCGGCGGCGCCGAGAAGCCGCTGCCGGTGGCCTTCGACACTCAGATCGCGGCGTATCTGCTCAACGCCTCGCTGCGGTCCCAGACGATCGCCGACGTCGCCCACGAGCGGCTGGACGTGACCCTGCCGCCGGCCGGCGACGTGTCCGCCGCGGTCAGGATCGGCCTTGACGCCCTGGCCACGCTGGCCGTCCGCGAGCCGCTGTCGAAGGCGCTCGCCGACTCGGGTCTGGACAAGCTCTTCCGCGAAATCGAGCTGCCGCTCATCCCCGTTCTGGCGGAGATGGAAGTCGCCGGTGTCGCCATCGACCGCGACGCGCTGGCACTTCTCGACACGGAGTTTGGCGGCGAGATGGCTAGACTCGAGTCGGAGATCTACCTCGACGTCGGCCACGAGTTCAACCTCGGCTCGCCCAAGCAGCTCGAACAGATCCTCTTCTACGAGTTGAACCTGCCCAAGGGCAAGCGGACGAAGACCGGCTACTCGACCGACGCGTCGGTCCTCGAAGAGCTCAAGCCGGCGCACCCGATGATCGCCAAGCTGCTCGACTGGCGGCTCTATTCGAAGCTTCGGTCGACCTACATCGAAGCCCTGCCGCTGCTGGTGTCGGATCGAGACGGCCGGCTGCACACGACATTCCACCAGGCCGTCGCCGCGACGGGCCGGCTTTCGTCGTCGGACCCGAACCTGCAGAACATCCCGATTCGGTCGGACCTGGGCCGCCGCATCCGTCGAGCCTTCGTGGCCGGCGGGCCGGACGTGACGCTGCTGGCGGCCGATTACTCGCAGATCGAGCTGCGAATCCTCGCCCACGTCTCCGGCGACGAGCACCTGCGCGATGCCTTCGCCCGCGGTGCCGACATCCACCGCGAGACCGCCGGCCGCGTCCTCCACAAGGACGGCGCGGACGTCACTCACGACGAGCGCTCGATGGCCAAGATGGTCAACTTCGGCCTGGCCTACGGCATGAGCGACTTCGGTCTGTCGTCGCGGGCGGGCATCTCACGCGCCGAGGCCAAGGCCTTCATCGACAACTATTTCGCCACCTACAGCGGCATCAGCTACTACATGCTTCACATCAAGGAGCTGGCCCGCCAGCAGGGCTGGGTCTCGACCCTGCTCGGCCGCCGCCGGTTCATCCCGGAGCTGCGTATGTCCAACCCGGCGCTGCGCGGCGCGGGCGAGCGGATGGCCATCAACATGCCCATCCAGGGCACGGCCGCGGACATCATCAAGATCGCGATGATCCAGCTGCCCGGGCGGCTGGTAGCGGCCGGTCTCAAGGCGCGGTTGCTGCTCCAGGTCCACGACGAGCTCGTGCTCGAGGTGCCGCGCAACGAGGTGGACGCCACGACCGCGATACTGCGCGAAACAATGGAGGGAGCGCTCAAGCTCGACGTCCCGCTCACCGTCGACATCAAGGTGGGCGACGATTGGGAGTCGATGCGGCCGCTCACCCGCGAGGATGCGGTCCTGGCGGAGCTGGGCGAGGCCCCGGCCGAGGTCGTCGCGGGGTGACTCGCCGCGGGGTTCGCCCGAGGCCCGGCTCGATATCGGTCGGGCGACTACCAGTTGTGCTGGCGGTCGTGCTCGGTCGGACGGGAGTCGAACCCGAGGGTGGCCGAGAGGCCTACGAAGATCAGAACCAGCAGTGCGACTGTGATGATGTCCATGCCCAAACGGTAGGTTTGTCACTTGATTAGAGCAAGTCGACATTGTTTAGTTAGTGATCATGAATGCTGATCACTTGGCCGATCTCGAGTTCAGGCATCTGCTGAGCTTTCGGGCCGTTGCCGAAACGGGCTCCTTCCACGAGGCGGCGGCATCGCTCGACTACACGCAGTCCGCAGTCAGCCAGCACGTGGCCGCCCTGGAGTCGCTGCTCGGCGTCCGATTGTTCGATCGGTCGCGCGGCCGGAGGACGGTCGCGATCACCGAGGCCGGCACTCTCCTGCTTCGTCACGCGGATGCAATCGTGGCCCGCATGCAGGCCGCCCGGGCCGACATCCGGGCCTTCGCCGAAGGGGCGACCGGCCGCCTGCGGGTCGGCACGTACCAGAGCGTTGGGGCTCGGGTGCTGCCTGAGACGCTCGGCATCTTCACCAGCCTGTGGCCCAACGTCGAAGTCCATCTCGTGGAGACCAACAGCGACGACGGCTTGCTGGACCTCGTCGAGTCGGGCGAGCTGGATCTCTCGTTCGCCGTCTACCCGCTGTCGGACGGACCCTTCGAGGCAGTCGAGCTGTTCCGCGATCCGTACGTCCTGGTCGTGCCCGCGGCATCGCCACTGGCACGGTTGGACCACGCCCTCACCGCCGGCGAGATAGCGAAGCTGCCGATCATCGGCTTTCGCCACTGTCGAAGCACCAGCGCGGCCGAGGACTACCTGCGTGCCAATGGCGGCAATCCGCAGTGGGTCTTCCGGTCCGACGACAACACCACCGTGCAGGCCCTCGTTGTAGCGGGAATCGGCGTGGCCCTGGTTCCGCGCCTGGCCGTGGACGAGACCGACCCGAGGTGCGCTGTCATCCCAACGGAGGTTCCACCGCGGGTGCTGACGCTCGTCTGGCACCGCGATCGATACCGCTCGCCGGGACAGGTCGGGTTTGTCGAGCTGGCCCGGCAGGTCTGCCTGGAGTTGCAGCAGCGGGTCGCGCCGGCGCTGGCTCAGGAATAGCGGCGGGCTCGGGAGTGGCGGCTCAGCCGCCCGACGCATCGCAGCCGCCGCCCCGTTACCCTCTAGGTATGCCCGAACTGCCCGAGGTCGAGACGATTGCCGGCGATCTGCGCCGCCTGGTGACGGGCGCACGGATCGTGAGTGCCAGTTCCGACTGGCCGCCGACGCTGCGCAGCCACGACGCGGATGGCTTTGCGCGGGCGGTCGCGGGACGCGAGATCGAAGGCGTGGGCCGCCGCGGCAAGCAGCTCCTGGTCTGGCTGGGGCCGATCGATGGGGGTGCCGACGCGGCCGCGGCCGTTCTCACGATCCATCTCAAGATGACGGGCCAGCTCTTCGTCGGGCCTGCGGGCACTCCACATGACCGCCACGTCCATGCCGTGCTGGTCCTCGCGGATGGCCGCGAGCTGCGGTTCCGCGACATCCGCAAGTTCGGCCGGATCGGGTTGTACCGACGCGACGACGCCACCGGCCTGCCGGTCGAAGGCGAGGCCGTGGGCGTCCTCCCGACGGGTCTCGAGCCGCTCGCTGACGACCTGACGCCGACGCGCTTCGCGGACTTGCTGGCGCGGCGCCGCGGTCGCCTCAAGACGCTGCTCATGAACCAGGATTTCCTCGCCGGCGTCGGCAACATCTACGCCGATGAATCTCTGTGGCGGGCGCGGCTCCACCCGCTGCGCGAGGCCCACACCGTCAAGCCGGCCGACGCGCGCCGGCTCCACGCGGCTCTCCGCGCGGTGCTGGTCGAAGCTGTCGAGCGGCGGGGCAGCTCCGTGGACGACTACACCGCGCCCGAGGGCGACGGCTCGATGCAGGAGCACCTCCAGGTCTACCAGCGGGCGGGCGAGCCGTGCGATCGCTGCGGCCGGCCGATCAGGCGGATCGTCGTCGGCGGGCGGTCGACCCACTTCTGCTCGTGGTGCCAGCGGCTACCCAGCGCCGCCGTTCCGATCGGGACGGTCGATGCAACGCGGCGCGGGCCCCGCTGGACCGAACTCTCCGGCGAGGGCGTGGTCGGCCGGACCGCCGCCGAGGAGTCACGCGCGGCCGCCCGCAAGGCCGCGGCCACCAGGCGGGCCATCGCCCGTTCGGGAGGGCCGGCCTGATGTCGATCGTTCGACTCGAAGCGGTCCACCGCGAGGTAGGCGACTTCGTGATCCTCGACCATGTCGATGCCGCCATCGCCGCCGGCGATCGAATCGGCCTCGTCGGCCCCAACGGCGCCGGCAAGACGACATTGCTGCGGCTCGTTGCCGGCGTCGACGAGCCGGATCAGGGAACGGTCCATCGCAAGCGGGCGCTGACCATCGCCATGCTCTCGCAGGAGGCGCACGTCGATGCCGCCTTCATCGAATCGCCGAGTCTCAGGCTGGCGGTCCGATCCGGCGCCAAGCGGCTCGAGGAGCTGGAGCGAACGCTGCGCCGCATCGAGCACGAAGGCCGCGTCACCGAGCCCGAGTACGAGAGCCTCCAGCACGAGTTCGCGGTCAAGGACGGCTACTCGCTCGACCAGCGCGTCGAGGCCGCACTCTCCGGCCTGGGCTTTGAGCGCGCCGACTGGGATCGCCCGCCCACGAACCTCTCCGGCGGCGAGCAGACGCGCGCCGCGCTGGCCCGCCTGCTGCTATCCGACCCCGAGCTGCTGCTCCTCGACGAGCCNNAACCACCTCGACCTGGGGGCGTTGGAGTGGCTCGAGGAGCACCTCGGCCGGCGCCACGGCTGCCTCATCGTGGCTTCGCATGACCGAGCCTTCCTCGACGCAACCGTCACGCGGATCTGGGAGCTGCGCGATCGGCAGTTGACGCCGTTCCGTGGCAGCTACTCCGCCTATGCCCGCCAGCGGGAGGAGCGCGACATCCGCGCCACCGAGGACGCCGAGGATCGCGCCGGCGCCATTGCCCGAGAACGCGAGCTGGTCCAGCTCTACCGCCACCAGCGCAAGCACGCCAAGATGCACGAGCACGAGGCTCGGCTGGAGGCCCTTCAGCCACTCGAAAAGCGGCATGCCGACGCCCGGCTCAAGCTGCCGACCGAGGCCCTGGCCGGCGGAGGGCCCGCTCGGTCGTACGAGTCGGTGGTCCGGGCGGAGGGGCTGGTCGTCGGGTACGTGGCCGCCCCGTCTCCCTCCCCGGCCCCGTCTCCCGCCCCGGCCCCAACCCAGACCGCGGTTGCGCGCGTGCCGTGGCTGGAGCTCCGGCGCGGCGATCGCATCGGCATCGTGGGTCCCAACGGCGCAGGCAAGACGACGCTTCTCCGAACGATCGGCGGCGACCTGCCACCGCTCGACGGAGCCCTCGACATCGGCCGCAACGTCCAGCTCAGCTACCTGGCGCAGCTGCGCGACGCGCCGATCCCCGGCGCTACGGTCCTCGACGCGCTGCTCGACGAGATGCCACTCACCGCCGCGGCGGCGCGCAGCCATCTGGCCCGCTTCCTGTTCCGCGGCGACGACGTTTTCAAGGAAGTCAGCGCTCTCTCCGGCGGGGAGCGATCGCGCTTGGAACTGGCGCTGCTCTTCCTGCTGCCGGCCAACCTGCTGCTGCTCGACGAGCCGACGAACCACCTCGACATTCCCGCCCGCGAAGCACTCGAGGCGTTCATGGCCACGACCGACGCCACGCTCCTGGTCGTCAGCCACGACCGGCGGCTTCTCGAGAAGGTCTGCAACTCGCTGTGGGTCGTCGACGCCGGCCTGGCCGTGCCCTTCGACGGCGGCTACCGCGCCTGGCGAGCGGCGGTCGCGGGCGGCTGGACGGTGAAGGCTGCCGCCGAAAAGGAGGCGGTGCGGCTTCATGGCGGGCGTCAGCGGGAGACCGGCGCGCGCCGGCCGGGGGGCGCGGTCGGGACTTCGAGTCCCAAGCCCGCGGCGCCATCACATCGCCGCGGGGCTTCTTCACCGGGGAGGGACTCCGCCGCTTCTCCGCCGACCTCGGGCACGCCGGCCGCATCGGTCCAGGCACCCGTCCGGGCCAAGGTCAAGAAGCTATCGAAGGACGCCTACCGAAGGCGGAAGGTCCAGATCGACGAGGAGATGGCCCGTCTCTACGATCGGAAGCGAGCCCTGGAATCGGCCCTGCTCGATCCCGGCGTTCACGGCAACTTCCTGGAGCTGCGTCGTGTGAGCGGCGATCTGGCGGTCGTGAACGAGGCACTGACGGTTGCCGAAGAAGCGTGGCTCGAGATCGAGGAGGCGGCGCCGTGACGGAGCGTCAGCCGGCCCGGGGCCGAGCCGACGAGTCGCGCCGAGGATCGCTCGGGACTCGAGCGCCGGTCATCGGCTTGATCGGCCCGATCGGCTGTGGCAAGTCGACCGTGGCCGGCTGGCTGGCCGAACGCGGCGCCGCCATCATCGACGCGGATCGGCTGACGCGCGACGTGATGGCGCCCGGCGCCCCGGTCACCGAATCCATCCTGGCCCGATTCGGCGGGGAGTACCGCCGTCCCGACGGCTCGCTCGATCGCTCCGCCCTGGGCCGCCTCGTCTTCGCCTATCCCGAGGGCCTGGCCGAGCTCGAGTCGATCGTCCATCCCGCCGTCGCCCACCTGGAGCGAGAGGCCATTCGCGCCGCGGATCGGCTCCGCCCCGTGGCCATCGTCCTCGAAGCGATCAAGCTCGTGGAGGCAGGCCATGCGCCGTGGTGCGACGAGGTCTGGCTCGTCGTCTGCGGCCAGGCAGCCCAGCTCGCCCGTCTCATCGGCCGTGGCATGGACGAATCGGATGCCCGCCAGCGGATCGCCGCTCAAGCCGCCTCGCTCCCGGCCTGGCGCGCCGCCGCCACCCGCACCCTGAACACCGACGGCGATCCGCAGGCAGTGAAGGGCGCCGTCGCGGCCGCTCTCGAGGACGTCCTGGCCCGTCGCGGCTGAAATCGATCGGCTCTGGTCATCTGGCGGTTCTGGCCGATCCGGGTGATGCGCGTGGGCCACGCTCCGCGGTACCGTAGTGCGATGTTGAAGCCAATTCGCTCGCGCATCGGGGCATTTCCGGGTCGAAGGCTGACGGTTGTGATCGCGGGGGTCGCAATCCTTGCCGTGGCCGGGGTCACGCTGGCGGTAGGCGCCGCCGGCGGGGGAAGTTCCGTCTCGACCGCCACGGGCCGCCGGACAGTGGCATTCGATCCCACGTACAGCCCGGCCGCGAGCCGGATCATCGTCGCCGGAACCCTGGCCGCGAGCCCGACCGCCACCGCGTCGCCCGCTCCAACTATGACCCCGATCGACGTTCTTCTCCGGCCGGACCATTGGGTGGACCAGCGCCGTCCGTCGCCCGCGCAATCGCGTAGCTGGCTCAAGGACAAGGCGATCGGCAGAGTCGCCCTCGTCGACGGGCAGACCATGATTCTGCCCGCAAGCTCGGATGTGCTTGTCAACCCGACCACTCATCAGGCAGTCCCCGACAAGGCGGTTCTCGACACGACCTGGACGCGCTGGATCATCGAAGTGCCCGGCAGCGGCCGGGACGAGAAGGGGAACTGGTTCTCGGACCTGAGCTATTGGGAGTTCTGCGGCGACGGGGCCATGACCGTGGCGCTCTCGTACTGGCAGCAGCTCACGGGCCATCCGGACGTGACGGGCACCGCCGGCTACTTCGTCGACCCGTATGCGGCCGAGGGAGTGGCCTGGCCGGACAGCGGACCGTCGATCAAATGGTCGAACGGCGATCCCATCGGCACCTACTGGTCCGGATCCGACACGGTGAGTGGCTTCACCGCCCACGGCCGTGGCTTCGAGATGTACCTGGCCATGGCCGCCAAGCCGCCGACCTGGCAATCGACCGGCTACGCACTCTTCGCCCTCGACGGCAAGCCGCTCTATCCGTCGTTCGGCACGCAGCCGGCCAACACGGTCGCCGGGCTCAACTGGGAAGCCTCCGGCCACAATCCCAACAACTGGGGCGAGACCTACTACGCGCCGGTGGTGCCATCCGACCCGACGCTGGCCAGCGACCTGACGGCGGCGGTGATGCTCGACGTAGGCCGTGACGGTGTGCCGGTTGTGGCTCTGGCCGATTCCTTCAACCTGCCCAACTGGCAGGACGGCGACTCGACGCCGCACATTCCACACTCGATCGCCATCGTCGGTTACGACAACACGGCCAACCCGCCCACATTCACCTACACCGAGACCTGCGGCCGAGCCTGCAACAGGCGTGGCGGCAACCAGGACGGCGATATCCACGTGATCCCGCAGTCGGACCTGGTGCTGGCGATCAAGAACACGGCCGGCTCGGGCTTCGTCTGGTAGGTCTGGACCCCGCCCCGGGCCTGGTTCCCGGTCCCGTTGAGTTGCCCAACCCACGCGGCGGCAACCAGAACGGCCAGCTCCACGTGATCTCGCAGGCGGCCATGGTGCTGGCAGTGCCGAACCAGGTCGGTTCGGGCTTCGTCTGGTAGAGCGAGGGAGGGGGCCAGCCTCCTCCCTGGCCGGTGCGAACGAGAACACGAGTGGTCCGACGTCGTTCAGAATGCGTCCGGTCCGTCGGTTCTGTCCGAGAGGGTCTTCGGTCGTGGATGACCAAGTCGCGTTCAGTCTGGTCTTCGCGGCGGGAGTCGTGGTCGAGTGTCTATACCTCGCGCTCTCCGGATTCGACCGAAAGCACCCTCGCGACTTCCGGCGGCGTGTAGCTCTTGCGGTTCTAGTCGGCTCGGGTGGCCTTCTTCCGGGCCGCGACATCATTCACTACAGCCTGCATATTCATCTTGCATTGGCCGTCCTGTTGGTCGCCGTGGGGTTCTTCATCGTATTCCAAGACGAGATCCTTCCAAGACTCGGCGAGGCGAATCTCCTGATTCAGTGCATTGCCTTCTGGTGCCTGGCTGCGACTGTCTCTTTGGACGGCCACCCTCCGATCTTGCTGATGGCGATCGCAGCCTTCCCCACGGCCGTCATCGTGATCGCGGCGTCACGGATTCGCATGTGGGGTTTCACGGTAAAGCTGATCTGTTATGCCTCGTTTTGTTGGTGACGGCCTCGATATCTATCCTGCTGCTACCGCTCGATGAACTGGCCGTCCTGGGAATTGGCACCGCAACGCGTCCCGCTCCGATAGATCTATTCGTGACGAGTATGTGCGTCACGTATTTGCTATCGAATATCTGGTACATCTGGATGTTGATCGCGCCTCCTGGAAGGAACCAATCGTTGGCCGATCGAGCAAAGGAATGGCGCGAGGATGCGCACTTGATGGCAAGTCGCTTCGCCGACGACCAGATGAGACCCCTCGAATTCGGCCTGACGATAGCGATCGTTGGTGGTGCCTGAGCATCGGGTCTTGTGGTGCACTGGCTGTGACCAAGTCTGCTTGCGAGCGTCGCGATCACGGTCGCCCCTCGAGTCTTCGGCAGTCTGTTTCGTCGCGACCATCGGATCGTCGCCGCAGCCGGACCGACGGTGGAGGCTCCGAGGGTGGAGATCGAACCGGTCAACTGATGGAGTTCACGGGTGAGCGACTCGCCGTGAACTCTGGCCCTGCGGGTCAGCCGAGGCGGCCGCGCCAGATGCCCACGGCCTCGAACTGCATCGGGACGTCGACGAGGATCAGCTCGCTCGGTTCGGGAGGCCGAATTCGAATCTCGGGCTGCGCCGTCACCCTGGCTGCCGCGCCCGTGACCACCGGCTTGTCGTCGAAACTCGCGGCGCCGTCGATGAGATACAGGTAGGTGCCGCGGCCGGACCCGATCGGGTGCACCACCTCGCCGCCGCCGTCCAGGGACGCCACGTAGACCGAGGCGTCCTGGTGGACCTTGACGAATTCACTCGCCTCGCCCACAGGGCCGACCACCTTGAGCAGGCGATCCGTCCGGTCCGCCTTCGTGAACACGCGCTGCTCGACTTCGGGCGGTAGACCGGCCGTGTCGGGCAGGATCCAGATCTGGATGAACCGCATTGGCTCTGTCTCCGAGGCGTTCTGTTCGGAGTGGAGCGCGCCAGAACCAAGCGTCATCCGCTGCACGGAACCGGCTGGCAGCGGGCCCGGTGCGCCGCCGGCGTCGTCCTCGTGGCGGAACGTCGAATCTGGCCGAATTCAAACCCGGGCAGCACGCGGCCGGTTCATCGGTCTCCTTCGGCCGATGGCGGTCACGGCGAGCCGTCTTAACAGCTCCCGACCCCACCAGACCGACCACGTTCGCACCTACGACGGCAGCGCGAACGCTTCGATCCGGCTCGATGCTATGCGCATTGGAATCTGGCCAAGTCGCAAGGCCGCCGGCCGGATTTACGCGACGACCCGCGGTCCAGAGAACCAGAACGCCTGTGCTAAACGCGCCGGCGGCGATATACTGGCCTCTCACGCTGACGAGAGGTTGAGGTGCCCGACTTCCGGCTCGTTGCCGACTTCAAGCCCACCGGCGATCAGCCTCGCGCGATCGAGCAACTGAGCGAAGGCCTTGCCAGGGGCCTGCGCCATCAGACCCTGCTCGGCGCCACCGGCACGGGCAAGACCTTCACCATTGCCCAGACCATCGAGCGTTACCAGAAGCCGACGCTGGTCCTGGCCCATAACAAGACCCTGGCCGCCCAGCTGTACGCGGAGTTCCGAGAGTTCTTCCCGGACAACGCCGTCGAGTACTTCGTCAGCTACTTCGACTACTACCAGCCCGAGGCGTACCTGCCGCGCAGCGACACGTACATAGAGAAGGACTCGAGCCGCAACGACGAGATCGACAAGCTCCGCCACGCGGCCACAAAGGCTCTCTTCGAGCGGCGCGACGTGATCATCGTCGCCAGCGTGAGCTGCATCTACGGCCTCGGCGCCCCGGTGGACTACGGGGCCACGATCCTGCGGCTTCGCGTCGGCGGGCAGTATCGCCGCGACGCCGTGCTGCGCCACCTCGTTGATCTCCAGTACCAGCGCAACGATCAAGCCCTGTCGCGGGCCCGGTTCCGGGTTCGAGGCGACACCCTGGAGCTGATCCCGGCCGCCGAGGACCGCCTCGTCCGCGTGGAGTTCTTCGGCGACGAGGTGGAGCGCATCACCGAGCTGGACCCGCTCACGGGCGAGCTGCTGGCGGAGCGCAAGGACGTCAACGTCTACCCGGCCACCCACTACGTCACCCCCAAAGACAAGCTCATGGCCGCCGTCAAGGCCATCGAGGAAGAGATGGAGGTCCGGGTCGGCGAGCTGGAAGCCCAGGGCCGCGACCTCGAGGGCGCCAGGCTTCGGCAACGCACGACCTTCGACCTCGAGATGATGCGCGAGCTCGGCTACTGCACCGGCATCGAGAACTACTCGCGTCACCTCTCCGGACGCGAAGCCGGCAGCCGGCCGTGGACCCTGCTCGACTACTTCCCGCCGGACTGGCTGCTGGTAGTCGATGAAAGCCACATGTCGATTCCGCAGGTAGTCGGCATGTACAAGAACGACCGAACTCGAAAAGAGATTCTGGTCGATTTCGGCTTCCGACTACCTTCAGCGCTCGACAACCGGCCGCTGACATTCGAGGAGTTCGAAGCCAGCGTCAATCAGGTCGTATATATGAGTGCGACTCCGGGCCCGTATGAATTCGAACGCAGCCAGCAAGTCGTCGAACAACTCATACGCCCCACCGGCGTCGTCGATCCACACATAACGGTCAAGCCAACCGAAGGTCAGATCGACGATCTGCTGGAACTCATACGCGGCCGAGTCGAACGCGGCGAGCGGTCGATCGTCACCACACTCACAAAGAAGATGGCCGAGGATCTGGCGGACTACCTGCATGAACTCGGGGTCAAGGTCCAGTACCTGCACTCCGAAGTTGATACGCTGGAACGCGTCCAGATACTGCGCGACCTACGTCTCGGCATATATGACGTGATCGTGGGCATCAATCTGTTACGCGAGGGTATCGACCTGCCCGAGGTCACGCTCGTGGCGATCCTCGATGCCGACAAGGAGGGGTTCCTGCGGAGTGCCTGGTCGCTGATCCAGATGATCGGCCGAGCGGCTCGCAACATCGGTGGTGAAGTCGTGATGTACGCCGACAACATGACCGCCTCGATGAAGGTCGCCATCGGCGAGACCGATCGGCGGCGGGCGATTCAAGAGGCCTACAACAAGGAGCACGGCATCGAGCCGGTCACGATCGTCAAGGGCATCCGCGACATCAACGATCGGCTGCGCGCGGTGGCGGAGGCACACGGGACATATGCCACGGCGCCTGGCCAGGAGCGTGCCTTCACTGAGATGGCCAAGGGTCAGGTCGAGAAGCTCGTCGGCCAGATGGAGGCGGAGATGCGCCGGGCCGCTCGCGATCTCGAGTTCGAGCGCGCCGCGGCTCTGCGCGACGAGATCCAGCAGATCCGACTGCGGGTGCTCGACGAGGACGCGTCCGCGGAGGTGGCTCGGGCAGCTGAGCGAGCGGCGAAGGACGGCGGACGAGCTGGCGCCGCGGCAACCGGGGGCGCCTTCCAGGGCCCGGCGCGGTCGGGCCGAACCATCAAGCCCGTTCGTCAGGCCGCGCAGGCCGCGTCTCGCCGGGGCAGGGGAGTGGCCGCTGGCGCGGGCCCGGAGCCGGAAGGCCCGGATCTGGAAGTCACCGAGATTCGGGTGCTGCCCGCCGGCGAGGAGCCCGTTAGCGGGGATGGGTCGGCCTCTGCCGCCGATACCGCGTCGGACTGGCTGCCGGGCATTCGAGACGAGCATGAGGACGACGGCTGGTCGGCCAAGTGGCTGGATCGGCCGACGTGGGACCACACCGTCACCCCGAACGTGATCAAGCGGACTGGCAGCCGGCCGCCCGGCAGGCGCCGCCGCAAGTAGCGAGCCGCGGCCAATTCGGGTCGCGGAAGCCAGGACAGACGCACAGGAGGGCGAGATGGATCCGTTGGGCGAGGCGTTCCAGCACCACACCTGGGCCACGGAACGGCTCATCCGCCATCTCAGGCTGCTGCCGGAAGCGGCGTTGACCGCCAGCGCTCCGGGCGTCTACGGCGAGGTCCTGGCCACACTCTCGCACCTGCTCGGTGCCGACGGCCGATACCTGACCTACCTCGAAGGTTCGTCGCCACCTCCCCAGACCGGACCAGACCCCACCAGAACGCTCGACGAGCTGGCGGACCAGCTACGCGACCAGGCGGTTCGGTGGCGGATCGTGCTGGCGCGTGTCGGCGAAGTGGACGTCACGCTGCCGGCGCGACATGACCGCCCGGAATTGCCGCATGCCACGAACCTGCTCATCGGCCAGGCCCTGCACCACGGCAACGACCATCGGACTCAGATCTGCACTGTGCTCTCGGCGGCCGGCTTCGAAGCGCCCGACCTGGACGTCTGGAGCTACTGGATGGATCGGCGAGTCGGTCAGGCCGGCGAGGGCTAGGTGCCCGTCGCCTCGACTGATCGAGCCGGCGCGAGCGCGCCGCGTCCGCTGATCGCCAGGATGACCAGCATGACCAGTACCAGCAGCAGCGCGCCGCGCAGGCTCGCCGCGTGGGCGAGTGTGCCGATGATCGGTGGACCGAGCAGGCCGCCGGCGTAGCCCATCGTGCTCACCGCGGCGATGCCCACCGCCGAAGGAATGCCCGGCTGCGATCCAGCGGCGCGGAATAGCGTCGGCACCACGGCCGCCAGCCCCAACCCCATCAGCCCAAAACCAACGATCGCTACCTCCGGCACCGGCACTGCCAGCGCGAGGCTCAGACCCACGGCGGAGAGCGTGGCTCCGCCGCTCACCAGGAGCCCCTGCCCCAGCAGGATGGTGAGCTTATCACCCGCCAGCCTGGCCACGGCCATGCACCCCGCAAACGTGGCCACTGCCAGGGCGGCCGTTCCCTCGCTTGCCAGCAGGCTGCGGTGCAGGTAGACGCCCGCCCAATCCGAGGCCGAACCCTCGGCCAGCAGCCCCACCATGGCGAGCGTGCCTAGCAAGGCCAGCCGGCCGGTCGGCAGCCTCAGTCCGCCGCCGCCCCCCTCGGCGTGTCGATCGGGCAGCATCGCCCAGAAGAGCACGACCCCGCCTACAGCCAGAACGGCGCCGAGTACCGCGAACTCGGGCAACACCGGGATCCCGAGCGCGGCCACCTCGGCGCTGATCAGCGCGCCTGAGAACGAGCCGATGCTCCAGGTGGCGTGGAGTCGCGACATGATCGGCCCCGCGCCTGCCCGCTCGACCGCCAGGCCGTTGGCGTTCATACACACGTCCATCGTGCCCTGCCAGATGCCGAAGACGAACAGGGCTACGAGCAGGCTGGCGAAGTCCCACGACGAGGCGATGATCGGCAGCATGGCGCCGCAGGCGAGCGTGGTCACCGGCGTGACGATGTGAGTCCCGAGGCGCCCGCCCAGCCAACCGCCGGCGGTCATCGTCAGCACAGCCCCAACGCCTGTCCCCAGCAACGCAAAGCCCAGGGCCGCCTCATCGAGATGAGTCTGGGCCTGGACCGCTGGGATCCGCGCCGCCCAGGCACCAAACGCGATGCCGTTGAGGAGGAAGGCGCCGGCGACGGCAGCGGCGCGCAGACGCAGGCGGGGCTCGGTGACGGCTGTGGGAGTGGAGATCATCGTGAGATGATCCGTGAGATCGGCCGATCTCGCACGATCGGTTCGTCGTAGCCAACACGGGGCTGAACCTCCCGGACCATGGAGCGTGGAATGCTGACTGAGACCCGAACCTGGCGCGGTGCGGCCGGAGGACTCGCGATCGCGGCGCTCGTGTCCGCATGCGGCGGCTCGACGGCGACGCCCGCTTCCACGCCATCGCCCGCGCTAACCGCCGCTCCTACGCCAGCGGCGGGGCTCTTCGTGGACGCGGGCTCGGACCAGGGTCCGATCAGCCCGCTGGTCTACGGCACCAACGACGGCCCCTGGCTGGCCGTGCCGCTCGCCCTCCAGCCCCAGGTCACGGCCGCCAAGTTGACGACGCTCACGTTCCCGGGCGGCAACTACGGCGACCAGTACGACCTCCAGAACTACCAGGTCGATCAGTTCATCGCCTACTGCCGCACGCTCGGCGCAGAGCCGCGCATCGTCGTCCGACTGAAGGGCAGCACCTCGGCGAAGGCCGCAGATTTGGTCAAGTACGTGAATGTGACCATGGGCTACGCCGTCAAGTACTGGGGCATCGGCAACGAGGCGGATCTCTACGCCAACGGCGACGTCCCGGACTACACCGTGGACAAGTACAACGCCGACTGGCGCGAGTTCGCCCAGGCAATGCGCGCCGTCGACCCCGCGATCAAGCTGATCGGTCCCGACGTGAGTCAGTTCACCGCCAATCCCACCGACACGTACATGAAGGCCCGGGTCGCCTGGCTGTCGTCGTTCCTGAAGGCGAACGGCGACCTGGTCGACATCGTGTCGATCCATCGCTACCCCTTGCCCAAGGACACGCAGACGCCCATCACTGTCGACGACCTGCGCGCCGGCGGCAAGGAGTGGGATCAGATCATTCCGGCCCTCCGAACGTTGATCAAGGCGCAGACGGGCAAGGACCTGCCGGTCGCTGTCACCGAGATCAACTCGAGCTGGGTCGCCAACGCCGGCACCGATTGGTCGATGGACTCGCACATGAACGCGATCTGGTTCGCCGACGTTCTCGGCCGGCTGATCGCGCAGAAGGTCGACATGGTCGACCAGTTCGCCCTGGCGACCCAGTACGGCATCGTCGGCAGCCAGGCTGTTAACCCGATCTACTACGACTACCTCATGTACCAGCACTTTGGGACGGAGCTGGTTCGATCGGCCTCTGACGATCCGCTCGTGACAGTGATCGCAGCGAAGACGGCCGATGGCGGACTGACGATCCTGATCGTCAACCTGGGCGCCTCTCCCGCCACCAAGCCGCTGACGGTTCTGGGCGGGGGATCAGCCGCCTCGGCCGAGACCTGGCTGTTCGACAAGTCGCATTCCGCCGAGAAGATCGCCGCCACACCGATCTCGACGGGCGGCAGCGTAACGGTGCCAGGCGAATCGGTGACCGTGCTGGTGTTCCCCAAGTAGATGGGCCGGCGCCAGACCGGCGCCGAACGCCCGCCTCAGCCGGCGCCGAACGCCCGCGCCACCGCCACGAGCACGACCGCGGCCAGCACCGCCGGAAAGAGCAGCCGCGTGCGTGCGACCACCAGGACGCACAGCCCGACAGCGACCGGCTCGATGCCGATCAGCAAGCGGGGCGTGGAATCCGAGGTCAGGAGACAGTTCACCGCCGCAAGCGCGGCGAGTGACGCCGGGCCCGCCAATCGCAGATACGCGACCGCCCACTGCGGGAGGCGCTCGATACCGGGCGCCAGCATCGGCAGGGCTCGCGATGGGTAGGTGCACAGCCACATCAGGAACGCCAGCGGGATCAACCCGAGGCTGAGACCGAGGTTCAGGCTGGGGTCGGCGGCAATCACGGCAGGCCCTCCTCGGCCGCTCGCTCCGTGGCGTCCTTCGACTCTGGGGCGTCGGCCGGCGGACTACGTCGTTCGGGCATGGCCAGGCCGATCAGCGGCCCGATCACCGCGCCGGCCACGAGGCCGATCGAGGCACCGGCCGTGAGACCCACCGGGACCGAGACCAGGACGGCTCCTGCGGCCGCCGCAACATCCCGCCGGCCGGAGACCATCCCGAGCGAGAGGCCGGCCATCGCCGCCGGGAAGGCCACATCCAGGCCGAGTCGGGTGGTATCGACGGCTCCTGCGGCCAGGTAGCCGATGGCCGAGCCGAGCGTCCATGGAATGAGGATGACCAGCGCGCCCAACCAGTAGCCACGGGCATCGAACCGACCGATCCGCCGGAAGTGGGCGAGCGAAAGCGCGAACGTCTCATCGGTCAGGAAATGAGCCATCACCGCCCGCTCGCGCCACGACCGCTCGGCCGTGTAAGGCGCTATCGCGGCCGAGTAGAGCAGGTGTCGGGCGTTGACCAGGAGCGTCACGCCGGCTATCGCCGCCCACGGCGCCCTGTCCTTGACGAGACCGGCGGCCGCGAACTGGGCTCCGCCGGCGAGCACCACCACGCACGAGACTACGACCTCAACCAGTGAGAAGTGGGCTTGCAGCGTCAGCAGGCCGTACACGAGACCGACGGGAAGGGCATATGCCGCGATCGCCAGGGCATCTCGCATCAGCCGCTTGCGCGACTCCGGAAGCAGATCGTGTGCCGCAGTCCCGACGGCCGTCTCGGGCTTCGCATCGCTCATCGTTCGTGCTTCCCCCGGGCGGCTCGCTCAAGTTGATGGATGGTATCCGACCGGGCGGCAGACCGCGCATCGCACCGTTCGTCCGATGCGCCCCGGCAAGAGCCGTGGGCCGCGTTCGAACTCGCTGTCGGGTAGTGGTGGCGCTGCCCTTTCGGGTTGCCAAGTCTGACCGTCAACCCACCAGATAGCATGGGTGCGCATGACCCAAAGAGGGGGCCATTCCACAACAAAAAGTGGGAGCGCTGGCTTGACGAGAGTGGTATTGTCGCCGTGTCCAGCGTGAACGCTCTCTGAACGGTCCACGACTCTAGACCTCGCGGGATCACGCTGAGACCGACCGTCAACCAGTTTCGGGGAGTCAGAAGACCAATTCGGGCCGATTGAGGAGTCGGACCGAGGGAGAATTGCCGGCGTATCACGTGCCCAACGTGGCCGCTGGAGACCCTAGGCATGCGGCGGCCCCTGGCCGTCGGGCATGGCCTGTCTGCACCCTGACGCGACCAGCAGGAGGTGCGTTCTCAGTGAGTATTCCGACGCTCGAGGAAGTTGCACGAGCTGCCGGTGTCTCACGCGCGACCGCATCGCGGGTCGTGAACGGGAGCCCATCAGTCAGGGTCGAAGCCCGGAAGTCCGTCGAGCGGGCGGTTGCCCAGCTCGGCTACGTGCCCAACCGGGCATCTCGCAGCCTCGTAACTCGCCGAATTGACTCGATCGGTGTCGTGATTGCCGAGCCGACCGGGCGCATCTTCGGCGACCCGTTCTTTGCGGAGGTTCTACGTGGCATCAGCGCCGGTCTGGCCGCGCGCCAGTTGCAGCTAGTTCTGGTCATCTCGCAGACCCCAGAGGAGGAACGCCGAGCGGCTCGCTACCTTACTGGTGGCCACGTCGAAGGCGTGATCCTGTTTTCGCTGCACGGTGATGACGCCCTCCCAGAACACCTCCAGTCGAATGGCATCCCGGTTGTCGTCGGCGGTGAGCCGCCTCGCGGCACTCGGGTCAGCTACGTCGACAACGACAATCACGGTGGCGCCTTTGCTGCCGTGAAACACCTTATCGAGCAGGGACGGACCAGGATCGCCACGATTACTGGTCCGATGGATATGCCGGCCGGCGTTACGCGCCGGTTGGGCTATCACGACGCACTACGGGCCGCCGGGCGGACGCCGGATGCGGACCTCGAAGAGAGCGGCGAGTTCACCCGTGAGGGTGGTCAACGCTCTATGGAAGTCCTCCTCCAGCGCTGCCCGGACATCGATGCGGTATTCGCCGCATCGGACCTGATGGCTGCCGGAGCACTCAGTGCGCTCTACGCAGCCGGCAGGAGAGTGCCCGAGGACGTTGCGGTAGTCGGGTTCGATGACTCGATCATCGCCCTGTCGACTCAGCCCGCTCTCTCGAGCGTGCACCAGTCGATGGAAGTGATGGGTCGCGAACTCGTCAGCGTCCTGCTCCAGACGGTCGATGCGCGGGACCACGTGCTCCGCCGTGTCGTCCTGGAAACCGAGCTCATAGTCAGGCAATCGAGTGGAGGGCCGCTTACAGGGAAGAACTGAGCGACGGAGCGCGGCCATTCGTGCGGCACGCGCCTTTCGAACGTTTCAGGAGTCACGGATTGCGTTACCAAGGGGATAGGAAAGGGAGCCTAATGGTCAGGAGAGGTTTCACTCAGATCGCAGCCCTCGCGTCGGTAGCCGTGCTGGCAGTCAGCGCTTGCTCCGGCTCGACCGCCACGACCGCACCGGCCGCCACGCCGACAGGCGCTGCGCCGACCACCGTCGCTAGCGCGACCCCGCTCATCGTCGGCACTCCGGCCGCCAAGAGCGGTACGGAGATCAGCGTCAACGGCGTGAAGCACATTCTCGTCCGCTGGTTCGTCGGCCTCGGCTCGGGCACCAACCCGGCCCAGATCGCCCTTCAGCAGACCGTCGTCACCGACTTCAACGCGCTGCAGGACAAGCGAACTGACGGCGTCGAGCCGATCCTTGCTTCGCTCGAGATCGTCCAGAACAACACCGCGACCGACATCCTCAAGACCGAAATCGCGTCGAACAACGCGCCTGACCTCATCGGCCCGGTCGGCATCAAGGGACGCGCTGGCTTCGCCGGCGAGTTCATTGACATGACCCCGCTGATTGCCAAGGCCGGCTACGACATGACGCAGTACCCGGCGAGCCTGGTCAACACCATGAAGGATGGCCAGACTGGCGCACTGCTCGGCATCCCGTACGCGGTGTACCCGTCCTACATCTTCTTCAACAAGGACCTCTTCGACGAGGCTGGCCTGAAGTACCCTCCGCAGAAGGTGGGCGATCAGTACACCATGCCTGACGGCTCGAAGGTCGCTTGGACCTGGGACACCGTCCGCAATATCGCCATGCTCCTGTCCGTTGACAAGAACGGCAAGGACGCGACCCAGGCCGGCTTCGATGCCGCCAATCAGGTTCAGTTCGGCTTCGAGTTCATGTGGACCGAAGGCCGCCGCATGGCCTCCGCGTTCGGCAGTGGCTCGTTCGTCGCCGCTGATGGCAAGACCGCTCAGTTCCCGGATGCCTGGAAGACCGCTTGGACCTGGTACTACAACGGCATCTGGAAGGATCACTTCATCGCCAACGACACCGAGCGCAACTCGGACCTGCTCGCCAAGGGCAACGTGCTGTCCTCCGGCCACGCTGCGATGGGCCACATGTTCCAGTGGTACATCTGCTGCATGTCGGCTGACGCCACCAAGCCGGGCGCCTTCAAGAAGTGGGACATCGCCGTCATGCCCGCCAACGCGGCTGGCGTCGTCACTGCCCCGATCAACATCGACACCTTCACCATCGACAAGAACTCGGCCGTTGCCCAGCGCGCGTTCGAGCTTCAGGCTTACCTGGTCACCCGCCTCGACCTGATGGCGCTTTACGGCGGCACCCCGGCGATCGGCGACCAGCTCAAGTACTTCCACGACGTTGTTGACGCGACCTTCACCAAGCAGTTCCCCGGCAACGTGGTGGACTGGCAGGTCGCTCTCGACATGGAGGGGAAGGCTGAGAGCCCGAACCACGAAGCCGAGATGCCGAACTACATCAAGGCCATGGACGACTACGGCAAGGTCTTCTCGACCCTCGCCACGACCCAGGGTCTTGACATGAACAAGGTGTTCACCGATGTGACCACCGCTCTGCAGGCCGACTTCTCGGCCGCCAGCTAGTAAGTCTCAGCCCAATTCGTGGGTAAACCTCGGGCGGCCGACAACGTGCCGGCCGCCCGAGCCATTCAAGGCGATTTCGGAGCGGATCGATGGTGATCGTCGAAGACAAGGAATCGGTTCACGCGCCCCCTCAGAGAAGGATGAGCCTCGTCCGTCGCGAGACGCTGTGGGGCCTCGCGTTCCTGTCGCCGTGGCTCTTCGGCCTGGTGGTGTTCACCGCGCTGCCGATCGTTGCCTCGCTGGCGCTCTCATTCACAAACTTCAACATCCTTCATCCGGAAGATCTCAGGTTTGTCGGGATCGACAACTACGCCCGAATGTGGTCTGAGTTGCTGAACAACGGGGCTGTCGGCAGTTCGCTGGGCGTCACGGCGAGGTTCGCCCTGATGTCGGTTCCGTTGATGATCGCCCTGGCTCTGGGCCTGGCGCTGCTGCTCAACCAGAAGCTACTCGCGGGCAAGCCGGTCTTCAGGACACTGTTCTTCATGCCGGTGCAGATCCCCCTCGTTGCCAGCACGATCGTGTGGCAGGGCTTCCTCAACGGCAGCACCGGCTGGCTGGCCCAGATCCTGCACGGCCTCGGACTGCCGTCGCCGGACTGGTTCGCGGACCCGGCATGGGCCCTCCAGGCCCTCGTTCTGATGGGCATCTGGGGCGTCGGGAACATGATGCTCATCTTCCTGGCCGGCTTGCAGGGCGTTCCGACCGAGCTGTATGAGGCGGTCAAAGTCGACGGCGGCGGCGCCTGGGCGCGCTTCCGCCATGTGACGCTCCCGATGATCTCGCCGGTCCTCTTCTACAACATCCTGATCAGCATCATCGGCGTCTCGCAGTACTTCACCCAGGCGTACGTCATCGACCCGCTTGGACGAGGGAACCCCGGTGGCTCTACGTTCTTCTACAACATGAACCTGTACAAAGAAGGCTGGTCGTACAACAACATGGGCTACGCCTCCGCGTTGGCCTGGCTGATGATGATCATCGTCGTGGTCGCGGCGCTGGTTCTGTTCCGAACGTCGGCTCGCTGGGTGTTCTACGCCGGAGGCGAGCGATGACCGGCAACGCAATGCCGCTCCCGAGCGTGGCCAAGAAGCGGTCCACTCGGGCGCGCACAATCAAGTTTGGAATCTCCAAGCTCGGCGTGACCCTGTTCACCGCCTCGATGGCGATGATCTTCCTGCTCCCGCTCGGCTACATGATCCTGACGTCCGTCAAGGACAACAGCCAGATCACGGCCCTCAACGCGCCGTTGTGGCCGGCCTCGCCGGAGCAGTACACCGCCGCCGACGGCACGGTCTACACGGTCTATCAGGTCACGATCAACGGGAGCGAACGAGATCTCGCGCTGGAGAAGCCCGGCCGTGTCCAGAGCACGTTCATAGACCCCAAGGACGGTTCTGAGGTCCTGTGGCAGGGCAACTGGCGCAGCCTCAGCTCCGTCTGGTCGTTCGCGCCGAAGTTCGACAACTTCTCCACGGTGTTGGACGTCCTCAACTTCCCATTGCTGTTGAGGAACACCCTGATCGTCTCCCTCATCGGAACGTTCGGCGCGGTCAGCTCGGCAGTAATCGTGGCCTTCGGCTTCGCAAGATTCAGGATCCCGGGCAAGGACGGTTTGTTCCTCGTCCTGATCATGACGATCATGCTGCCGTTCCAGGTCCTGCTGATCCCGCAGTACATCGCGTTCAGGGCGATAGGTTGGACAGGCACGTGGTTACCACTGATAGTGCCCGTCTTCTTTGCCAACGCCTACAACGTCTTCCTCTTGAGGCAGTACTTCTTGACACTGCCGCGAGAGCTTGACGAGGCCGCTCAGCTCGATGGGGCGAGCCCGCTGAGGATCCTGTGGTCGGTCATCGTGCCGCAGGCCTGGCCGGCCATCATAGCGGTGTCGTTGTTCCACTTCTTCTTCTCGTGGAACGACTTCTTCGCTCCGCTCATTTACCTCAACTCGCATCCCGAACTGGCCACGATGACGGTTGGCCTCCAGGCCTTTAGCGCCACGTATGCCAGTTCTGGTAGTGGCTACCTGACGCAGTCGGCGTCACTGCTCGCCATGATCGTCCCTGTCATGATCTTCTTCGTCGCACAACGGGTGTTCATGCGAGGCGTGGTCATCTCCGGCGTCGAGAAGTAGCAAACGGATGTTCTAGTGACAAGGACCCGAGGTTTTCTCGGGTCCTTGTCCTTAAGCTTGGGGGGAGCGGCTCATCGGTCTTCCGTGCGACGGTCCCGAAGGGCCAGGTAGCCTGTCAACCCGCCGCTCATCAGGGCGGCGACGTCATGAATCTGTACACAAGGAAGGCTGGGCCTACACCAAGATGGGTAATGCCTCGGCGCTCGCCCGGCTCATGATGTCCGCCGTCGTGATGCCAGTTCCCGTATCCGCACGCAGGTTGGCCGCCCACGTTCATGCCGCCGGAGGTATCCGATGACCGACAACGTGACGCCGGCCCCCGCCATCGAGGGCGAGGCCAAGCAACTCTTCGAGATCACGGGTGACGGCACGACCGTCGCCCCCAAGAGGGCCTACCGCAAGCGGTCGACTCGGGCACGTACGGTCAGGTACAGCGCTTCCAAGCTCGGCCTGACCATGTTCACCGCCTCGATGGCGCTGATCTTCTTGCTGCCTCTGCTCTACATGGTGCTCACGTCGTTCAAGGACAGCACCCAGATCACGGCCCTCAACGCGCCACTCTGGCCGGCTATGCCGGAGAAGTACACGGCTGCCGACGGAACGGCATACGTGCTGTATCAGGTGCCGATGGCAGACGGCACGACCGCCAGCCTCGCGCTCGAGAAGCCCGGACGGGTCCAGAGCACCTTCATCGACCCCAAGGATGGCAGCGAGGTCATCTGGAAGGGGAACTGGCGTGCACTCAGCTCGGTCTGGGCGTTCGCGCCCAAGTGGGACAACTTCAGTGACGTCCTGAAGGTCCTCAACTTCCCCATGCTGCTGCGAAATACGCTGATCGTTGCCGTCTTCGGAACGATCGGGGCCGTTGGCTCGGCAGTGATCGTGGCCTTCGGCTTCGCCAGGTTCAGGATCCCGTATAAGAACGGCATGTTCATGATCCTGATCATGACCATCATGCTGCCGTTCCAGGTCCTCCTGATCCCGCAGTACATCGCCTTCAGGGCCATGGGCTGGACCGGCACCTGGTTACCACTGATAGTGCCGGCGTACTTTGCCAACGCCTACAACGTCTTCCTCTTGAGGCAGTACTTCTTGACGCTGCCGCGAGAGCTCGACGAGGCCGCTCAGCTTGACGGCGCGAACCCACTTCGCATCCTGTGGTCCGTCATCGTGCCGCAGGCCTGGCCGGCCATCATAGCGGTGTCGTTGTTCCACTTCTTCTTCACATGGAACGACTTCTTCGGGCCGCTGGTGTATCTGAGCGCGCATCCCGAACTCGCCACGATGACGGTTGGCCTGCAGGCCTTCAGCGCCACATATGGCAACGCCAACAACGGCACCCTCACCCAGGCCGGATCGCTCATGGCGATGATCCTGCCTGTGGTCGTGTTCTTCGTCGCCCAGCGAGTGTTCATGCGAGGCGTGGTCATCTCCGGCGTCGAGAAGTAACCATCGATGGCTGCGACTGGGCGCCCCGAGGCACTTCCACGCCCGGCTTCACAGGCTTGGCGGCGGGCGATCGGGGTCCCCTACGACGGCCCGGAGCGGGTCGTGTCGGGCGACTTTACGCCGCTAGTCGATGACGGTCCGTGGGGCGGTGTGCCCCTCGGCGGCATGGGATCCGGGAGCATCGGGCGAACCCATCGCGGGGATTTCGCCCGATGGCACCTCGACGTTGGACGACACCGCTTCGAGACCGTCGCGGCCGATCAGTTCTCGGTGTACGTGGCCAGGGGCGGAGCCAGCTCGGCGCACGTCCTTTCGACCATTCGCCCTCAAACGCTTAGGAGCTGGAACTGGGACCTGCCGCCCGACTGCGGCACGTACCACGGGCTGTTCCCGTATGCGTGGTTCGAGTACGACTGGTCCGAGCTCCCGGTGCGGCTTTCGCAGCGGCAGTTCAGCCCGGTCATTCCGGGCAACTACCGCGAGAGCAGCTACCCCGTGGGGGTCTTCGAGTGGGAAATCGAGAACCCGAGCCCGGATCCCGTAACCGTCGGGCTGATGTTCAGCTGGCTCAACGACATCGGTCGTGACCGCCAGCAGGACAGGCGTGGCGGGCATAGCAACGTGTCGGTGCGGAAGGACGGGCTGACCGGCATTCTGCTCCAGGGTCCATCGGACGTGCCCGACGCGCCGTGGAATGGCAGTTTCGCGATCATGGCCGGCGAGCAGCCCGGCGTCGAGCTGACGACCTGCGATCGCTTCCTGGCCGAGAACGGCGCGTCTGCGGACGAGGCGTCTGTCTGGGCCGACTTCGCGGCTGACGGCAAGCTCGACAACGTCGTCGACGGCCGTCCCAGCCGGCCCGGCGAAGCGATCGGCGCCGCCATAGCCGCAACTGTCGAACTCGCTCCGGGCGAGACGAAGCGTGTTGCGTTCACCCTCGTCTGGGACCTGCCCGTCGTGGAGTTTGGCTCCGGAACGTGCTGGTACAAGCGCTACACGCGGTTCTTCGGTCGCGGCGGCGACAATGCCTGGGCCATCGGTGCCGAGGCATTGGCGAAGCGTGACGAGTGGTCCGCGGCGATCGATGCCTGGCAGACACCGATCCTCGGCGACGCCACGCGACCGGACTGGTACAAGAGCGCGCTCATCAACGAGTTGTACTACCTCGTCGACGGCGGCACGGTCTGGACCGACGGCGAGCCGTTCAACATGGAGGATCCCGCGCGGCGGGGCGCGCTACTGCCGGCGCCCGGCGACGCCGCGGAGGACGAGCGAACCGCGGTCGCCGGCGACTCCAGTTCGCTTGGCCACTTCGCCGTCCTCGAGTGCTACGACTACGACTGCTACAACACCCTCGACGTCAACTTCTATGCCTCCTGGGCGTTGCTGATGCTATGGCCCGAGCTCGAACTGAGCGTCGAGCGCGATTTCGCGGCAACAGTCGACATCGACGACCCCGAGATCGTCCAGACCGGATGGCACGACACGATGGCCCCGTGGAAGGTGCGCGGCGCGATGCCGCACGACCTCGGCGGCCCCAAAGGCGATCCCTTCCTGCGGCCCAACATCTACCACTGGCGTGACATCAACATCTGGAAGGATCTGAACAGCAAGTTCGTCCTCCAGGTCTGGCGGGACGTACTCCTGGTGCCGGCACCGCTCTTCGCGCGAGAGACGTGGCCGGCCGTCGTGCAGGCGATGGACTACCTCGGTCGATTCGACCGGGATGGCGACGGGTTGCCCGAGCACGACGGGCAGCCCGACCAAACCTATGACGCCTGGAACATGCTCGGGCCCAGCGCATACAGCGGCGCCCTCTGGCTCGCCGCCCTCCGAGCCACGATCCGGCTGGGCGAGATCGTCGGCGACACGGAGGCCGTGGCCCGGTTCAGCAAGATCCACGAACTCGGCAGCGCCGCGTTCGAGGAGAAGCTCTGGACGGGTCGCTGCTACCGCTACGACGCCAGCGGCCAGGAGTCCTCGGAGTCGGTCATGGCCGACCAGCTGGCCGGCCAGTGGTACGCCGACGCGACCGGACTCGGCGACCTCGTTGCACCGGAGCGCGTCCTGACGTCGCTGCGGACGGTGTTCGACGCGAACGTCCTCGGGTTCGGCGGCGGCGACATGGGCGCCGTCAACGGCACGAACCCAGACGGTTCGATAGACGAGTCGAGCGACCAGTCGGCCGAGAGCTGGATCGGCACCACCTACGCGCTGGCGGCCTTCATGATCGGTCGCGGCCTGGTCGAAGAAGGCTGGCGTACCGCCCACGGGGCATTCGCCGTAACCTATGGCCGAGGCCTGTGGTTCCGAACGCCCGAGGCATATCTCGAGGACGGCAGATATCGAGCCGCGATGTACCTGCGGCCATTGGCGATCTGGGCGATCGAGCACACCCTTCGTCAGCAGGCAACCCGAGAACGGTGAGGTAGAGGTCTTGACTCAGCTGCACGCCCAGGCGCCGGCCCGGCACGAGTTCGTCACCCTGGCGGGGCAGCGCTACGCGTGCATCCGAGACGTGGACCGGCTCGAACCGTTCTTCATGAGCATCGTCAGCGACAGCGACGCCTGGCTCTTCATCGGCAGCAACTCGCCCTTCACCGCCGGTCGCGTGGATCCGGACGGGGCTATGTTCCCGTACGAGACCGTCGACAAGCTGCTCGCTCACCCCGATGGTGCCGGCTCGTTCACCACGTTCCGCGTCAGCCGCGGCGGCTCGGCCCCGACGCTGTGGGAACCCTGGAAGACAGCCACTCACGCGCCGTCGATCACGCGCAACCTCTACAAGCACGTGCTCGGCACGAACGTGCTCTTCGAGGAAGTGAACGAAGACCTGGAGTTGCGGTTCACCTGGAGCCTGAGCACGTGCGCCGAGTTCGGCCTCGTGCGGCACGCCGTGCTCGAGAACATCGGGTCCGGGTCGGTCCGGGTGGAGTACCTCGACGGCTTCCGGATGCTCCTGCCGGCCGGAGTCGACGAGGCGACGTACACGAGCACCAGCTACCTGGCCGTCGGCTACATGCGCCACGAAGTCCTGCCCGACGTCCCGCTCGCGATCTACACCATGAACGCGGCGCTGGCAGACAAGCCTCTGCCATACGAGTCGCTGCGAGCGACCTGCGCCTGGTCGGTCGGGCACAGCCATCCTCGCGTCTACCTGTCGGATCGCCATGTAGAGGCCTTCGCGGCGGGCGACGAGATGCCGTTCGAGGCCGAGATTCGCGGCGAGTACGGGTCGTACCTCGCGGCCGATACCGTCGAGCTTGCCGAGGGCGTCAGCCGTGAGTGGTTCACCGTCGCCGACACCTCGCTCGACCACGCCGCACTGGTCAAGTTGCGCGATCGACTGGCCCAGCCGGATGTGCTCGAGGGCGAGCTTCGGGCGGCGATCGCCGCCGATCGAGACGGCCTGCGCAAGCTGATCGCCGCCGCCGACGGACTCCAGGAGACGGCCGACGAGGCGGCCACCGTCCACCATTTCGGCAGCGTGCTCTTCAACTGCATGCGCGGCGGCACGTTCCGAGACTCGTACAGCTTCCCGCGGCGTGATCTGGAGACCTTCATCAAGGCCCAGAACGCGGCCCTGCACGCCCGAGTCGCGGGCTGGCTGGCCTCGCTACCGGAGACGATGTCGCTCGAGACGCTCCGCGCCGCCGTCGACGCCAGCGGCGATCCTCAGCTCACTCGAGTCTGCGGCGCATATCTGCCGCTGATGTACAGCCGGCGCCACGGCGACCCGAGCCGCCCCTGGAACCGCTTCTCGATCCATCTCCGCGGCGAGAACGGCGAGCCGATCTACGGCTACCAGGGCAACTGGCGCGACATCTTCCAGAACTGGGAGACGCTCGCCCAGAGCTTCCCCGACTTCCTCGACCAGATGGTGGCGGTTTTCCTGAACTCATCGACCGCGGACGGCTACAACGCGTATCGCATCAGCCGCCAGGGCGGCGTCGACTGGGAAGTGCCCGATCCGAACGATCCGTGGGGCCACACAGGCTACTGGGGCGACCACCAGATCATCTACTTGCTGCGCCTTCTCGAGATCGAGGAACGGCAGCACCCGGGCGAGCTGTCGTCCTGGCTCAACCGTCGCGAGTACTCCTACGCCAACGTGCCGTACCGAATTGCCGGGTTCGACGCCATCCTGGCCGAGCCGCACAGCACGATCACTTTCGACCGGGCGTTGCACGGCCGGCTCAAGGCCGCCGAAGCCGAAATCGGGGCCGACGGCAAGCTCATCGCGGACGCTAAGGGCGACGTCCTGCTCGTCTCGCTGGCCGAGAAGCTGCTGGTGCCGCTGCTGGTCAAGCTGACCAACTTCGTGCCCGATGGCGGCACGTGGCTGAACACCCAGCGCCCCGAATGGAACGACGCCAACAACGCCATCGTCGGCTGGGGCCTGTCGATGGTCACGGTCGCCCATGCGCGGCGCTACCTGCGTTTCGTACAGGATGTCTTCACCGGGTCCGAGATGGTCGAGCTGTCCGAGCCGGTGGCCGCGCTGCTGCAGAAGCTCACGGCGATCTACGGCGCCGCTCCCGCCACCTTCGATGACGCCAGCCGCTACGAATTCCTCGTGGCGGCCGGTCGAGCGGGTGAGGAACACCGCAACGCGGTCTACGCCGACGGCCTGCGGACCCGGCGGTCGGTGCCGATGGCCGAGTTGCGCGAGTTCGTCGGCAACGCTCTGGTAGTCCTCGAGCGCACGATCAAGGCCAATCGGCGCAGCGACGGGCTGTACCACGGCTACAACTTGCTCCACGTCGAGGGCAAGCAGGCTCACGTCAACCACCTGTACGAAATGCTCGAAGGCCAGGCCGCGGTCCTGGGATCGGGCATGCTCACGCCGGACGAGGAACTGGCCGTGCTGCGCGCGCTGCGCGTCGGCGCCCTCTATCGGGCCGATCAGCACAGCTACCTGCTCTACCCGGACGTGGACATCCCGTCGTTCCTGAAGCGCAACACGATCACGACTCAGCCGCCGATCGACGACCCGCGCATCTTCAGCCGCGACAGCCACGGCGAGTGGCACTTCCAGGCCGACCTCCAGAACGCCATCGATCTGGCCGGCCGGCTCGATTCGATGAAGGTCGAAGGGCCGGCGCGCGAGNNCAGGAGTGCTACGAGGCGGCCATCGACCCGGAGGCCGGCGACGTCGACACCACCGCCGCTGCGGCTCTGGCCGAGGCGTATGACGACGTCCGGGACGGCCTCGGCTTCCGCAAGTCGGCCGAGGTCCAGGGCGCCTTCCCGTGCGATCCCTATTCGCACACGCCGCGGCATCGCGGCGCGCAGCAGCCCGGCATGACGGGTGCCGTCAAGGAGGAAGTCCTGGCTCGCTGGGGTGAGCTGGGCGTCCAGGTTCGAGCCGGCAAGCTTCGGTTCGCGCCCAGGCTCCTGCATCGCTCCGAGTTCGAAGCCGCGCCGTACAAGTTCAACTATGTCGATGTGGATGGCCAGGATCAGACTTGGGATCTGCCCGCCGGCAGCCTGGCCTTCACCTACTGCGGCACGCCGGTCTCCTACGAGTTGTCCGAACGGGCCTCCGTCCTGGTCGATCGCCCGTCGCGCCCCAGCGAGCTGATCACCGACGCCGAGCTGCCCCTCACGGCCAGCGAATCGGTCTTCGCCCGCGACGGCTCGATCGTCCGCCTCATCGTCCGCATCCCGCGCGAGGCGCTCCGGGCGTAAGTCGGCGGCGGGTGGGTCGGTGGCGTGGCCTTCCTCGGCCGCGTCGACAGCTCGGCCGCTGCGCTATTCCGCGATAGTCGCCGGGCGACTCAGGCGAGCGATTGGCGCTGTGGAGGGGCTGGCGCCCGCTCCGAACCGAGTGCACGAGATCCTGCGACACGGTCGAATACGTGCCGCGGAGGCTTGACGAACCCGCTCCGGCACCGCCGGCGTGCGCGTCCAGGCGCCAGTCAGTCACGTGGCGACTGTCTCGGAATTCACCGCGACGCCAGGGTCGAATTCGAGGGCACGTGAGTCGTATGCTCGTGCCATGGCAGGGCAGGGGGATCTAGAACTGGTCGGCGAAGCGTCGCTGGAGTTGTTGCGGGCCGGCAACGAGCGGTTTCTCGATGCGATCGAGAGCGCTCCCGACCCGGCAGCAGCCGCGGCGTCCCTGGCCACGGCCGACCCGTACGCGATCATCCTCGGCTGCTCCGATAGCCGAGTGCCGCCCGAGATCGTGTTCGACGAGTACGTCGGCCGGTTGTTCGTCATCCGCGTGGCGTCCAACGTCGCCGGCAACGAAGAGATCGGGACGATCGAGTACGCGCTGGCCCGCTGGGGTTGCCCGATCGTTGTCGTCCTGGGCCACACGCAGTGCGGCGGGATTTCAGCCGCAATGAGTCAGCTACCGCCCGGTGCCGATCCGCCGCCCGATTCGGCCGGTTCGGTGCACCTCACGTCGCTGCTGGCTTCCATCCGCTCCCACCTCGGCTGGGCCAGCGGATTGTCGGCCGATCCGTGGACCGACGCGGTCCGGATGAACGTCCGGCGCACGATCGAGCAACTGGCGTCCTGGTCGATACCGATCCGACACCGCATCGACGCGGGCGAACTGGCCGTCGTCGGCGCGATCTACCACGTTGAGACCGGCGAGGTGGAGTTCCTGGACGCTCCCCAGGGCGCGAGGACTGATCCGCGAAGTACCTGACTGGCTTGCGTCGCGCCTGGCGCCGCCAGAGCGTGAGGGAGTGGCGCGAACGTCTGTTCTCTTTCGGCATATTGGCCTACAATAGCGGCCTATGCCACAGGAACAGCTCGTCGTGCGCGGGGCGCGCGAACACAACCTCAAGAACGTCACGGTGGCCATGCCGCGCGATCGGCTGGTCGTCATCACCGGCCTGTCCGGCTCGGGCAAGAGCAGCCTGGCCTTCGACACGATCTACGCCGAAGGGCAGCGGCGCTACGTCGAGAGCCTGTCGGCGTACGCGCGGCAGTTCCTCGGCGAGATGCAGAAGCCGGACGTCGACCAGATCGACGGGCTCTCCCCGGCGATCTCGATCGACCAGAAGGGCGCCAGCCGCAACCCGCGGTCGACCGTGGGCACGGTCACCGAGATCTACGACCACCTGCGGCTGCTGTTCGCGCGCATCGGCCACCCGCACTGCCCCACGTGCGGCCGCGAGATCGAGCGGCAGAGCGTCCAGCAGATCGTCGACCAGATCTACGACCTGCCCGAGGGCACGCGGCTCATGGTCCTGGGGCCGGTCATCAAGGACCGCAAGACCGAGGGCAACCGCGAGTACGAGAGCATCCGCCGCCAGGGCTTCGCCCGCGTCCGGGTGGATGGCGAGCAGATGGACCTCTCGGAGACCCGCAGCCTGGACAAGTACAAGCGCCACACGATCGAGGTCATCGTCGATCGCTTCGTCGTCCGGCACGGCGACGGGACGGGCGAAGCGGGCGCGGCCGACACCACCGGCGCCACCGAAACCACGACCGGCGACGCGGCTGGGGCCGGCTCCCGGCCCGAGTCTGCGCGGCTGGCGGACTCGGTCGAGACCGCGCTGCGGCTCGGCGACGGAGTGGTCCTGATCGCCCCGGCCCCGCGCGACGGCGAGCCGCCGCAGTTCGACGAGCGCCGCTACAGCGAGCGCTACAGCTGCCCGTACGACGGCACCACCGTCGACGAGTTGGAGCCGCGCAGCTTCAGCTTCAACTCCCCGCACGGCGCGTGCCCGAGCTGCACCGGCATCGGCAGCCGCCTCGAGATCGACCCGGACCGGGTCATCCAGAACAAGAACCTCTCTCTCGCGGGCGGCGCGCTGGTGCCGTGGTCGCGGATGCCGATGGAGAGCTCCTGGCACGGCAAGATCATCGAGGCCGTCTGCCGCGAGCACGGCTGGGACTACAACGCCCCCATCAAGAACCTGCCGCCCGAGGCGCTGGACTACATCCTGTTCTCGGGACGGGCCGAGCGGGTCGTCATCGGCTATCGCCACGAACGCGGCGAGAACACGTACGGCGCCACGTTCGAGGGCATCGTGCCCAACCTGGAGCGCCGCTTCCGCGAGACCGAGTCGGAATTCGTCAAGTCCGAGCTGGAGCGCTACATGGTCGCCCGGCCGTGCCCGGAGTGCGAGGGCAAGCGGCTCAAGCCGGAGATCCTCGCTGTCACGGTCGACGGCCGCAACATCTGGGACGTCTCGACGCTGTCGATCATCGCCGCCTGCGACTACGTCGGCGGGCTGCCGGAGCGGCTGACCGAGCGCGAGAACACGATCGCCCGACAGCTTCTCAAGGAGATCTCGTCGAGGCTCGGCTTCCTGCTCGACGTCGGGCTGGACTACCTGACCCTCGATCGAACCAGCCAGACGCTGTCGGGCGGCGAGGCTCAGCGCATCCGGCTGGCGACGCAGATCGGGTCGAGCCTGATGGGCGTGCTGTACATCCTCGACGAACCTTCGATCGGACTGCACCAGCGCGACAACGCCAAGCTGATCGCCACGCTGACGCGGCTNNGAGCACGGCGGCGAGATCATCGCCTCGGGGCCGCTCGAGGACGTGCTGGCGGAGCCGCGCTCGATCACCGGTGCCTACCTGCGCGGCGAGCTTGCGGTGCCGATCCCGGCCACGCGCCGCGTCGGCAGCGGCCGCTCGCTCGTAGTCCGCGGTGCCCGCGAGCACAACCTCAAGAACGTGGACGTGGCCTTTCCGCTCGGCCGGTTCGTGGCGGTGACCGGCGTATCGGGGTCGGGCAAGAGCACGCTCGTGTCGGACATCCTGTACCGGGCTCTGGCGCACGAGCTGAACGGCGCCCGCGACAAGGCCGGCGCCCACGACGCGCTCGACGGGCTCGACGCCATCGACAAGGTGATCGATATCGACCAGAGCCCGATCGGGCGGACGCCGCGGTCCAACCCGGCCACGTACACCGGGCTCTTCGCCCCGATACGCGAGCTGTTCGCCGGCACGCAGGAGGCCCGCGTGCGTGGCTACAAGCCCGGCCGCTTCAGCTTCAACGTCAAGGGTGGCCGCTGCGAGCACTGCAAGGGCGACGGCATCCTCAAGATCGAGATGCAGTTCCTGCCGGACGTGTACGTGCCGTGCGAGATCTGCAAGGGCAAGCGCTACAACCGCGAGGCCCTCGAGATCCACTACAAGGGTCGCTCGATCTCGGACGTGCTGGAGATGACAATCGAAGAGGCGCTTGAGTTCTTCGCGCCGGTGCCGAGCGTGCGGGCCAAGCTGCAGACGCTCTTCGACGTCGGTCTCGGCTACGTCCATCTTGGCCAGCCGGCCACGACGCTCTCCGGCGGGGAGGCCCAGCGCGTCAAGCTGGCCACGGAGCTGTCCAAGCGGGCCACGGGGCGGACGGTCTACGTGCTCGACGAGCCCACCACGGGGCTCCACATGGCGGATGTGGAGAAGCTGCTCCAGGTCCTGCACCGGCTCGTCGACACAGGCAACACGGTGATCGTGATCGAGCACAACCTCGACGTGGTCAAGACCGCGGACTGGATCGTGGATCTGGGGCCGGAGGGCGGCGACCGCGGCGGCTACGTCATCGCCGAGGGCACGCCCGAGCAAGTGGCCCGGGTGCCGGGCTCATCCACCGGCGAGTATCTGGCCCGCGTCCTTCGCGGCGAGCCGCTCGTGCCGCTCTCTGCGGTCACGTTCGCGGAGTCAACCGGCCACGTCAGCCACGCCCCGGCGCCGGTCCCAATCGAGATCGTGGCGCCGGACAAGCGGGCCGCTGCCGCCGCGAAGGTCGGCCCCGGGAACTAGCCCGGGCAGGCCGCAGCCATCTCCGGCCGGGCTGGCGTGAGACAATGCCTGCCCGGCGTCAGGTACCAGTGAGCAGAAGGGAGCCCAATGGTTAGGAGTGGGATTAGCCTGACTTCGCGTGCCGCGGCCTTGGCCACGGTTGCGGCGGTCGCGCTGAGCGCCTGCAACTCGCCGAGCCCAACGCCCACGCTGCCCCCGCTCATAACGCCCCTGGCCACTCAGACCCCCGCTCCCACCCCAACTGGCCCGGCATCCGGCACGACTATCCGCTGGTTCGTTGGCCTCGATCCGCTGGGTACGACCACGGCCCAGGCCGAGGTCGAAAAGGGCTTCGTGGCCAGCTACAACAAGATGAACCGCGACGGCATCACCATCAAGCTCGAGGTCGAGCCGGCCGCCACCGCCGCGGATGTTCTCCGGAGCGAGATGGCCCTCGGCAACTCGCCCGACATCATCGGTCCCGTAGGCGTCGGGACGGCCGGCGGCTTCGATGGCTTGCTGCTGGACCTGACGTCCGAGATCGAGAAGAACAACGTCGACATGGCCGCCTATGACCCGTCTGTCGTCAAGGTTTTCAAGTCGGCCGACAGCGGTCAGATCGGGATCCCGTACGACATCACGCCCGGATACATCTGGTACAACAAGGACGCCTTTGCCAAGGCCGGTCTGCCGGACCTCCCGACCACGATCGGCGCTCAGTATCAGGGTCAGACCTGGGACTGGAAGGAGATGGCCAAGGTCGCGGCCCAGCTGACGCTGGACAAGACCGGCAAGAAGTCGGCGGACAGCGGCTTCGACGCCAAGAACATCGTCCAGTACGGATTTGACTGCCAGGGCTGCGACGCGCGCCAGCTGGGGGCGCTCTTCGGCGCAACCTCGCTCCTCGCCTCAGACGGCAAGACCTCGCAGTTCTCGCCGTTCTGGACGGACGCCATGAGCTGGTACTACAGCGCCATGTGGAGCAGCCACACCGCCCCGAACGCCACGGCCGAGGCCAGCACGCAGCTAGCCGAGGGCAACTCGCAGGCGTCGGGCGCCGTGGCCATGAACGCGGCCTGGATCGACAGCATCGGCTCCATCGCCACCGACTCCAAGACGTCCAAGGTCAAGCGCTGGGATATCGGGATCGTTCCATCCTGGAACACCGCCACGACCTCGCCCATGACCGCCGACACCTTCACGATCACCCGCGCCAGCAAGAACCCCGACGCGGCCTTCAAGGCGGTGCTGGCCATCATGGCCGACGCGAGCCTGCTGAAAGCATACGGACGCGAGCCGGCCAAGAAGGCTGATCGGCCGGCCTACTTCACCGGCCTCGACGCCAAGCTGGCCCCGCTCTTCCCGGGCAACCAGGTCACCTGGAGCGTCCTCGACGAGATGGCGACGGTGCCAGCCAGCCCGAGCCCCGACTCAGGCCTGCCGGCCGTGAGCCAGGCCGGCAGCGACATCGACGCGTTTTACGTGAAGCTCCAGACCACAACGGGTCTGGATGTGAAGGCCGAAGTGACGAAGCTTCAGGCGGCCCTTCAGAAGGACTACGACGCCGTTCAGCCAATCGTCAACCAGTAGCTCGCCGCCGTCGGATAGGATGGGCCAATGCCCGACATCGAGTTCGCATTCCTCGCTGATGCCGCCGAGGTCCAGCCCGGCCAGAAGTTCCACGTCCTGGGCGGCGGGGTGTCGCGACTGAGCGGGCCGTCGTTCCCGTTCGTGCATCCGCACCTGGCCCTGGTGGTTGGTTTGCGGCTCTCCTCGGCTGAGCGGACACGCGAGCATGAGCTCGGTTTCGTGGTGACCATGCCGGACGGGACTCAGGTGACCAGCGCCACTGGCCGGGTCATCTCCCACGGACCGGCGGATGCCACCGACATTGTTCTGACGATCGCCATCGACCTGTGGAACATGACCCTCAAGGTGGCCGGCGAACATGCCGTCCGGATCACCGTCGACGGTTCGGAGCGCAAGCGGCTGCCGCTGACGGTGACGATCGCCCGCGAGACGACCCAACCCGAGCCACCGCGTTACCTGGCCTGACGTGGCCCGAGCACCCGAACCGGCCCGGCACGAGCTCCCGGCGATAGACGAGGCCGCCCTGACAGCCGCACGTTCCGCGGACAAGCTCCTCGAATGCGCCACGGAGCGCGGCTCGCAGCGCTGGGCGGACTTCCTGGCACTGGTCCCGGATCAGCTTCGCGACGCCGGGATAGGGGAGCTGTGGGTCGTGACGCAGCGGGCCCGGGCCGCCTACGGCCACAAGGATTCGATACGGGAGTCACTCCCGGGAGACCTGACGGAGCCGTTCCTGGCCCAGATCGATCTGCTCCGGAAGGCCCTCGTTCGCGAGCGCGCCGAACGGTAGGGGCGGCTTCAGGCGACCCGGCGACTTTGTCCAGACACTGACCAAACTGGCCGGCGGCTTCGTCTAGAATTGCGTCGAGGGTCCGTCACGCTCAGGAGATGGGAGTTAGGTGTGAGCTCGCCGCAGTCGCTTGGTGAAGTTCCCGGTGGAGATTCTGCCGCCGCATCCGGCACCGCATCCGGCTCCGGCCGGCTCCGGCCGAAGTGGCCGTCCTGGTGGCCGGCGGCCGCGAAGCCGTCGCTGGACCTCATTCGGATCGTCGCCGTGTGGGCCATCTGGCTGGCGGTCATCTGCTCGTTCCAGATCATCGTCCAGGCTCGCCTCTCGCCGCAGCGGCCCGACAACACCCTGAGCTGGACCCAGTACACAACCGGTCAGCAGATGCTGCCCGGTCGGCCTCTGCTCGACGATCCGAACATGAACGAGCACGTCAAATACGACTCGGAGTACTACCTCTCGATCGCCACGGGCGGCTACAACGACCCCAACGCCCAGGCCTACAACTTCAGTGGTCAGCACTGGAGTGGCATTCCGATCCTCACGCCCCAGCAGACCGAGTGGACGTCGCTCAACTACGCCTTCCTACCCGGCTACCCGTTTGCGATGAAGCCGGTCATCGCGGTCCTGACCGTCGTGCCGTTCGCGTCCGATCTGACGGAATACGGCCGAGCAACCCTGGCCGGGATCATCATCTCGGCCCTCGGCGGGCTGCTGGCGATGCTGGCCCTGTCACGCTTGATGGCCTATCTCGGTCGGCGGCGAAGGTCGACTTCTGGCGACGATGCCGACACCACCGGTTCATGGGGCGGACCGGCCGGCCTGCGCGCGGCCCTGTACCTCCTTGTATTCCCGACGGGCTTCTATCTGGCCCAGGTCTACGCCGAGGGTCTCTTCATCGGCCTTGCGTTCATGGCCTGCGCCCTCGCGGTCGAGAAGAAGGTCGTCCTGGCTTCCGTCTTCGCGGTCGGTGCAGCCCTGGTTCGGCCGGCCGGTGTGTTCCTGGTACTGCCGCTGGCCTGGTCGGTGTTCCAGTCGCTGCGTGAGACCGGCTTCCGGCCAAAGGACTGGCGCATCGTGGCCTCGGGCGTAGCCGCGCTGGCGCCTGTCGTGGCCTTCTTGCTCTGGTTCACGTCGATCCTCGGAACCACGTTCATGACCGTTGACAAGGAGTTCTTCAACCGCACCTTCGACATCCAAGGGTCGTGGAACACCTGGGTCGCCGCCTTTGAAAGCATGATCCAGGGCGTAGACAAGACCGGCACGGGTGCCTACGGCGGAGGTCCGCTGCCACCGGAGAGTTCCGTCTACCTGTTCTTCGAGTTCTTTGCCATGGCAGTCGCTCTCCTGGGCACGATCTGGCTCATCCGGAAGATGCCGGGCGTGGCAATCTTCGGGCTCGCCGTGCTGGTTTTCAGCTTCGGCGCATCGGCCGGCTCACCCAACGGCATGGATCGCTACGTCCTGGGCGTCCCGGCCATCTTCCTGATGGTGGCCTGGTTCGGTCGGCACCCCGTGTTCGATCGAACGTGGGTCCTGGCGAGCACTCTCGTGATGGGCATGATGGTCATGCTCTTCACCTTCGGGTTCTGGGTCGCCTGAACTGGTAGCCCGTCCCGGCCGATGGGGCGGCGAACAATCGGATGGATGAAGCGGCGCCGTTTGCCCATCGCGGGCGCGGCGCCGCTTTCTGTCTTTCAGCGCGGATGCGACATCGGGCCGCGACGCTGGGTAGGTCCGCGTCGGCTATCCTCGGTGCGGGCATGGAACTGTGCCGTTGTCGCGACTCTGCAGGAGGTTGGCGGATGACTTGGGTCGCGCAGTGAATAACCGCTCGGCGCCTGCGCGCCCGCCGAGGTACCCGTTGCCGCCCGGCCTCGCTCTCGCCGGCATGCGCCAGCGTACGGTTGCCTGGTTCATCGATGGGCTGATCTTCGTCGGCTCGTTGTTGGTGCTCTCGATCGTGGCAGAAGGTGCCGGTGTCCTGAGCATCGACCCGGCGGCCGCGCAGCAGATCCAGGACTCGCCGCTGGTGATGCCCAGCGTGGCCCCGTACCGGGCCGACCTGCCAGTACTGGCCGGCCTGCTGGGCGTGTTCGTAGTCCTGAACGTGGTCTACGTGGCGGTGGCGTGGGCGCGCTTCCGAGGCACGCCCGGGCAGCGGGTCATGTCGCTCGAGGTGGCATCCGCCGCCACAGGGCGGAACCTTGGCCTGGGTCGAGCGCTGGTCCGGGCCGTGGTCGTCGTCGGCATTCCGGTCGCCGCGCTGGTCGGGCTCATCTTCGGGGTCCTGGCCTACGAGACGTCGGTGCCGTGGTCGGACGTGATGAACCCTCAGGCCGGCGGCCCGGCCGAGGCGTGGCTATCGACCTGGTCCGACGTGTTGTTTCTCGCGATCATGCTCGCCGCGAGCTGGCCGCTGCTGGTCCTGATCTGGACCTACATGAGCCCGACGCACCAGGGTCCGCACGACGTGCTGGCCGGCTCGCTGGTCGTGGCGAAGGTGCGCTGGCTGGGCTGGGCAGCCCCCGGTTACCGCCCGGGCTACGACCCGGGGATGCCGACCGGCGCGTGGCCGCCGGGGGCGTGGCCNNGCCGGGGGCGTGGCCGCCGGGGGTCCTACCGCCGCCGACCCCCTCGGACTCCGCGGGCGCGGAGGGCGAACCGCCGCCGACCGCGTGGGACCCTCAAATGGTCCGGCCGTTGGCCCAGTTCGACGAGTCAGAAGCGCCGCCCAAGATCGTGGCCGCAACCGTTGGCCGACGCGTCACCGCCTACCTGTTCGATTGCGCTCTGATCTACATGATCTTCGGCCTCACTGAGTCGATCCTGGCGATGGCCTTCCTGCCATCGAGCACGGCGGTTATCGACGAACGGACATTCATCCTGCTCGGTCTCGTGGGCGGGTTCGAGCAGCTCGTCTACTTCACTACTGGTTGGGTCGTCTGGCAGGGGACTCTCGCGCAGAAGTTGATGCACTTGCGAGTCGCCGACGCGACGACCGGCAAGTCCATGGGCTGGCTCGACGCGGTCGTCCGCTGGGCCGTGCTGCAGGGTCCGTTCGCGCTGGCGACGATCGCGCCCGAAGCCACGCGAATCCTGGTGATACTGGCAGCTTCGAGCTGGGCGATGTTCCTGCTCTACACGACGAGCAATTCACCCGACCTGCGCGGCCTGCACGACAGGTTCCTCAACAGCCGAGTCACCCAGGATTGGTGATCGCCCCGTGCCCGCTCACCGTAGGTCGGTGTTGAGGCCGAGCTCCGTTTCACTGAAGGCCTCGAGCAAGAACGGCGAGGGCGAAGCCGGGTCGTAGACGAGCGTCAACGACCGGCGGGCCCGAGTCCAGGCGACATACGCCAGCCGCCGCTCTTCTTCGAGCGCGCGCGCCGGTTCGGGCGCCTCGCGGAGCGACCGGGCCGACGGGAAGCGGCCGGCGTCGAGCCCAATCACGGCGACATGGTCGAATTCCAGGCCCTTGGTCGAATGGGCCGTGGCCAGGGTCAGGTTGGCGTCGTCGCGGCGCAGCTGGGCTACCAGGACGCGATGCCGCTCGATGGCCGCCGCGAGCTCGGCGATTGTCGCGTACCGCGCCGCCCAGCCGGTCAGGGCCTCGAGCAGCTCGCCCGTCTCGACGGGGAGTGGCTCGTCCTCGTCTAGACGGGCTTGGTCGCGCCTGTCGGCGTCGGTGGTGGCGCAGGGTGCCGCGGGGCAAGGAAGTGTGTCGACGCCGTCACGAGCGAGGGCTACCAGGCGCGGCAGAGGCGCGCCGCCCGCGGCCGCGTCGCCGCCGATCGCCGCCGCGAGAAGCGCGTCGATGCGGCGATCCTCGTCGAGGAATCGCAGCCGGGGCGCCCGGAACGGCAGGCCCATCTCGATCGCCACCGCGGCCGCGGGCAGTAGCTCGGCGTTGGTGCGGGCGAGGATGGCCCGCGTCCCGCCGTCGTCCGGCCAGCTCTCCACGACGCGGCGGAGTCGGACCATCTCATCGGATCCGTCCGGGGCGAGGATGAGTTGCCCCTCGGCAGCAGGCCCGGCCCGGATCGTCTTCACGAAACGCTCGTCGTTGTGGGCGATCAGCCGGACGGCACGTTCCACCACGGGCCGTGGGCAGCGGTAGTTGACCGTCAGGTCGATCCGCCGCAGGCCCGGCAGCTCCTCGGCCAGGGCCAGAACTCGTCGTACGTCAGCGAGTCGCCAGCCGTAGATCGTCTGATCGTCGTCGCCAACGAGAAATATGCGGTTCGCGGGCGCGGCCAGCAGGAGGGCCAGTCGAAGCTGGCTGCGGTCAACGTCCTGCGTCTCGTCCACCAGCAGGTGCTCGCACTTGGCACGCCAGCGGCGAAGTAGGGGAGGGCGGGCTTCCAGCAGCCGAAGGGCGCGGGCGACCAGATCGTCGAAGTCGAGTCCGCCCGCGTCCTCTAGCGCCTGTTCGTAGGCGAGGAAGGCGCGGGCGATTGGCCCGGGCTCAGGGTCCGTAGCGACCTCGGCAGCGGTCACCCCAATCTCCAGCTTGAGGCGGCTGAACGCGTCATCGAGCCGGCGGATGGCTCCGACGGTGATGTCGGGCCACATGTCGCGCAGGACGGCCTCGCGATCGAGGAGTGGTTCCACCGACTCGCCACCTTCGGCGAGAATCTCGCGGCCGAGGGCGTGAAACGTCTTGACCCGGATGCTCCCGGCTGCCAACCCCAGCGGCTCCAGCGCCGCATCCACGCGCGCGGCCATCTCATCGGCTGCTCGCTTGTTGAACGTGACAGCGGTGACCGTGGCAGGGTCCGCGCCGGTAGCCACGAGCCACGCAATCCGCGCGACGAGGGTCGTGGTCTTGCCGCTGCCGGCCGGCGCTACGCAAAGGACGGGACCGGGTGGTGCGGTGGCGGCCGAACGCTGGTCCGGCGCGAGTCGATCGAGTCGTTCGGCTACGGAGGAGGGAAGCAT
>PLNK01000075.1 GCA_003142755.1 Chloroflexota bacterium | reverse complement strand
GTTCGGCCGCCCGGGGCGAACCCAAAGCGGCCGAATGAGTGGCTATATGAGCGGCTGCCCCGCCGGGACTACTCCCAGCGAAACGAGCGCGCCGAGATCGCCAGGCAGACCACGAGCCAGCCGCCCAGGATCGCTGCATCCATGGCCAGCGGGGCGACCTGTGGGGCATTGACCATGCTCTGGCGCAAGCCGTCGCCCAGATACGTGAGCGGCAGGAGACGCGCAATCGACCGCATGAAGTCGGGCATGAAGTTGAACGGGAAGAAGATGCCCGATAGAAACATCAGCGGCATCTGAACGACCTGGACGACGCCGGTGGCCTGCTCCTCGGTCTTGAGGAATGAGGCCAGCATGAAACCGAGAGCCAGGAACGCCCCGGCGCCCAGGAAGACGAAACCTGCGGCCAGCACCAGGTTGCCAACTATCTGGATGTGGAAGGCGGCCATGCCTATGCCGATTATCAGAACCGTATCGACGGCCGCCACTATCAGCCGCAGCAGGATGTTGCTGGCGACGAGCTTCCAGCGCTCGAGAGGCGTGGCGCCCATTCGCTTGAGGATGCCCTTCTCGCGCTGTTGGACCAGCGGCACCGCCGCGAACACGCCCAGCTGCATCAGCGCCATGGCCAGGATGCTCGGCACGAGATAGGTCACCGTCGAGATGTTGGTCGATGACAGTTGTTGTGGCTGAGCAACGATCAGGGCAGGCGCCCCGCCGTTAGTGGCCACGGCCATGCTGTATCCGCTGGCCACCCCGTTGACCGCACCCTGGACGACCTGCGTCGTCTGCGATTGGGACGGATCGATGTAAATCGTCATGGCAAGCGGCTGCCCGGGCGTCGAGCCGACCACATTGCCCAGGCCCGCGGGGATCACGATCACGGCCGAAACGTCGCCGTTCTGCATCGCGGCCTTCTCAGCGTCCAGGGAACCATCCTGGAGGACGAGTATCGGCGCATACAGCGCAAAGTCAGCGCGAACCTGCGCCGAGGCCGCGCTGTGATCCAGGTCCACGTAGCCCACGGTGATCTTGCTGCTGTCGCCGCTGCCCGAGAAGAGCACGCCGAACAGCAGAACGAACATGACGGGGAAGAAGAAGGTCCAGAAGAGCGCGGCCCGGTCGCGGGTGAGGCCCTTGAGGTTGGCGACCGTGAGGCCGAGAAGTGTCTTCATGATTCGGCTCCTAGTCGCGCAACGCTCGACCGGTCAGGTCGAGGAAGACGTCTTCGAGAGTGGCCTGGCGAATACCGAGGTTGTGCGGCTGGAAGTCGAGCTCGTCGGCCATCGCCAGCAGCGCCCCGATCGTTGCCGGGACGTCCTTGGAGTAGAGCAGCGTCTGGCCATCTTCCTGCGAGGCACGAGTCACGCCACCAAGCTGCGCGAGCTTCTCAGGCGGGAGCTTGGGCGACGTGTCGAAGAAGACCGCCCGCTCCTTGAAGCGGCGACCGATCAACTCGGGGACCGTGCCCATCTCCAGGATGCGGCCGTGGTCCATGATGGCCACGCGGTCGCACAACTCGGCTGCTTCCTCCATGTAGTGGGTGGTCAGCATCACCGACTTGCCCTTCTCCTGGAGACCCTTGACGAGGTCCCACAGCGAGCGGCGAGCCTGCGGGTCCAGGCCGGTGGTCGGCTCGTCGAGGAAGACGAGATCGGGGTCGTTGACCAGCGCCAGGGCAATCGACAGCCGCTGCTGCTGCCCGCCCGAGAGATTCATCGAATAGGCCTTGGCCCGCTCGCCGAGGTCGACCGCGTCGATCAACTGCTTCGTCGGCACGTGGTGGTCGAAGAAACTGCCGAAGAGGTCGAGCAGCTCGGTCACCGTCAGCCGCGGGTAGAGCGACACGCTCTGGAGCTGGACGCCGATCCGCTGCTTGATCGACTCGGGGTGCTTGCAGACGTCCAACCCGAAGACTTCGACGGTGCCCGCGTCGGGGCCGCGGAGGCCTTCGAGGACCTCGATAGTGGTGGTCTTGCCCGCGCCGTTGGGGCCGAGCATCCCGAATACCTCGCCCCGCGCGACCTCGAAGGTGACTCCGTCGACGGCCTTGACGTCGCCGTAGTACTTCTTGAGGTCGGCGACGCGGATCACGGGCTGGCCGCTTTGCGTCATCTCACTCCCTGCTTCCGGCCCTGCCGGCGACCCCTGCTGGTCGCGGCGAGCCCTGGCGAATCTTGACTCGGCTGCCCGAGCGGGTCGTCCCTCTTGCGTATGATCGTCCTTCGGCCTCCCGGACGATGAGACCCGGCCAACGGGCCCAAGGTTCGGCTCGTGACCAAACGTGTCGCAGAGGCTAGCGAGGCCGTTCGAGCAGCATGTCCGACGATCGCGGCCCAAGCACTTCGAACCCGAGCCGCTCGTACAGTCCAATCGCCCGCCCATTCTCGGCGTAGACCCCAAGGTAGATGAGGTCCATCCCGCCGGCCATGGAGTCGATCGCCAGGGCGCGAGTGATGAGATGGCCAAAGCCCCTGCCCCGCCAGGCCGGACGAGTCCCAATCGACGAGATGTAGCTTGCGCCGTCGAACGTGTAGCGCTCGCCCGTGGCCACCGGCTCGCCCTCGATGCGGATCAGATAGGCGTTGAAGCGGGGTTGCTCGAGGGTCAGGCTGATTTCGGCCACCAGGTTGGCGCGACGGATGTCAGGAATGTGGAACGACTCGCCGATGACGAGTGCCAGGGCCTCGGCCAAGGCCGGACGCTGGTCGGCCGGCGGGTTGTTCCAGCGCTCCAGAACCGCGCCGCGAGGCAGTTCCACATCCGGGACATCAGCCGGGTCGCGGGTGAGGATCATGTCGTAGCCGCCGCCCTGGTCCACAAACCCGTTGGCGGAGAGGCGGGCGATCAAGTCCGACGGCGTACTGAGCCCGGGGATCGTCCAGATGTACGGCTTGCGGTCGAGGGCGCCGAATAGCTCGATCGACTGGCGCAGCCGGGCATCGAACGCCCGCGGATCGTCGGGCCAGCGGACGGCCGTGAATCGATTGAAGAAGGGCTCTCTCTCACCGGCCGAGAAGAGCATCACGGCGTCGCCCAGGTCGCGCCAGCCACGGCCGGGAATGGCGATCGCGCGGGCCGGATGGACTTCCAGGAACCGCAACGTCTCCGCGCCCAGGCCGCACCAGGGATCGGGACTGTTCGGCAGTGGCATTGCGTCACCTTAGGGGATCGCACGCTCAAACGTAGTGCGGCCGCGAACGAGGCGCCGGGCGGGTTTATATAGGCAAGCCGCTAACATATGACGCGGTCGGTGCCCCGGGCGCCGGCGCACCAACTGCAGGAGAAACATGCGAGCGCTGGCACGTCGCGTCGGTCTTGGCATCGCCGCCCGGGGCGACATTTCCGATACGATCGACTGGGTCCGGCGCGCCCGCGACGCCGGCCTCGATTCGGTCTGGATCCACGACTCCTACTTCGAGCGCGATGCCATCACCTACGGCGCCGCGATCGCCGGCGCTCTGGCGAATGACCCCGACAGCTCCTTCCGGGTGGCACTCGGCGCGGTCAACCCGTACACGCGCCATCCCGTCGTCCTCGCGATGACCGGCTCGGCGATGGACGAGCTGCTGCCGGAGCGCATCGTCATGGGCCTCGGCACGGGTCTGCCGCTCCGCCTGGGCCAGATGGCGATCCCCTACTCTCCGGCCGACGCGCCCGCTCGGGTGAGCGTGGCCATGGACCAGCTCCGGACCCTGTGGGCCGGCGAGCGGTTGCCGTCCGGGACCCCGGGCCTGCCGCCGATCGTGCCGATGTTCCCGCCGGTTCACCGCATTCCTCTCTACATCGCCGCCTACCGCAAGGAGTTCGTGGAGTTGGCCGGGCAGAAGGCCGATGGCTACCTCGCCCGCCCGTGCGAATCGATCCCGTCGCTGCGCGGCATCCTGGAGCGGCTGCGCGCTTCGGCGACGGCCGCCGGCCGCGACCCGGGCGACGTCGACACCGCGGCCTACCTGCTCTCGCTTGTCGACAAGACCCGCCGCGAGGCCTTGAACCGGGCCAAGCGCGAGCCCTTCGTGATCTACATGATGTCGGTCCTGGGTGACGTTTCGCTCCAGCGGGCGGGCTTCCCGCGGGAGATGCGCGACCGGATCGCGGCCGCCTGGCGGGCCGAGGACTACCACGAGGCCGGCAAGCTCATCCCCGACGAGCTGCTTGACGCCTTCATGCTGTGCGGCACTCGCGAGGACGTCGCGGCCCGGGCGATGGCGTTCCATGTCGAGACGGGCCTGAACCTGCCGCTGCTCCAGCCGGTGGTCCAGGACGAGACGCAGACGCTCGAGCTGATCGAGGCGGCCAAGCTGTACGCGGCGCTGCCCGAGCGTGCGGCCAATCGCGAGTCGGCGGCCGCGGCCGTGGTGTCTGGCGCCGTCGTGTCTGGCGCCGTCGTGTCGGGCGCCGTCACCGCCGGTTCGGGGTCGGCCGCCGGCTCGTCCGACGTCGCCGCCGTGTCGGTCGGGCTCGCCGATGATCGACGGCTCGGACTGTTCGAACGCGCACGTCGCCGCGCTGGTGCCGCCTATGAGATCCTGCGGCCCTTCGCCTATACCGCCTCGGCCATACCTGTCCTCGCCGGCGGCGCGCTGGCGGTGGTGGACTCGCGCTTCTCGCTTCTGCCATTCCTGGCGGCCCTCGCCGGCGGCATGCTGCTCCACTCGGGCACGAACGTCATCAACGAGGTCTACGACGTCCGCAAGGGCATCGACACCATCACCTCGCCCCGCATGAGCCACGCCGTCCTCAAGGGTCGCGTCAGCGAGCGCGGCGCCTACGCCTTCGCCATCGGGCTCTTCGTGGCTGCGGTGGCGGTCGGTTCCTACCTGGTCTGGCTCCGCGGCCCGGCGATCGCCGGTCTCGGCCTGCTCGGTCTCGTTGCCGGCTACACATACACGGCGCCGCCGTTCGAGTACAAGTACAGGGGCATCGGCGTGCCGGTGGTGTTCGTGCTGATGGGCCCAATAATGGTCGTCGGGTCTTACTTCGCGGTCACCGGGACCTGGGAAGTGCGATCGCTCGTCCTGTCGATCCCGGTTGGTCTGCTCGTCGCGGCGATCCTTCACGGCAATGAGTGGCGCGATATCAGCGAGGACACGCGGGCCGGGATCGCCACGCTGTCGAGCCGGCTGGGTCGCGACTGGGCCCACTACGGTTATCTGGCGCTGGTCATCGGCGCCTACGTGACCCTCGCGCTGGCGGTGGCCGTTCGCTGGCTCCCGCCGACGACCGTCATCGCGGTCCTGTCGCTGCCCTTCCTGGCCCAGGTCGTCCGCGCAGCCGAGTTGGGCGCCACGGGCCAGGCTCGAGCCATCGCCATGCTCGACGTCGACACGGCCCGACTCCACTTCGCCTTCGGGTTGCTGCTGGTGGCCGGTCTGCTGCTGGCGCGGCTCGTGCCGTGAGGCCGAGCCGGGCGGGCGCCGCGAATCGATCGCGCGGCCGGAGTCGGCGCCTCGAAGCCGCCGCGGTCCTGGGCCTGGCGGCGGCTGTGCCGGCCTTCGCGGCAACCTTTCGCGGGCCGCGCGATCGATTCTGGAGCCGCATGACCGGCACCGGGCTGATGCTAGGCGGCCTGGCGCTGGTCGCTCGTCCCGGGCTGGGGCAGGCGCGAATCGGCCGTCGCGAGGTTGGGCTTGGTCTTGCCTCCGCCGCCGTGCTGTACGGAACCTTCAAGCTCGGCGACCGCTTCGCGCGGCGTTTCGTGCCGGGCGGCGACGACCAGATCCGCGACATCTACTCCTTGCGCGAGCTGGCGCCACGAGGCGAGACGGCGGCGCGGCTGGTGGCGATCATCGGCCCGGCCGAGGAGCTGTTCTGGCGGGGCCTGGTCCAGGAAGCCTTGATGCGCCGCTACGGCCGCTGGACCGGCGCGGCGATGGCGGCCGCGGCCTACTCGGCCGTGCACGTGACGACGGGCAACTTCACTCTGCTGGGCGCCGCGGGCGTGGCCGGGGCCCACTGGTGCGTGCTCTACGCCGCCGGCGTCCCGATCGGCGCGCTCATCGTCAGCCACTGCGCCTGGGACGTCTGGATCTTCCTCGTGCAGCCCACCGGTGAAGTGGCGACGGCCGGCGCCTAGAACCTCGGGACCGGCTCCGCGGAACCCTCAGCCTCGGTTCGAGCCGAGCGACTTGACCATCGTGAGTCGGTCGCCGTCGCGGCCCACGACCTCGAAACCGACCCGTTCGTAAAGCCGCAGGGCGGGGTTGTGGGCGTTCACCTGGAGGCTCAGCGAGTGGTGGCCCGCCGCCGATGCCGCCTGCGCGATACCGTCGAGCATGAGACGTCCGACGCCCCGTGCCTGATGATCCGGTGCCACGGCGATCGCCAGTTCCGGCAGTGCGCGGCCCTCCGCGTCGCGCGCCAGCACGTTGTCCTGGACGCGACACCAGGCCGCCCCGACTCGCCAGGCCTCGCCTGGCGAGTCGCCATCGTGCCAGGCGACCACACCGACGTCGGTCGGACGACCCCACTCCTCGACCCATCGCGTGACGTGCGGCATCTCAGCCGCAGCCTCCGGGATTCCGCCCGGCGGGAAGGCGGCCAGCAGCGTCATCGCAACCAGGAAGCCCAGGTCATCGGCAGACACGGGACGTAGTTCCATGCGTTGATCTTCGCCCCTAGCCCCGGGACCACACAAGCCAAAGACGAGATGCCGCCGCACCGGCCCGCGGCATCGGTCGGCTGACCGAACCGCCACAGCACCCGCTCGCCGGTCCGACGGCGAGCCACGCAAGCGTGGCTTTGGACCGAGGCGGCCGCGAGGACGCGGCGCCAGCCCGGCTGGCGATGCGAGCGCACCTGAAGGTGCGTGTGTGAGCGCCCGGACAGGCCAGCGAAGGGATCGGCCGGCTGACCGGCGAGCGATTTAGCTGTCCCAGTGCTCCAGGGACCGCGCCCACTTCTCAGCCGTTCGCGCCGCGCGGAGACGCTGGCGGTGGACTCGTCGCCGTTCGAGATCGTCGCGGATCGGTAGCAGAAGCTTGAGCCAGGCATCGACCCGCTGGTAGGAGAGCTTGTGAACGGCCAGCATGTCGCCGGCGACTCCGCTCCGGAGCCTCCGCCACTCGATTCCGACTCCCCAGGGGCCGCATTCGAGCGACGCCTGAGTAGCCGAACCGCCGACGCCGGTGCCGAGGGTCAGGATGCGCGGCCATATCGAGGCCGCCATTGGCTCGGATAGGGCATCGATGAGGGTATCGATGATCCACCACATGCCGTCGGAGCCGAGCGAAACCCGGTCGGCGCCGAGGGCCCACAAGTGACCATCGCCCTTATCGTCCATGTGAAGGACCAGGCCCGACGGGGAGCCGGGCAGCGAGAACGACATCGGCTCGACGCGTGACACGTAGATGCGAGCGTCGTCCGGGAACGACAGGGCGGCCGTGGGCGGAACGCCCAGCACTCCGGCCCGTTCGCCTTGCTTCCCGGCCTCGTCGATCAGGCCACGTACAACGGTGGCGACCTCGTCGACGCTCATCGGCGACGAGTCGTCCCAGATGGGGCTTGGCAACTCGAAGAGCCGGGCCAACTCGTCACCGTCGGCCGGCCTGGTGACGACCCGGACGGTCCGGCCTTCGACTTCGAATGCGAGCGTTTCATCCCCGGTCGCGATCTTAGTGAGCTCCATGGTGCCTCCTCGCTTGTCCAGCTAAGCGGCCTCGATGAGCAACGTCGCTCCTCGGGTCTGCTCTAGGCAGAGTGAGGTTGTGCGCCACGACCGCTTCAGGCACTCGGCAGCCGAGATACGCCCCGGGCAAGCGCCCGGCGTGGAGAGAGTACCCCATTCCAGCGCGTTCGGGTAGGACTTTTGGCTACGTAACTAGGACTATCGGGTCCCGACCGCCGACGGCGGGCTCGAGGCCCTACCGACGGCCGAACCGGCCTCGGCTACAGCAGGATTAGCCCGTTGGCCGCCGGGAGACGCGCATGCCCAAGGGCGTCGAGGATTGCTCGCCCGGACATCGGGTAGTCCGCCTCCAATGCCTGCGCGTGCTCCTTGACGATTCGTCGGTTGAAACGCGTCGCGGCAATGAGCAAGACCACGTGTTCAACTGAACTGTCGTCCCTCCGTTTGAGCGCGACCCTGCGTTGGATCTCCTGAACGTCTCTCAGTCTTGTTTCGGCCTCGACAGCAATCCGCAGCGGTGTAGCTCGGGGGGCTGCCGGAGCCTCGAGGACCGCATCCCATGCCCGCTGGTCCCCGGCGATGGGGATCGGCACCTCGAACCGCCATCTGATGGAAGCGTCGGCCCGACCGCGAAGTCGATCGAGAAGCGCCCTCTGGGCCACGTCCCGCACGGGAGAGCTCCCCGGATATGCTCGGGCGCTGAGTTCGAGTCCCACAACGGCCAGGAGGCGGGCCAGGTCGGCCACTCGGGCGCTGGCATGTACCTGTCGCTCGATCAAGCTCACGCGTGTCTGCGAGACGCCAGCGAGCCTGGCGAGTTGGGCCTGGCTCAGACCGCAGCGCAGCCGTGCCTCGTGCACTTCATCGCCAAGGGAGCGGATGATCGAAAGTGCCCTCCTCGCACCGACATCGGCCGGCCGTTCTCTCGTTGGCATGCCGTGAGAATGGCAGGCGTCACTCAACCCTCGCTTACCCGCCCATTGACGGCCCGAACCGGGGCGTCGTCGG
>PLNK01000072.1 GCA_003142755.1 Chloroflexota bacterium | reverse complement strand
GGCGGCAGCGCCGGCGGCCACAATGGCCTCCGCTCCATCATCGACGAGCTGGGCAACGAGCAGTTCAGCCGCCTCCGTGTCGGCATCGGCGAGCCGGCTCAGGACGCGATCGACCACGTCCTGAGCCAGTTCGGGCGAGGCGAGAAGGCCCGACTCTCGGAGCTGCTCGACGCCGCGGCCGACGCGGTCGAAGCCTGGGCCCGCGACGGGACGAGCAAGGCCGCCAATCACTTCAACGCGTTCGAGCTGCGCCCCGACGACGANNGCGCTGAGCGGCGAAGCCGATCCGCTCGGGGCAGACGGCCTGGGCCTGCCCGACGCACCGTCGCGGGTCGAAGACGACCCTGACTTCCCCGTCGAGCCCGAGGACCCGGGGGCGACGGTCCGGCGCGGGCGGCGCGGCAAGGAACGCCACGTTGACGAGGAGATAAAGGCCGCCTATCAGGCCGCCCAGGCCGCAAAGGCGGCGACGGCGCAGGCCACGGCGGCGGCCGGCACGGGTTCGGCGCCGGCGTCCGGGGCGCCGGCTCGCCGGCTACCGGACCTCGGAGCCCTGCCGCCCTTGCTCCACGCCAGCGGCGCCTTTGCGACGTTGCGCGCGCGGCTAGGCGCCGAGGCTTCGCCTCTGCTGGGCAGTGGCCGCCACGCGTCCCTGGCCTCGGTTCCGCACGGGGCCAAGTCCTTCCTGGCGGCCGCGCTGACCACGGCCGACACCGCGACCGCCGCGGGCGAGAGGCTGTGCTGGGTGGCTCGCGACGCCGAGATCGGCGACCGCGTGGCCGAGGAGCTGCAGGCCTGGCTCGGCGATCCCGAGGCGGTGGTGGTGTTGGAGCCCCGCACGGCCCTGGCGTACGAACGCAGCGAGCTGGTGCGGGACGAGACAGCGGCCCGGGTGGCCGCCCTTGCCGCGTGGCGCTCGGGGCGAGCCCGAGTCCTGGTCGCGAGCGTGCAGGCCCTGCTCCAACACACCCTCGATCCGGAAGAGGTGCCGGCCGAGCCGCGCCGACTCCGGATTGGTGCCCGCATCCAGCAGGACAAGCTGCTCCACGAACTCCTCGCACTCGGCTACGACCCGGTTCCGGAAGTCGCAGGCCGGGGCGAGTTCGCCCGACGCGGCGGGCTCGTCGACGTCTTTCCGTCTGCGGCGCCGTTGCCCATCCGGATCGAGTTGTTCGGCGACGAGATCGATTCGATGCGCGTATTCGACCCGGCCGACCAGCGCAGCCTCCACAGCATCGACGAGGTGGTGCTGCTGCCCGCCAGCGAGTTCCTGGTGCCGTCCGGCGGAGTCGCGGCGATACGTGAGCGAGCGGCCCGCTTGCCGGGCCGCTCGGCCAAGCTTCCTGACCGCCTGACGGCGGACCTGGCCCGTTTCGAAGAGGGGGTGCATGTCGGGACGGGCGAGCTCGGCGCGCATTCCGGCCACGTCCACGACGTCGTCGCCGCGGCGCGAGCCCTCGAGACCGGCGATGCGGCGGAGGTGTGGGCGGGTGTCCTGTGCCCCGCAACCGGGCTCGACCACGTTCCGCTGTCGACGCTCCTCGTCCTCGACGAGCCCGGAGACATCTCCGACGCGGCCGACTTCCTCTGGCGCCAGGCCGACGAGCGCCGCACCGAGCTGGTCACGGCCGGCGATCTACCCCACGAGTGGCCGGGTGCGTATCTGCCCCAGCGCGAGTGGAAGACGCGGCTCCTGCGCGGCCGAACGCTCGAGTTGACCTGGGAGTCGGAGGCGGCGGTGCCCACCGGCGGCGGCACGCCGATGGGCGATCTGTTTGGCTGGCGCGAGCCGTCGCTGCCACCGGCCAGGACGGGGCACCTGGCCCAGACGATCACCGCCTGGACTGTGGAAGGCGATCGTGTCGTTGTGGCATCGGATCAGGCGCCACGCCTGGCCGATCTGCTGACCGAGCAGGACCTGCCGACGGCCGTCGTGGAACGGCTCTCCCAGGCGCCCGCGCCGGGCACGCGCACGCTCGTCGGTCGGAGCCTCAACGGCGGCTTCTCCGGCGGCCCCGACGGGCTCGTGTTCGTCACCGATCGCGAGCTGTTCGGCTCCGTCCGTGTTCGGCGGCCCAAGGCCTTCAGGCGAGTCGTGCCGCGCGATGTGCTCGAGCGGCTCACCCAGGGCGACCTCGTCGTGCACATAGATCACGGCATCGCCCGCTACGAACGCATGCTCCGCCGCGGCGCCGCTGGCGACGAGCGCGACTACCTGGAGCTGAGCTTCGCCGGCACCGACAAGATCTTCCTGCCGGTCGAGCAGATCAACCGCATCAGCCGCTACTCGGGCGGCGAGAACCCGGCCCTCAGCAAGCTCGGGGGCGCGGAGTGGCTGCGAACCAAGCAGCGGGTCAAGCGCGCGGTCACCGACCTGGCCAAGGAGCTGCTCGAGATCTACGCCGCGCGAGCTGCCGCTCCCGGCTTCGCCTTTCCTCCGGACACGCCCTGGCAGCAGGAGCTCGAGGCTTCGTTCCCGTACGAGGAAACACTCGATCAGCTGCGGGCCACGGCCGAAGTCAAGCTCGACATGGAAGCAGGCCGGCCGATGGACCGGCTGGTGGTTGGCGACGTCGGCTACGGCAAGACCGAAGTCGCGCTGCGGGGCGTGTTCAAGGCGATCCAGGGCGGCAGGCAGGTGGCCGTGCTCGTGCCGACTACGGTCCTCGCGGCCCAGCATTACGCCACCTTCAGCCAACGACTCGCGGCTTATCCAGTAACGGTCCGGCTGCTGTCGCGCTTCGTGCCTGCCCACGAGCAGGAGTCGGCGATCGAGGGGCTCGCCAACGGATCGGTCGATCTCGTCATCGGAACGCATCGTCTGCTCAGCAAAGACGTCCGCTTCCGCGATCTGGGCATGGTCATCGTCGATGAGGAGCAGCGCTTCGGTGTGGCGGCGAAGGAGCGGCTCAAGAAGCTGCGCCGCGAAGTCGACGTGCTGACGCTGTCCGCGACGCCCATTCCCCGAACGCTGAACCTCGCTCTCGCCGGCGTTCGCGACCTGTCGCTGATCGAGACTCCGCCCGAGGATCGACTGCCGATCCAGACGCGCGTCGCCGAGGCTTCGACCGGCCTGGTGCGGGACGCGATCCTGCGCGAGCTCGACCGTGGCGGCCAGGTCTTCTTCGTCCACAACCGAGTCGAGACGATCGAGGCCCAGGCCGAGCAGCTGCGGGCGCTGCTGCCGGGCGTCCGGATCGCGGTGGGTCACGGCCAGATGCCCGAGGGCCAACTCGAGCGGGTGATGCTCGCCTTCTCCGGCGGCGCCACCGAAGTCCTGGTCTGCACGACCATCATCGAGTCGGGCCTGGACATCCCAAACGCGAACACGATCATCATCGACAGGGCCGACACGCTGGGCCTGGCCCAGCTCTATCAGCTTCGCGGTCGTGTGGGTCGGTCGGCTCGCCGCGCTTACGCCTACCTGCTCTACCGGCGCCGCGAGAAGCTCTCGGACGTGGCCCGGAAGCGGTTGCAGGCCATCTTCAACGCCTCGGAGCTGGGCGCAGGGTTCCAGATCGCCCTCTCGGACCTGGAGATCCGCGGCGCGGGCAACATCCTCGGCGCGGAGCAGCACGGCCACGTCGCGGCAGTCGGCTTCGACCTCTACACGCGTCTGCTGGCCGAGGCCGTCGAGGAGCAGAAGGCCGAGTTCGAGGGCCGGCCGGCCGAGATCGAACGTCCCGGCGCTACCGTCGACCTGCCCGTCGATGCCCACCTGCCCGACGAATATGTCCCCGAGACGGCCCAGAAGCTCGAACTCTACCGCCGCCTCGGGCGCGTCCGAACGGCCGGCGAACTGGCCGCCTTCCGCCAGGAACTCCTGGACCGGTATGGGCCGCTGCCGTTGCCGGTNNATGCGCGCCCTCGCACCAATGGGCCGCGATGTCGTCCGCTTCGGCTCCAACCAGGCCCGCATCCGTCTGCCCCGCGACCCTGCGCGGGCCTGGACCGTGGCCCAGTCCGTGGTCTCGCGACTCCTCCCCGCGGCCGAGGAGCAGCGGATTCAGCGCGAGCGAGCGGCCGCCGCACAGGGCGGATTCGAGGCCTGATTGCCGGCTCGCGCAAGCGGCTGATCGGACCGCGTGCCCGATGGATCGTGGGTCCGGGACGTGCGCTCGCCCCCCAGGATCGCTCGATCGCGTAACCTATGTCCGGTTCGCGTCTGAGGGACGCGGCCGGACCCCAGTGGGGGTTCGTCACGGAGGCCGGTCCGTTCCGTCGCTACCTGCGTCAGGCGACACGCGGCCGGGTCGCCCCGGCCGAAAGGACGTGGGATGCATCGTTCGGAAAAGGCGATATCGGGCGTCGCTCATCAAAAATCGAAGAGCGGCGCTGGCGAGAAGGAAGGCTTCCGCCCCGATATCGAGGGGCTTCGCGGCGTCGCCGTTTCGCTCGTGGTGTTGTTCCACGCCGGGCTTCTCTCGCAGGCGTCGACGCAGCTCACAGGCGGCTTCATCGGCGTAGATCTCTTCTTCGTCGTCTCCGGCTTCCTGATCACGGGCTTGCTGATCCGCGAGCGCGAGCGGACCGGCAGGATCAGCTTCTCGCGGTTCTACGCTCGCCGCGTGAGGCGCATCCTGCCCGCGGCCGCCGTCACGCTGCTGATCACCATCCCGCTCGCGAACGCGCTGGTCACGCTCATCAACCGGTCTGCGGTCATGCAGGACGCAGCCTCCGCGGCCCTGTCCGTCGCGAACATCCGCTTCGCGATGACGACCGACTACTTCCACCCGGTGAACTACTCACCCTTCCTGCACTTCTGGTCGCTCGGGGTCGAAGAGCAGTTCTACTTCGTCTGGCCGGCACTGCTTGCCATCGTCGCCTGGAAGTGGCCTCGCCCGGGCGCCGCCGTTGCCCTGACGGTGGTAGTCGTGGTGTCGTTCATCGCGAGCGTGGCCATGACCTACTCGTCAGCCTCCACGGCGTTCTACATGCTTCCCACCCGCGCCTGGCAGCTCGCCGCCGGTGGCCTCCTGGCGGTCGGGTCCGGCTCGCTCGAGGTCTTGCCGAAGGCAATGCGCGGCGCGCTCAAGCAGATCCTGGCCTTCGCCGGTTGGGCCGCGCTCGCGGCGCTGATCACGGCGGCCTTCCTGATCGACTCGGTGGCGACGCCCTATCCGGGCACCGCGGCGCTGATCCCGACCATTGCCGGCGTAGTGCTCATCGCCTCCGGCCCTGAATCGACCGGCCCCGGCATCCTGTTGCGGCTGCCCCCGATCAGGTTCCTCGGGAAGATCAGCTACTCCTTATACCTGTGGCATTGGCCGGTCCTCGTGCTGGGCGGATTGTTCCTGACCACGCCTCTTCAGCCCTGGCTCTCCTCTGGCCAGGCTCTGGCGCTGGCGGGGCTCTCGATCCCCGTGGCGGTCCTGAGCTGGTTCTTCGTCGAAGAGCCGTTCAGACGGGGCGTGATCCCGCTGCCTCGCCCGAGTCGAGTCGTGATGGCCGGCGTGGCGGTCATGCTCGCCGTCGCGCTGGTGGGGACGAGCTTCGACTTTGGAGCCCAGTCGGCGCTCGCCGCCCTCGACGGCCCCGATCCATCCCCCACGGCGACTTCCACCTTCGCGGCGACCCCCAGCCCGACCCCGACCTCGACTCCGAGGAACATGACGTCGCTGGAACCGTCGATCACTCCGGTGCCGGCAACGCCGACTCCGTTCCCAGAGATGACCCCGGCCTTGACGCCCGCTCCGGACCTCGGGCCGCCCGCTTCGTATGCGGTCACGAGCGCGATTCGTCCAACCATCGGCAAGGCCGCCACCGACTACGAGCAGCCCTGGCATGACAACTGCCTTGGGTGGAAGGCGACCACTGCTCCAAATACCTCGAGCAAGTGCATTTACGGCAACCCTAGTGGCACCTACACGGTCGCCCTCGTAGGAGACTCGCACGCCTCGGCCCTGTTCCCGGGCGTGAACGAGGTCGCCAAAGCCCATGGCTGGAAGCTCATTCCGTACCTCAAGATCGACTGCTCGTTCCTCGACTTCAACGACCTCGTTTACTACGGGCCGCCAACCGTTGCTTATCCCGAATGCATGGCCTGGAACCAGGACGTAGTCGGCCAACTGCAGAAGGATCCGCCCGACCTGGTCATCATCTCGATGAGCCGCTGGATCTTCACCGACAACGGCGCCGAAGAGAACGCCACTGCCGAAGGCAAGGCGCTGTCTAGGATGATCCAGAAGCTCCCGGCAGGCCAGCGCGTCGTGATCATCAAAGACCCGCCGCTCCCGACAAACGAGAAGGTCCCGGACTGCCTCTCCACGTATCTGTCCGACTACCGGAAGTGCGAGTACAGCCAGAGGGTGGGTTTCGGCTCGGCGATGGGCACTCGCGAGGAGATCGCCGCCGATGAGACCGGCGCGCGATTGATCGACCTGACCTCGGAGATCTGCCCGGGTACCGGCAACTGCCCGGCCGTGATCAACAACATGATCGTATGGCGCGACGAGCACCATCTGACCGCGACCTTCTCGGCCAGCCTGGGGCCGGCGATCGATGCTCAACTCGTGGCCATACTCGACGCCTGGGCCAAGCCCGCCGTCGCATCGGGCTCGTCACCCAGCCCCTAGCCTCTTCGACACGGAGGCGCCCGGGGGAGTCTGGCGCTGCGGTAGACTTCGCCTGCCGAACCCAGCCGCCGTATGCCTGGAGGATCGCCTCGACCATGCCAGCCGAGGACCTGCGCGCCAAGATCCGCGAGATACCCGATTTCCCCAAGCCGGGCATCCTGTTCTACGACATCACGACTCTGCTGAAGGACGCGGCCGCCTACAAGGACGCCATCGACCAGATGATTGAGCCCTACCGCGACATGGGCGTCGATCTCGTGGTCGGGATGGAATCGCGCGGTTTCATCTTCAGTGGTCCGATCGCCTACCAGCTCAACGCGGGGCTGATTCCCGTCCGAAAGCTGGGCAAGCTGCCGGCCGAAACCGTGTCAGTCGAGTATGCCCTGGAGTACGGTTCCAACACGCTCGAGATCCACAAGGACGCCATCCGGGCGGGCCAGCGAGTGCTGATCGTCGACGATCTGCTCGCCACCGGCGGGACGGTCCGCGGGACGATCGAGCTCGTCCAGCGATTGCAGGGTCAGATCGTGGGTCTGGACTTCCTCGTGGAGCTGCTGTTCCTCAAGGGCCGCGAACGACTCCAGGGCTACAAGACCACGAGCGTCATCCAGTACTGATCCACGGATGGGTTTCGTGAAAGCCTCGGGCCACGGCGCAGAAACGGAAGAGCAGGGTTCTCTCACGGCTGGGGGACAGCCATGACGACCGGCGCCCTCAGCCGGCGCGAACAAGCGATCGTGGCCACGGAGACGGCCGATCGGTCGATGCTGCGGGCGTTTCTGGAGACCGATCGACTCTACTCGGCCTACGCGCTGTGCGATCTCGACGACCGGGAGTTCCTCCGAACTCGCTGGGGAGTGGCGTCCGTCGCCGGCCGGCCAATCGCCGTTGTCCTCCAGTACGCGGGCTACGCGCCTCAGCCCATCTTCGTCATGGGCGAGAACCCGGGTATCGCCGCCGTCCTTTCGACCATCATCAAGCCCCGGGCCGCCTACGTGGCCGCCAAGAAAGAGCACCTGGCCGCGCTTGCGGGCAACTACCGCGTCGAGGCGGGGCCGGCGATGCTACGAATGTGGGTCGACTCGGCCCATTTCCGACCGTTCCCGGCAGACGTCCAGCGGCTCCTTCCGGTTGAGATCGGGGAGCTCAATCGCCTCTACCAGCTCGGCTTCGCATCATGGCTGCCGGCCAGTGCCATAACCGATGGGCTCTACTACGGGATACGTGTCGGTGGTCGCCTGGTGTCGGCCGCGGGAACGCATGTCATCAGCCGGGCGGCCAAGCTGGCCGTGGTCGGGAACGTCATGACCCACGCCGACTTTCGCGGACGCGGTTACGCTACGGCGGTAACCGGGGCCGTGACCGCGGACCTGCTGAAGTTCTGCGACCAGGTGGTGCTCAACGTTCGGGCGGACAATCCCCCCGCGCTGGCCGCCTACCGACGCCTCGGCTACCAGGTCAGCATGACATTCGAAGAGCGGCTGATCCATCGAACCGAGCCGCCGTGGAGCGGTTGGAGCGGTACGTTCCGCCGCATATTCGCTCGCAAGGAGTCTTGAAGTCGCATGGCTATCCCGACCCAGTCAACGACCCCGGTCGCCAGTACCGAGGCCGCCAAATCGAAACTGCCCGGCCATGACATCGCCGACATCGGTCTCGCCGCCGAGGGCAAGCGCCGGATCGAATGGGCGGAGCGCGAGATGCCGGTGCTGCGGCTGATCCGCGAGCGATTCGAGCGCGAACGCCCGCTCGAGGGCCTGCGTCTGGCGGCCTGCCTCCACGTCACGACCGAAACCGCGAACCTGGTCCGGACCCTCAAGGCCGGCGGCGCGGAAGTGGTGCTGTGCGCCTCCAACCCGCTGTCGACCCAGGACGAGACGGCCGCCGCGCTGGTCGCGGAGTACGGCATCTCGACCTACGCCCGACACGGCGCCGACCGCGACATGTATTACAAGCACCTCAACGCCGCCGCGGACATCCGCCCGCACATGACCATGGACGACGGCTGCGACCTGGTGACTCTCATCCACCAGGAGCGTCGCGACCAGCTGTCGGAGATCTTCGCCGGGACCGAGGAGACGACGACGGGCGTGATCCGTCTCAAGGCGATGGCCGCCGACGGCGCCCTCGGCTATCCGGTCGTGGCCGTGAACGAAGCGCTGACCAAGCACCTCTTCGACAATCGCTACGGCACCGGCCAGTCGACTCTCGACGGCATCATGCGCGCCACCAACCTGCTCATCGCCGGGCGCCACGTTGTCGTCGCCGGCTACGGCTGGTGCGGCAAGGGCATCTCGTCTCGTTTCCGGGGCATGGGCGCCCAGGTCGCCGTGGTCGAAGTCGATCAGGTCCGCGCTCTCGAGGCGCTGATGGACGGCAATCTGGTGATGACCATCGGCGAAGCGGCCCCCTGGGGCGACATCTTCGTCACCGCCACAGGCGACATCCACGTCATCCGGGCCGAGCATTTCAAGCAGATGCACGACGGCGCGGTCATGGCTAACTCCGGCCATTTCGACGTCGAGATCGACATCCCGGCCCTCGCGAAACTGGCCGGAGGCAAGGTGCGCGAAGTCCGTGAGAATGTGGTCGAGTACGTGATCGACGGCAAGCGCATCCACGTCCTCGCCGAAGGCCGCCTGGTGAACCTGGCCTGCGCGGCAGGGCACCCGGCGTCCGTGATGGACATGAGCTTCGCCAACCAGGCGCTCGCGGCCGAGTACCTGAAGGGCAAGCACAAGGACCTGGCGAAGGGCGTCTACGACGTCCCGGAGACGATCGACGTGGAAGTGGCCCGGCTCAAGCTGGCGGCCCTGGACATCGTCCTCGACCCGCTCACGCCCGAGCAGGCCGAGTACCTCGCCTCCTGGCAGCACGGGACGTGATCGATCGATCGTAGCTGTCGGCTGCGCTGACGCTCGCTCCAAGCACGCCTGGCGCAGCCTGGCGCCACCGCCGTCCATGACGATCTCTTCGAGGCGTTGAGCCGCCCGACTTCTCGAACATGCGCCACGTGACTACTATCTCGCCTCGAAGTGTGGAATATGCGCCAGGCGACTGATGGGGGTCGTTTCGGGCCTCCAGACGGGCTCTGCCTGGCTCAGTAGTTCGATAGTAGTCGTGGGACGCATGAACGCGAACTCGGTCAGGACGAGCCGGCGTGCTCGGATTCCCGTACGGCCGGCCTCGGCCAGCTTGAGCCGCCGCGCATGCTAACCTTCGGGCAGGAGTTGAGGACCAACCGCATCAGCGCCGGAAGGGCGCCCTGGGAGAACCATGACCAGCCTTATCGACGACGCGCAGTACCTCTTCACATCGGAGTCCGTGACCGAAGGCCACCCCGACAAGATGTGCGACCAGATCTCCGACGCGATCCTCGACGCGATCCTGGCCGAGGATCCGAACGCCCGAGTCGCATGTGAAACTGCCACGACGACCGGCCTGGTCCTGGTGCTTGGCGAGATAACCACGTCGACGTATGTTGACTTCCAGGCCGTCGTCCGCGACACGGTCAAGGAGATCGGCTACACCAACGCCGAGTGGGGCTTCGACTACCTGACGTGCGGCACGCTCGTGTCGGTCAAGGAGCAGTCGCCAGACATCGCCCAGGGCGTCGACGACGCACTCGAGACCCGCGGCAAGAGCAAGGGCGAGCTCGGCGCCGGCGACCAGGGAATGATGGTCGGCTACGCCTGCCGCGAGACGCCGGAGCTCATGCCGCTGCCGATCGCCCTGGCTCACCGCCTGGCCCGCCGGCTCGCCGAGGTCCGCAAGAGCGGGCAACTGCCTTACCTCCGCCCCGACGGCAAGACGCAGGTGACCGTCGAGTACGACCATGGCGTGCCCAAGCGCGTCGTCAACGTGGTGGTCGCTGCCCAGCACGACCCGGACGTTCTGATCGACGAGCTCCGCTCGGACATCATCGAATCCGTGATCATGCCGATCATCCCGGCCGAGCTGCGGGCCAAGGATCCCATCATGCACGTCAACGCCACGGGCAGGTTCGTCATCGGCGGGCCGATGGGCGACGCGGGTCTGACGGGTCGAAAGATCATCGTCGATACCTACGGCGGTATGGCTCGCCATGGCGGCGGGGCCTTCTCGGGCAAGGATCCGACGAAGGTGGACCGCTCCGCCGCGTACGCGGCGCGGTGGGTCGCGAAGAACGTGGTCGCCGCCGGTCTGGCCGATCGCTTCGAGCTCGAGCTCGCATACACCATCGGCGTCGCTCGCCCCGTCTCGGTCTCGATCGAGACGTACGGCACCGAGAAGGTCTCGGACGAGAAGATCCTGGCCGCGATCGCGAAGCATTTCGACCTGCGCCCTGCGCGCATCATCGAGGCTCTCGACCTGCGCCGGCCGATCTACCAGCCCACTGCCGCCTACGGCCACTTTGGCCGGACCGACCACGACTTCCCGTGGGAGCGGACAAACAAGGCGGCCGCGCTGGCCGACGAGTGCGGAGTCGCCCAGCCGGCTGCGGTCGGGCGCTAAGCGTCCCGTGTACGCCGTCGTTCTTGCCGGCGGAAGCGGGACCCGACTCTGGCCGCTCAGCCGACCCGACCGGCCGAAGCCATTTCTGAAGCTGCTCGGCGACGAGACGCTGATCCAGCGAACCGTGGCTCGACTGGTACCGCTCGTTTCGCCGCAGGATGTCTACGTCATTGCGGAACGGCGCCACTTGCCGCTGGTCGCTGAGCAGCTGCCGTCCGTTCCGGCGGCGAACCTCATCGGCGAACCGATCGGGCGCAACACGGCAGCGGCCGTGGCTCTGGCCGCTGAGGCCATCGCCCGCCCCGACGGCGAGGTCATGATCGTTCTGCCGGCCGACGCCCACATCGCCGACGAGGCCGGCTTCCGCGACGCCCTGGCCGCCGCCGGTGAGGTGGCGCGGGGCGGCTCGCTGGTGACCCTGGGAGTGACGCCGGATCGGCCCGAGACCGGCTACGGCTACGTTCTCGCCAGGCCGCCGGCGCGGGAAGTGGCCGGCCGACCGACCTTCGCCGTCGAGCGTTTCGTGGAAAAGCCGACGGCCGATCGAGCGGCCGAGNNACGTCCATCGACTACGCGGTCATGGAGCCGGCCTCGCTGGAAGGCGACGTTGCCGTGGTGCCGATGAGTGTCGGCTGGAGCGATCTCGGCAGTTGGGCCGCCCTGCGCGATGCCTGGCGAAAGGCCTCGCCGAATCCCGACCCGGGCGCCGCCGTCGGTCTGGGCAATCGCCGTGACCTGGGTTCGACCGACACCCTGGTACTGGCTGAAGGTCGCATCGTGGTCACCATCGGGCTGCGCGACATCATCGTCGTCGACACTCCGGATGTCCTGCTCGTCTGCTCAGGCGAGCGCTCACAGGAAGTCCGCGAGATCGCCGAGGAGATGTCTCGATGCGAGACCGCGGCGAAAACCGCGGCGAAAGAGGAGAAGTAGACCTTGAGCGGCACGCAGCTGGCCTCCAGCGGGGCCGGGGCCTCGACCAATAGCGTCACAGGTCTCGGCGATGCCGCCGCCCCAGAACCCACCCGCATCGTGTTCGGTACCGACGGTTGGCGCGCGAGGACCGCCGACGAATACACCTTCGTCAACGTCCGCCGCTGTGCCCAGGCCGTGGCGGAGTACGTCGTTGCACGCGGCGAACAGGCCAGGGGCATCGTGATTGCCTACGACCGGCGCTTTGCCAGCGAACATTTCGCAGCCGCGGCGGCCGAAGTGATCCTCGCCCACGACATCCCGATTGCCATAGCGTCGCAGGCCGTCCCGACGCAGATGTCCTCGTTCGAGGTCGTCCAGCGGCATTCCGCGGCGGGCATCGTGATCACCGCCAGCCACAACCCCTGGACCGACAACGGCTTCAAGGTCAAGTCGCCCACGGGCGCGGCGGCCGGGCCGGAGATGCTGACCGACATCGAAGCTCGTATCGCCGCTGGCGCCGCCGGGCAGATCGAAGGCCGGCCGCTCGCTGACGCGGAAGCCGCAGGCCTGGTCGAGCGCTACGACCCGTTCGACGCCTACACCAAGTTCATCGCCCCGAACCTGGACCTCGATCGCCTCCGGGCCGCGGACATGGACTTGCTCGTGGATCCGCTCTATGGGTCGGGCGCGACGTGGATACCTCGACTCCTGGCCGGCGGCAAGATCCGCGTCAAGGAGCTCCATTCCGAGCGCAACCCGTATTTCGGCGGCGTCAATCCCGAGCCGATCCCGCCGAACGTCGACGAGGCTCTGCGGACGATTGCCCAGGGCCGCTACGACCTGGGACTGCTCCTCGACGGCGACGCTGACCGCTCGGGCATGGCCGACGAGCGCGGCACGTTCGTCACTTCGCTGCAGATCTACGCCTTGCTGATGTACTACCTCGTCGAGCATCGGGGCCTGCGGGCGCCGGTCGTCAAGACGGTCAACGAGACCTCGATGGCGGAGCGGCTGGGCGAGCGCTACGGCGTGAAGGTCTACGAAGTCCCGGTCGGCTTCAAGTACGTCGGACCCAAGATGATCGAGACGGGTGCGATGATGGGCGGAGAGGAGTCCGGCGGCTTCGGCTTCGGCATGCACCTGCCCGAGCGTGACGGCATATTCACCGACCTGATGCTGCTCGACCTCTTCCTGTGCGAGAAGGAGGCCGGGCGCTGGCCGACGTCGAAGGCGATCGCCCACCTCCACGAGATCGCCGGGCCGTCGAGCTACCGCCGCGTGGACGTTCATTTCGATCAGGCGGTCTATCCGGCGTTGAAGGATCGGCTACTGGTCGAGCTGCCCCAGAAGGCGCCGCACGACCTCGCCGGCCGGCCCGTGGTTCGGACCCAGCCGTTGTCGACCAACGATGGGTTCAAGTTCTTCGCCGACGACGGGTCATGGCTGCTGATCCGTTTCAGCGGCACGGAGCCTCTCGTGCGGGTCTACACGGAGGCCGCTTCGACCGCCGCCGTAGACGCGAATCTGTCTGCGGGAGAAGCCATCGTCCGCGGCGCGTGACCCTGAGTCCCGGCGCAACTCGGCGGCGACCGACTGCCGCGCCGGCCCTTTCGGGAGGTGTCCACGAGGGGCACGGGAACCATCCGGCCTCTCTTGGCTCGCAGCTGTACAGTGAGCTTCTAGCTGCCCACGGCCGCGACCCCGTGGCAGGGCANNGGCGAAGCCTGGCACTGCACTTGCCACTTCTTCGAGAGCTGGGGTTCGTGCGTTCACGTCCTTGCCCTGCAAAAGATACTGGGCGTGATGCTGCCCGAGACCGCACAGACTTCGATCTTCACCGCACAGCCGGCTGTCCCTGCCTGACACCCGGCGCTGACATCGATCAGGCGTACCGCTGCGCTGGCTCAACCGATCGACGTCCGGCGACGACACTGGGGGAATAACCGTGAACTACCGAGGATCACTCGTGAATAGTCGACGCTTGCGCGTCCCCGCGATCGTTGCCGTGGCAATGGGCCTGGTCATCGCACTGGCCGGATGCTCGGCCGCCGCGCCGACGCCGATCATCATCCAGCTGACCGCGACGCCGGCGCCGACCGGCACACCCACGCCGGTACCCACCCCGTCGCCGACGCCGGAACCGGCCGCCGCGCCGACGGACACGCCGGCGGCCGCGCCGAGCGACACAGCGGCTGCCCCGACCGATACCCCTGCAGCCACCCCGGTGCCAACGGCGGCGCCCACTGCCGCGGCGAGCCCCACCGGTGCCGCCGGTGGCTGCTCCGGCAAGGTCTCCAACCAGCCCTTCTGGGCCGAAACCGCCAACAACGAGCCGTTTACCGTCTACTGCGCCGTCGTGCCGAGTCCCTGGTACTTCGCCACAGCCAGCAGCACATACGGCGCCTCCGGCACGGTGTCGGCCACGTACCAGACAACCGATGGCGCCAAGATCGCGATCCAGGAGGGCGCCTTCTGCACCAGTGGTGCGGCTGCCTGCTCGCCGGGTGTCGCGGTCGCGGGCTCGGCCAACTTCGGCGATCTGACCGGCAGCCTGCATACGGTCGCGACGGGTTTTGCCATCTACGTGAACCCCGGGACCAGCCACGGCTACACCGCCACAGGAACAGGTGTTAGCCAGTCGGCGTTTGTGAACATCGTGGCGGCGATGATCAAGGTGCCCAAGTCCTGACGCGATTGCACCCAGAGTCGACCATCTCGCCCCGATCGCAGGAGAAGCAGCGGATGCTGGTGAAGCGCGGCTGGACGCGCCCTGTCGGACTCGTTGGGGCCGCGATCGTGGTCGGTCTCGTCGTTGCCGGTTGCGCCTTCGGCAAGACGCAGCCGACGCCGATCTACATCATCTGGACGCCAGCGCCGACCCCGTCTCCTTCAGCCACGCCCGTTTCCACGACCACTCCTGCGCCTCTGCCTACGCTCAGCGACACGCCGACGCCGGAGCCTTCGGTCGAGCCCTCGCCCACCGCGATGCCAGTGGCGACAACTGCCCCATACACGACCTGCACCCCATCGGCCGCCGACAAGTCGTTCTGGGCCGAGGCTTCCGCCGCGGTGAGCTGGGACGTCTACTGCCCGGTGCTGCCTTCCGGCTGGGGAGTCGCCGGCGGGGGCTACGATGGGTCCGCCGACACGGTCAACATGACGTTCACGGGCCCGGACGGAGCCACTCTCGCGATCGACGAGGGTGCGTTCTGCACGAGCGACGCCGCGACATGCTCGCCCCACGAGTCCGTCGTCGGCGCGGCAGGCTTCGGCGACTTGATCGGTTCGCTCGATGCCCTGTCGGGTGGGGGCTTTGCCGTCTACGTCGACCCGGGCACGACAAGGGGCTATGCACTCACCGGCTTGGGCATGAGTCAGGAGAGTTTCGTCACGTTCGCCGCAACACTAGTGAAGGTAGCCAAGTCCTAAGAATCGAGACCTGAACAGGAATCAGGTCGTCTATGCGACATCATGCCAGGGAGGGGATCACATGAGCATTGCGTCGGTTCGTACGGCCCGAGGTTGGGCCTTTTTACTGGCGAGCGTCCTCGCCCTGTCCGCGTGCAGCTCCGCAAAGCAGACGCAAGTCTCGATCGTCGCGACACCGAGCCCGGCCGCAACTGCGACTGCGACGCCAACCGCCTCGCCGACGGCGCCACCAAGCCCAACTCCCGAAGACTCGGCCAGCGCCGAAGCGTCGCCCAGCGCTGAAGTAACGCCCAGCGCTGAAGTAACGCCCACGGCCGCGCCGACTGACACCCCGGTCCCGACGGCGGCCTCGACGGCTGGGGCTGCGGCCTGCACCGGCACTGCCGATCATCAGGCCTTCTTCAAGCAGGCAGCGGCCGCGCTGAAGTTCGACGTCTATTGCGCGCCTCTTCCGTCGGCCTGGTGGCTCCAGTCCACCCAGTACCAGGAGCCCAACGGCGGCCAGCTGACCATCCAGTACAAGAACGTCAAAGGCGGGCTCATCTCCGTCGGCGAGGGCAACTTCTGCGCTGGGGCCCCCGCCTGCTGGACCTCGGTTTCCGACCTCGGTTCGGCGTCCTTCGGGGGCCTGTCCGGGTCGATGAAGCTCCGGACCAACGCGCCCTCGTATGCCGTGTTCGTCGATGCGGGCACGACGCATGGCTATCAGATCATCGGCCAGGGCATGTCCCAGACCGATTTCGCGGCCTTCGCGGCAGCGATGGTCAAAATTCCCAAGTCCTAGACAATCCGGCGAGATGGCCATCGGCTCGCGAGCCGTAGCCACAGAACTGGCAAGCCGCACGCGCTCGAGAGGGTGCGTGCGGCTTCTTCGTTTGGCGGGCCGATCGCTAGTCGGCCGAATGAGCCTCGGCGTCGGGTGTGACGCTGACCTGGTCGGTGACGCTGACCTGGTCGGTGACCCGGACTTGGTCAGTGGCGCGGGCCTGGTCGGTGAGGCGGGCCTGGTCGGTACGGTGGGTCGCCCGGCGGCGCCGTTCCAGGTTCGGCTGACCGTCCGCGGCTGCTACCGTCTCCACTTCTTCGTCCTGGCCGGCCTGGGGCAGCCGTGGCACACGGACCGGCCGGCCCTCGCGTTGCTCAACGCGGCGGGCCGCCCGAACGGCGACGGGGCCGGCGTCTCGGTTGTGGCCGAGGTAGTAGAAGAAGAACGAGGCGATGACCGCGGCGATCGGGATGCCGAAGATCGCGCCGGGAATGCCCGCAACCTTGCTGCCGATCATGACCGAACCGAGGACGACAACGGGGTGCAGGCCGACTGCCTCGGCCATGAGCCGGGGCTGGATGATGTTCATCAGCACGAACCAACCGATGACCATGATGATCAGGGCGGCGACCGCGGCGTCCGGCTTGAAGAAGAGCGCCACCGCCACGGGCGGGACCCACGAGATGAACGGACCGAAGAACGGGATCGCCTGCAAGACGCCCGAGGCGGTGGCTGTGACCGGGGTGTAGGGCAGGCCGAGGATCGTGCTCGTGACCAGCGAGATCGCCCCGTACAAGAGACCCATCAGGGCCTGGCCGCGCAGGAAGCCGCCGAACGATCGAGAGACGCTGTGCTCGAGCAGTTGGGCCTCGTCGCTATAGGCGGGCGGGACGATCCGGAAGAGGAATCGGGCGATCCGATCCCGATCGAGGGCCATGTAGACCGACAGGAAGAAGACAAAGAGCAGGTTGCCGAAAATGCCGAGGCTCGCGACGGCGATGTCGCCGATGGGCTTGGCCAGGTCCGACGCTCCGGTCTTGAGGTTGGCCAGCAGCAGGTTCACCTGGTCATACAGGTTGATCTGGTTGGCCCCGAGCGAGTTGAGGCGAGTCTGCAGGGGGTCGAGGAGGTCGTGCAGCCGCTTGTCGAAAGAACCGGAGCTGATGCTGCTCACCAGGCTGTTGATCGAGTTGTAGAGCTGCTGCGCGATGAGCAGCACCGCTGCGATGATGCCGACGATGAGCAGGCTGTACACGAGAATGACGGCCAGCGCGCGCGGCAGACGTGGGAAGAGTCGGACCAGGCCGTTGGCGATCGGGCTCAGGATGAAGGCCAGCAGCCAGGCCAGGAAGAAGACCATGATCACGTCGCCGAAGAACGCGATCCATTTGCCCACGTAGTCGACGACAACGAACCCGAAGGCGAGCGTGGCCACGATCAGCAACGCCGTCAGCCAGCCCTGCTGACGCGGATTCAGAGTGAATGACGTCGTCGTGCTTGTCGTGGTCGTCGTCACGGGTTGGTCGCTCATCCGCCCTCGATCCTTAGCTTGGCCCGATGGTGGAGATGGTACGCCGGAGCGCTATCGCAGACCCATCCGTTCGCGGACCTCGGCCATGGTGGCCTCGGCGATCGGCCGGATGCGCTCGGCACCCTCGTCGAGAATGCCGCGGAGTCGGACCGGGTCGGCCATGAGCTCGCGATACGTCTCTCTGGCGGGTGCGTAGTGGTCGATGATCCGCTGCGCCAGCAGCTTCTTGGTGTCGACGCAGCCGGCTCGGGCGGTGCGCTCGCCCTCCCAGATCTCCTCGTAGTCGTCACCGAAGTGGCGGTGCAACTGGCAGACATTGCAGACCTGAGGCCGCCCGGGGTCGGTTCGAAGGATCCGCTGCGTGTCGGTCATCATCGACATGACCTGCTTGCGGATCATGTCGGGCTCGGCCAGGACCTCGATCGTGTTGCCGATCGACTTGCTCATCTTCTTGACGCCGTCGGTGCCCAGGACGACGGGCGCCTCGGTGTAGACCGCCTTTGGCTCGGGGAACGTCTCGCCGTAGCGGGCGTTGAAGGCGCGCACGATCTCGCGGGTGAGTTCCAGGTGCGGAGCCTGATCCTTGCCGATCGGAACGAGCGACGCCTTCGGCAGAGCGATGTCGGCGGCCTGGAGGACCGGGTATGTCAGCAGGCCGTGGTTGACGTCCTCGGGCTGGTTCGCGCGCTTCTCCTTGTAGGTCGGAGTGCGCTGCAGCCAGCCGACCGGCGTCACGGTGTTGAAGAGCCAGCACAGCTCGGTGACCTCCGGCCGATGCGACTGGACAAAGACGGTGCATCGTTTCGGGTCAAGGCCCAGGGCGATCAGGGCGGCCGCCATCTCGAGGGTCTGGCGGCGCAGCACCTCCGGATCGTGGACGTGTGTCAGGGCGTGGTAGTCGACGATGCAGTAGATCGCCTCATAGCGATCCTGCAAAGCCACGTAATTGCGGATCGCGCCCAGGTCGTTGCCCAGGTGAGGCCGGCCGGTGGGCTGGATGCCACTGTAGATGCGCGGCTTGGCGGGCAGGCTCGATGGGCGAGGTGTGGGCTTCGTGGCGGCGTCAGTCATGGCGTCGAGTTTAGCGGACGGGGCGGGTCAGACCGAGCGAATATTGTGCGTGCCGGCACATCGGGGCCAGCCTCGGGTACCATTCCGAGACGACGCGAACCCGTCCGTCACCGTCGGCTGCGGCGCCATCTCGGTTCCGCTGGCCCCAGTCCAACCCGCCCATGACCCCCGAGAAACGACCACTCCGCGTCGGCATCCTCGGTGTGGACGCCGAGGTCCGACCGCTTCGGGTCGCGATCCTCGGCGCGGNNACCGTGGGGGCGGAGGTTGCCCGGGGTTTCCTGCACAGTCCCAATCGCCAGATCGGGCCGGCCGGCGGGCGCATGCTCGAGCTCGTGGCCATTGCCGACATGAACGTCGAGGGCGCCGTGGACCGCGGCATGCCGCGCGAGTTGATCGTGCCCGATGCCACGGCCGTCGCCACCCGCGAGGACGTCGACATCGTCGTGGAGCTGCTCGGCGGCAGCGAGCCCGCTCGCTCGCTGATCATCGCCGCGCTTCAGGCGGGCAAGCCGGTCGTCACGGCGAACAAGCACGTCCTGGCTCATCACGGTGCCGAACTGGAGCAGGTCGCCCGCGCCAGCGGCATGGCCCTCCGCTACGAGGCTTCGGTCTGCGGCGGCACGCCGGTCCTCGATCCGATTGCCCGAGGACTGGCCGCCAACCACGTCCGGCGCGTGCGAGGCATCGTCAACGGCAGCACCAACTTCATCCTGACTCAGATGACGCAGGCCAAGCGGACCTACGAGGAGGTCCTCGCCGCGGCCCAGGCCCAGGGCTACGTCGAGCGCGACCCGCGCGCGGACGTGGAGGGTCACGACGCCGCGAACAAGCTGGCCGTCCTGACCCGCCTTTGCTTCGGCGTCTGGCCGGAGATAGGTTCGATCGTGGCCAGCCCGCCGTCGGTGCGCGGCGATGGCCTGCCGGGCATCACCGGCGTCTCGGCCCTCGACATCGCCGGCGCCCTGGCGCTGGGCCTGGTCATTCGACTCATCGCTACCGCCAGCACCCCCGGAACCGCCGAGCCAGATTTCGGGCTGGCGGGCTCCGTGATGACGTCCGCCGTGCCGGTGGGAGCGCCGCTCGGGCGAACCGACGGCGTACTGAACCGCCTGGAGGTCGATGCCGATCCCGTCGGTCGAGTGTCGTTCGAGGGACCCGGCGCCGGCGGCCCCGCCACCAGCAGCGCCGTCCTGGCCGATCTCCTCGAAGTTGCTCGTACCGGGCTCAGCACCTGGGCCGATCTGCCGCCCGCCGCCGCCGAGCTGGTCTCGCTGGCCGACGACCGGGCGACCATTCGCCGGCCCTGGTTCGTATGCCTGCCCGGCGTCCTCCCGGACGAGGTTCCGGGGCGTCTCGCCGAGCAGATTGCCGCCCCGCCGCCGAGTGCCGTGCCCCGCCACAGAAGTCGCACCTGGGTCGCCGTCCAGACGCGCCCGCTGCCCCTGGCAGAGGTTCGCGAGGCAATCGAGCCGCTGATCCCGGCCGACCGCGACGTGCCCATCTACCCGATCCTGACCTCGTAAGCCGGAGGAGTTCCAGTGCCCGCATCGCCAGCCAACCACCCCGCCGCGGCCACCGCCCGCCCGCGCCTGGTAGAGCGGTATCGTGAATTCCTGCCGATCACCGACAAGACCCCGATCATCAGCCTGGGCGAGGGCAACACACCGCTGGTCCCGCTGCATCACATCGGCAAGCGGATCGGGGTGCCGAACCTGTACGCCAAGTACGAGGGCATGAACCCGACTGGCTCCTTCAAGGACCGGGGCATGGTCATGGCCATCTCCAAGGCCGTCGAAGAAGGCTGCCGGGCGGTGATCTGCGCCTCCACCGGCAACACCTCGGCCTCGGCCGCGGCCTACGGCGCTGCTGCCGACCTGGAAGTCATCGTCGTCCTGCCGAAGGGCAAGATCGCACTCGGCAAGCTGATCCAGGCTCTCGCCGCCGGCGCGAAGATCATCGCCGTGGACGGCAACTTCGACCAGGCGCTGACGGTCGTGCGCGAGATGGCCGAACAGAAGGAACACCCGATCACGCTCGTCAACTCGGTCAACCCGTATCGCATCGACGGTCAGACGACGGCGGCGTTCGAGGTCTGCGACGACCTGGGCCGGGCGCCCGACATCCTGGCCATTCCGGTCGGCAACGCCGGCAACATCACCGCTTACTGGGCCGGGTTCAACCGCTACCTGAAGGCCGGCCGGATCGACTCGCGACCGAAGATGTACGGCTTCCAGGCGGCTGGCGCTGCGCCGATCGTGCTGGGCCACCCGGTCGAGAAGCCCGAGACGATTGCCACCGCGATCCGCATCGGCAATCCGGCTTCGTGGAAGCAGGCCGAGGCCGCGCGCGACGAGTCCGGTGGGCTCATCGAGACGGTCACCGACGACGAGATCGTGGCCGCGTATCGGGACCTGGCGATGAGCCAGGGTGTCTTCTGCGAGCCCGCTTCGGCCGCGAGCCTGGCGGGTGTTTGCAAGCTCGCCGGGGAGGGGCGGATCGATCGCGACGCCACGATCGTTTGCGTCCTCACCGGCCACGGCCTCAAGGACCCCGAGACCGCGGAGCGAACCGCCGGCGGCGCCGGCGCGATCATCGATTCGGCGCCGACCACGGCGGGAGTTATGAAGGCTCTGGGCTGGTAATAGGCCCGGCTCGACAGCATGGACGGCAGCGAATTCGCAGCCGCCCTCGCGCGGATCCGTCGGGGGCTGCTTTGGTGGCCGTTGTGAAGGCCTGCCTGTCCGAAGGCTCTGATCGGCAGCAAGTCCACGACGCCTTAGAAGTCCTCCGAGCGAGGGCGCGGGCCGAGTCAGACGGAGCTCTTGAGGACACGATCGCCTGATCGCCTGATCGCCTGGAGCTCGCCGGACAGTCGGCTGCAGGTGCTCTACCCTCGGGCCTGCTTGATCAGCCCCATAGAGTCGGCGTAGGTCTCGACGGCGGGGGCTTGGCGCTCGCCGCCTTGACGGCGGCAGCCCCGCGCGAGCTTGCTGGCCTTGCTCAGGCTGGCATACACACTCGACCAAAGTCGCCTCTGGGCCGGCTCGGTGCTCACCAGCTGAGCATTCGCGACCAATCGAGCGGTGTCGCGCGCCGGATCACGTCGTTGCTGTCCAGATCGACACACAACTTCGACCGCTATCGCTTTCCCGGCCCCGTATCGGTCGTAGAAGCACACCAGGATGAGCAAGATCGACCGCGCGAAGGCGGCGCGCCGCGTTCTCCGGTCGCATTCGCTCATGGGAAGAGCAGGCCGGGCCGAGCATTGCGTCACATGAAGCATGTGTATGTCGATCTGAGCAGCCTCGACCCGGGGCTGATTCCGCCCAGTTGGCGCCCCGCCCGCCCAGTTGGCGCCCCGCTCCGCCCGTAGGTTCTACGTCCTAGCCCGCTTGATCAACCCCATGAAGTCGGCGTAGGTTTCGACGGCGGGGAACTGGGGGAACTGCTCGATCACGTTCGCGGGCGCACGGAACAGGATGCCCGTGTTGGCTTCGCCGAGCATGGCCGTGTCGTTGAAGGAATCGCCGCCCGCAATGACGTTGTAGTTCATCCGCTTGAACGCGGCCACGGCCTCGCGCTTCTGCTCGCGGATGCGCAGCTGATAGTCGACGATGTGGTCGTTCTCGACGATCAGCTGGTGGCACAGCAGCGTGGGGTAGTTGAGCTGGCGGAGCAGGGGAGCGGCGAACTGCTCGAACGTGTCGGACAGGATCACCACCTGCACGAAGGTGCGGAGCTCGTCGAGGAATTCCTTGGCGCCCGGTAGCGGTGCCAGCGTGCCGATGACGCCCTGGATGTCCGACAGCTTCAACCCGTGCCGGTCGAGGATGGCCAGCCGGCCGCGCATGAGCTTGTCGTAGTCCGGCTCATCGCGCGTGGTGCGGCGCAGGTCCGGGATGCCCGTCTTTTCCGACACGGCAATCCAGATTTCCGGCGTCAGCACGCCTTCCATGTCCAGGGTGACGATCGACTGCTTCATTGACGTCCTCAGGTGGTCTCGTCGTCCTCGTATGTGGGCAGCGCCGGCTGGCCGACCGTCTCCGCCCAGGGCGCGTACAGCGTCTCGGCATCTTCGGGCTCGAGCATGTCGGCCATGACCAGCGCGGCGATGGCGTCGGCCACCGCTGGCCCGGCGGACTCGCGGAGTTTGGCGTCGGTCGTGCCGGAATAGTGTTCGAGGAGCTTCGTCGTCCGATGGTCCATCCAGGCGAAGACCTCCTCCTGGGCGAGCCGCAGCTGCTCGCGCCACTTCGCGTCTTCGTCGGCCAGGCTCTGCACGGCGCGGTGGGCCGCCTTCAGCTCTTCCTTGGGCTGCTCGCGCCAGGCGGCCAGGACTTCCGCGGTCTGGACCGAGTCCAGGCGGCCGAGCGTGGTCAGGAACTCGACGGCCAGCTCCGTGTTCGGGCCGAACTCGCCTTCGTCGGCCGTCTCTTCGTCGGCCGTTTCTTCATCAGCGGCCTTGTCCTCGGCGGGCGCCGCGACGTCCCTGGTGCCGGCCGCCGAGCCTGCCGCCGCGCCGGCTCCGCCCTTGCTCGAGCCCCCGCCCGCGTCGGCGTCTTCACCTTCCTCGGCGTCCATGACTTCCGACCACGGACCGTAGAGCGTGTCGAAGTCGACGTCGTCCAGCTCGTCCTCGAGGACGAGCGCATCCACGGCGTCCGTGGCCGCGTCCGCGACGACGCCGAACAGGGCCTCGTCGTCGTCCGTGAGGATCAATGAGGCGAGCCAATCGGAGACCGCCTGTTCCGCCGTGCGCAGCTCAGCCTCGAGCTCGCCACCGCGGTGGCGGCGCCGAATCACAGTCTGGGCAACCTTGCGCTCGGCCCCCGAGATCGCTTCATACGCGTCGGCGATTGCCTCAGCCGTGTCGTAGTCGATGGTCGGCAAGGACTCGAGCAGCGACAAGACCGCCTCGCCGTTGGGGCCGTAGATCGCGGCCGGGTCGACGCCGGTCAGCCCGTACTCTTCGGCCTGGCGCTCGAGCTCGGCCTGGAGATCCGCGGCTCGGCGGCCGCCGGCCTCGGGATCGTCCGCGGCGAGGTCGTCGTCGCCCGCGGGGAAGTCCTCCTCGGCGGGCTCGGTCTTGTCGGCAGCCCAACTCAGGGTGTTGGGCGTGGCTTCGATCCGGAGCCGGTTGGGCTCGTCACCGGCATCGGGCTTCTTTCTATGGAACATCGACCCTCCGGGCCCGGGCGCCGCCCGAGCCATCTGATCACTTCTTTGCGGGCTTGCCGGTTGGGGCCGGCTTGCCGGTTGGGACCTTCGTCTTTGGCGCGGCGACAGCCTTGGCAGAGCCTGAGCTCGCCTTGGCGGCGGGAGCGGTCTTCGCGGCCTTCTTCTTCGGCTTCTCGGCTTTGGGCGGCTCCGCCTCGGCTGGGCCGTCGTCAGTCGCGACCGGCAGCTGCGGCGCGCCAACCAGATTGAACCACGCTCCGTACAGGAGTTCCGCGTCCCCGAGATCGAGCAGATCGCCCAGCACGAGAGCGGCCACGGCGTCGGCCAGGGCGGGGCCGGCCATCTTGCGGGACTCGCCGTGTCCTGTCTGGCCGAGGAAGCCGGACGTCTCCTGGACGCGGCCGGCGTTCAGCCACGGTGCGAGCTTGTCCTGCGCGCGGCGAACCTCGTCTCGCCATTCGGGATCCTCGTCCACCAGGACGCGAAGCCGTTCGTGAGCCGACTTGAGGTCCTCGCGCTCGACGCTCTGCCAGCCGCTCACGAGCCGCCCGACCTGCTCGGGCGTCAGCAGCCACAGGCGGTTCAGGAAGTCGGAGACCTCGAGCGAGTTGGGCCCGAACTCACCCTCGCCCGCAGGCTCCTCGTCGGCTTCTTCGTCCTCGGCATCATCGGCTTCGCCGTCGGGCACGCCTTCGAGCCGGACCGCGTCGGCAGCGGCCTCGAGCTCGGCCATCGTCTCCGACCACGGCTCGAGCAGGGCCTCGTAGTGCTTCTCCTCGAGCTTGCCCTCGAGGATCACGGCCGTGGCCGCGTCGAGCGCCGCCTCGCCGGCCTGGGCGCAGATGCGGCCCCAGTCCGGATCCGCCGCGACGAATTCCGGGTAGGGACCCGTGACTGCCATCCACGTGCCCACGGCCTCACGTACGAGCTGGAGGTGGCGGCCGATCTCCTCATCGTCCTCGGCCATCTTGCGGACGGCCTTGCGGGCGCGCTCGCGATCCGACTTGGGGATGGCCAGCCAGGCTTCGGCGAGCGGTCGCGCCTCGTCCGGCACCATCTCCTCGAGCCGGTCCAGGATCTCGAGAACGGCCGGGGCGTTGGGGCCGTACATCCAGACGTCGTTGTCGGCGAGGTAGTCGGCGGCCTGCGACTCCAGGTCGGCCGTCATATCCTCGGGCTGGTCGCGCAGCTCGGCCCCGTCGAACCCCTCGTCGAGCTCCTCGTCGAACTCCGCCTCGGGGGCGTCAACCTGGACCTCGGACTCGTCGCGCCGATCGCGTCGCCTGAACATCGATTCCTCCGCTGTCGGCGCGAGCATCGCTGTGAACGGCGCCGCGCCCGCGAATGGTCGCACAGCGGGGCATGTGCTGTCGTCGGGCTGCGTCCGAACTCGGCCGAAGCGACCCGGCTAGTTCGCGCCGTGCGCCTCGACGAAGTGCTGGACGCGGGCCCACGCATCGTCCGATTGCCGCTGAAACTCGGCCTGCTTGCGGTCGAAGAAGCTGTGTGGGGCGTCGGGCTCCACGACGATCTCGTTGTCCAGCCCGGCCGAAGTCAAGGCTTCTCGGAACTGCTGGATCGTAGCCACCGGGATGGCAGCGTCGGCGCCGCCGAAGATGCCGAGCACCGGACACTCCATCTTGCCGACGACGTCGATCGGCGCGGGCGTGTCGTTGCGGCCCGGGCCGCCGGGAAAGCCGTAGAAGCCCACGACCCCGGCCATACCCAGGCCCAACGTCGCGGCCAGGAAGGCCGTCCGGCCGCCCATGCAGAAGCCGGTCGTGAAGAGCGAGCGGACCCCCTGGCCCTCGTTCCGGAGGTATTTGGCGGCCCCGGTGATGTCGGCCGAAAGCCCGGCCCACGTGGTCTGGGCGACATGCGGGCCGTAGTCGAAGTCGTCGCCGCGATCGCTCAAGCCGGCGGTCCGGCCGAAGTAGTCGATGGCCAGCGCCTCGACACCGATCTCGGCGAAGCGAATCGCCAGCTCCTCGTAATAGTGGTGCAACCCGCGAACGTCGGGCAGGATGACGATGGCCTTGCCCGTGGTCTCAACGGGCCAGGCATGGAAGGCCCGGTACGAGTTGCCGTCGGCGGCGCGGAGAGTAAGCGACTTGCTCTCTACGGCCGCGCCGGCTATCGGAGGGATCGGGGGAGCGCTGTCCAGATCGAAGCACATCGTGTGAACTCCTCGGTGGTGTGGAAGACCATTGTTCCGAGAAGGGGCGCGGGTACCGTCGCGGAGGCGGCCGGTTGCGTCTCGCGGTCTCTCGAGTTGCGCCTCGCGGTGTCGAGATGAACTGCTCTCGGCTGCTAGAATGCCCGCCATGTCCAAACCGCTCATCGTTCAGAAATACGGTGGCTCGTCCGTAGCCAACGCCGACCGGATCCGGCGTGTCGCCGCACGCATCGCGCGCGAGCGCGCCACGGGTTCCGACCTGGTGGTCGTCGTGTCGGCGATGGGCGATACAACCGATGAGCTGCTCGCCCTGGCCGGCGCCATCACGGACGAACCGGATCCGCGCGAGCTCGACATGCTCCTCGCAACAGGCGAGCACCAGAGCGCCACTCTCGTCTCGATGGCCCTGCACGCGCTCGGTGTGCCGGCGATCGCACTCTCGGGGGCGCAGGCGGGTATCACGACCGACGGCAATTACGGCAAGGCCCGAATCGCCGGGATCGATCCGTCACGCATCCAGGCCGAGGTGGCCGCGGGGCGAGTCGTGATCGTGGCGGGCTTCCAGGGCCAGAGCCAGCTCGACCCGACCCTCTCTGAGGTAACCACTCTCGGCCGCGGCGGTTCGGACACCACCGGTGTCGCGCTCGCCGCCGCTCTCGAGGCCGACCGCTGTCAGATCTTTACCGATGTCCGGGGCATATACACNNGAGCAGCGCAACAAGGTTCGCGGCCTGGCCCACGACCGCAACGTCGCCAAGGTGACGCTGGTCGAGGTCCCGGACCGGCCCGGTGTGGCTCACGCGGTCTTCGCCCCGCTTTCCGAGGCCGG
>PLNK01000140.1 GCA_003142755.1 Chloroflexota bacterium | reverse complement strand
GAGTGGCTCGGGTCGCGACGCATCCGCCACAGCCGCACCAGACCAGCGGCCGCGACCACGCCGAGTGGCAGCGGCAGGAGCGGCAAGCCCGCCACGTCGTGGCGCTGGTTCGGGTCGCCGGTCAGGCCGAACATCCCGATCGTCCGCAAGGCATGGATCAGCGGGTTGTCATCGGCTCGTACGCCCGGGTTGAGCGCGTTCGTCGACGCCACCCGGCCGAAGTAGTTCGTTGGGTTGGTGACCGCCACGGCGATCATCGGCGCGGCCACGATGACGAAGGCTGCCATGAACGGGACCAGGCCGGCACGAAGGCGCAGGTACGTCTCGCGATCGGTCCGGCGCAGCCACCACAGCCAGACGACCAGCAGGACGGGCAGCAGCTTGAGCGGCTGGTATGTGTACAGCGCCGCCAGGGACGTCACCGCCCCTGCGACCGCGGCCTGCCACCGACCCGGTCTGCGCGCCCACCACAGCAGCGCGATCAGCGCCGTAGCCCCGAAGAGCGGCACGATGGCGTTGCGCATGCCGTCGCGGCTGACGCATACCAGCCACAACGAGCCCGCGGCCCAGGCCGACGCCACTACCCCGGTCCACGTCCCGAAGCGCCGCCCCAGCGCGCCGATGCCGAGCACGCCCGCCACTCCAAAGGCTGCGGCCGTGGCCCGGAGCACAAGCACCGACTGCCCGAACAGCCCGAACGCCCCGGCGACAACATAGGCGAAGAGTGCCTCGCGCCCGCCGTCGTCCTTGAACCAGACGAGGAAGTCCGGCAGGAACCCCGGCTGGTGGAGCAGACGCGCGGCGTCGAGACCCTCCGCCGCCTCGTCGCCGTACAGGCCGCCCGGGTTGACGGCCAGATCGACGAAGCGCAGCACAACCGCGGCCGCGACGATCGCCGTCAGAGCGCCGAGGGCCAGCCACGCATTCCGAGTCCTCACCGCTGCTACTCGCGCGTCTACTGCACGCGCGAGTCGTGTCCCTTCCAGAAAGGCTCGCGCAATTCGGTCTTCAGGACCTTGCCGGTGCCGCCCTTGGGCAGGGCGTCGCGGAAGTGGATGTCGCGCGGAACCTTGAAGCGGGCAAGGTGCACCTTGCAGTGGTCGCGCAGCTCCTTGACAGTCGTCGACTCGCCCGGCTTGATGACGACGATCGCCACGGGTGCTTCGCCGAGGGCTTTGTCGGGCGCCGAAACCACCGCGCATTCCAGCACGGCCGGGTGCGACAGGATGGCGTTCTCGACCTCGACCGAGGAGATGTTCTCGCCGCCCCGGATGATGATGTCCTTGGAGCGGTCCTTGATGAGGACGTAGCCCTGATCGTCGATGACGGCCATGTCGCCGGTGTGGAGCCAGCCGTCGCGGATCGTCTCGGCCGTCGCCTCGGGGTCCTTGTAGTAGCCGTCCATGACCGTGTTCGATCGGACGACGATCTCGCCGATCTGGTCGCCGTCAGCGCGGACGTCTCGGCCGTCGGAGCGGACCACACGCAGGCCCACGCCGACGAGAGGCCAGCCCGTCCAGGACTGTCGGAGCTGGCGCTTCTGCGGGGTGTCGGTCGCGGTCAGAAAGCTGCGAGGCGTGGCCAGGGTCAGGATCGGCGACGTCTCGGTCAGGCCATAGCCGACGATGGCCTGGCAGTGGAGGGCCTCCTCCAAACCGGCGATCAACGTGGGCGAAGAGGGCGAGCCGCCGATGATCACCTGCTTGAGGCTCGACAGATCGTGCTTCGTCCGTTCGGGGTGATGGAGCATGGCGTTGAAGATCGCTGGGACGGCCAGCACGCGGGTCACCTGGTGGCGCTCGATGGCCTGGATCAGGGCCAGTGGCTCGAACTTGCGGAGCATCACGTGCTGGCCGCCGATCATGGTCAGGAAGTGGGGCGTGCCCCAGCCGTTGACGTGGAACAGCGGCACCACGTGCAGGGCGACGTCATCCTCGGTGAACTGCAGGCCGATCTCCGCATACATGCTGTGCAGGTACAGCTCGCGGTGAGTCATGACCACGCCCTTGGGGAAGCCCGTCGTGCCGCTGGTATAGAACAGCTCGGCCATCGAGTTCTCATCGATGCTGGGCGTCAGTCGGTCCGGCGAGCCGCCGGACAGGAGGGCCTCGTACTCGTCCGAGGCGACGCCATCCACTTGACCTTCCATGATCACGAACCGTGGTCTGGTCGGCAGCTCCGGGAGCAGCGCCTCTACGAGCGGCTTGAAGTCCTTGTGGAAGAAGACGACCTTCGAGCCGGCATGGCCGAGGATGTAGGCGATCTCCTTCGGGTTCAGCCGAATGTTGATCGGGTTGAGCACCGCGCCGGCTTCGAGCACGCCGTAGTAGGCCTCGAGCAGCTGGTGGGTGTTGTAGGTGATGAAGCTGACACGATCGCCCGGCTGAACCCCAAGTTCGACCAGGGCGTTGGCCAGCCGATGGGTCCGCTCACCGAATTGACGGTAGGTGAAGCGACGTTCGCCATCGACTACGCCCACCTTCTCGCCGAAGTAGGTTTCCGCCCGGTCGCGGAACTCGAGCACCGAGAGGGGTACGAACACCGAAGACCTCCTCCGCCTGTCTCCCGTGGCGGTGCGCCCATGCGTCGCGTTCTAGCGCCCCCGTGACCGGGACACGATAGCGTTACCGGCGCCGCGGCGAGAGCCGGTCGCGTGACTGTGAGGGTCGGGCCACGGGCTCGGCGACGGATTCGGCGGTAGCCTCGCGCGCGGCGCGGACGAAGGCTTCCCAGAGGCCCTCGAACTCGTTGGGTGTGGACTCGGTCCGTTCCGGGTGGCACTGCACCGCGACGATCCAGCGGCCGTCGCGACTCTCCAGTGCCTCGACCAGGCGGCCGGTCTCGCTGGCCGCCCAGCCCACGGCCCGAAGACCCGGGGCCAGCCGGAGCTGGTCGACGGCCTGATGGTGGTAGGTGTTGACCGTCAATTCGATGGTCGTGTCGTCTTCGTCCGTCGTGGCCAGGCCATCCGGAGAGCCTTCCGCGAGAGCCCGGCCCAGGCGGCTGTCCGAGTCGACCTCCATGTTGTGGGTGTGGGCCGGGCCCTCCCCATAGGGCGTCCCGGCGTGGCTCGGCACGTCCTGCAGCAAGCTTCCACCCGCGAAGACGTTGATCGATTGCAGACCGCGGCAGATGCCGAAGATCGGCACGGATTGCCGTTCGGCCGCGCGCCAGGCGTTTTGCTCGAGCTCGTCGCGCGCCGGGTTCAAGTCCTTCGCCCCGGCTGCGGCCTGGTGGTACAGGGCCGG